>DASYWT010000320.1:0-9993 GCA_035935775.1 Terriglobales bacterium
CCTGCTTCCACCTGCTTCAGCGCTGCGATGATCTGCGCCTCCGTGTGCCTGCTCCTCGACATCTTCCGCCCCTTTCCGAGAGTATGAAATCATACTCGGCTGTGTGCGGCTCTCGGGGGAAAGGTCAGAAACCAGTGCAGAATTTGTAATGTACGTGAAGTCCTGTTTACACCAGTTGATAATCAACGAGACCTGAATTCCGACAGTTTGCCCTCCAGCTTTGTAAACATCCCCAGCAGAAGTAAGGCCTCAATAAAAGCCAGTGGAACCACGTATAACGTGCCCAGAATTAGACGAGGAAAAAGCTGCCCAAACATAACCCACATTGCGAATCCATGTAGCGTTAAGCAGGTTACCCAGAAAATCCAGAATACAAACGAGTTCCGCTTCCTGCGGCCAAATATCAAAGCGCCGAAAAATGCAACGAAAGTCCACATGATTGCAGCGTGCCACTTATGCGGCGTGCTGCCCTTGTCGAGGATGATTGCAGCAATTAATACGAGCACCATGCCGATCCAGCCCAAGGCGTCGTCGCTCAGTGAGGACCGGTCCTTTGAGGTTACCGAGAACTTGTCTTGCATACGCGACGAGAATCTTAATCCAACTTACATATTTCAAACAACGAACTTAAATAACGAATGTGAAATCCGCTTATCACTCCTTTGGGCGTTGCACCAGAGATGGTGCAGATCAAAGTACGTGAAACCCTGTTCACAACAATCGTCGTTGTAATCCCTAGCGATGTCGCCCTGCTCAGGTATGATCTTCGTTCGATTCCATGTCGAGGGTGCCCGTGAGATTGCCAGCAATCTTCGTGGTCGTACTTGGTTTTTCCACCGCTGTTGGGCAAACTGCTGTTTCCAAGGGTTCGCTGGGCTCCTTCGTGGAGGTTCGGCAGGGCAAAATCTACTACGAGGAATGCGGCTCCGGACCGGACGCCGTCATCTTGATGCACGATGGCGTAGCGCACTCGGCCGTCTTCGACGATGTGTGGCCGATGTTCTGCAACCGGTTCCACACAATCCGCTACGATCGGAGGGGATACGGCCGCTCGCACGAAGCCACAAGTCCTTATTACGAGGCCGATGATCTTGCCGCTCTGATCATAAATCGCAAGCTCAATCGTGTCGCTCTGGTGGCCAGTTCCCATGGTGGACAGGTGGCAATGGAGTACGCGATGCGCTATTCCCGGTTCGTTGCAGAGCTGGTGGTGATCGGTCCGGGGGTGACGGGCTTCCCGTATTCGGAGCACTTCCTTACGCGTGAATACACAATCGAACAGAAAAAAGGTGAGGCTCTGCGCGAATCAATGGTACAGGATCCATACCTTATCCTTGCAACGCATGCGGCTGCGCGCAAGCGGCTGCGCGAAATCCTCACGGCGGCGCCACAAGACTACACGCACAATGATATGCCGTTGCCGGAGCACCCAATCTTTCCCAGCGTCCAGCAACTGCGAATGCCGACGTTGATCCTTATCGGCTCAGGGGACATCGCGGATAACCAAGCTGTCGCAGGTGCGCTGGTTGTCTCGATTCCGGGAGCGCAGCGAATAGTAATGCCGGATGCAGGCCACTTGATGTACATGGAGCATCCCGAGCAGTTCTTCGGTGAGGTCAATCGTTTCTTAACCTTGCATGGTTTCGGAGGACCTTCGGGGCGGTAACGAGTGATAAATCCGCATATCACTTATTACCGGCGGGGTGGCATCGGGATTGTAAAGAGTGCTAACGCCTGTTCGCGACAACCGACGCGGAAACATCATCTGCTTTGACTTAGGAGGGAAGGAAATGAGGCTCAAAGGAAAAGTGGCGCTGGTGACCGGCGCGTCACGCGGCATCGGATTCGCGGTGGCCGAGTCGTTCGCCCGGGAACGCGCGATCGTCTATGCCGGCAGTTCAAGCAACCCCTCTGGTATCTTTCCGGCCGGCGTGACCGGCGTGGAGTTGGACGTGTCGAAGGAAGAGCACTGGAAGCGAGTGGTAACGGACATCGTGGCGGCACATGGGAGGGTGGATGTTCTGGTGAACAACGCCGGCATAGCCGTCTACGACGCTGTGCACGACTGCAGCACCCAGAACTGGCGCCGGGTTCTGGCTGTGAACCAGGACGGCTGCTTCTTCGGGATGAGAGAAGTGATCCCGCACATGAAGGCACATCATGCCGGCTCGATCATCAACGTGTCCTCGATCTGGGGGATCGCTGCGGTGTCGGGTGCGCACGCCTATCATGCGACCAAGGGCGCGTTGGTCATGATGTCGAAGAACGCAGCCATCACCTATGCCGGTAACGGGATCCGCGTGAATACTGTTCATCCGGGCTTTATTGACACGCCGCTGACCCAGTCTCAGGATCCGGCGATTAACACCCACATGATTGGCCTCACACCCATGAAACGCGCAGGCACCCCACTTGAAATCGCAAACGGTTGTCTTTTCCTTGCCTCCGACGAGTCGAGCTTCATGACTGGCGCCGAACTCGTGATCGACGGAGGATACCTAGCTCAGTAGCCCGCGCGGCAAATTGCTGATGTGGTTACGGACCCCTCAAGTCCTTTTGCAGATAAATGCAAGCAGAGCGGGCGGGAGCAAGGGGCCGGCTCTCGAAATGCAACAGACCGAACTAGCGTTTTAACTCTACCGCAATGACCTCGAATGGCGTCTCGCTGAGGTTTTCCGGCAGGTGGGTAAAGGCGTCCATGTGCTGCACCGTACCGGCGTTCGCCTTGATGTCTTCCGTCCGCCCGTCTGGGTAGGTGAACTTGTGATGGGCATCTGTGAGGAACACGGCAATGGCTTCTGGGTGGCTGTGCATCACCGATTTTTCGCCCGGCCCATACTTGATGCGCAGCACCCGGACACGCTCGTTCTCGAACTCGACTCTGTAATGCCGAGGATCAACTTTCACTGGGTCTTCGGCGGATGGTTGCGGCATTTTTGCGGTTGCCATGTCTCCTCCTTAGATCTGATGAGATGGGCAAGTCTAGTCCCCACATGGTTGAAAGTACACCAGCAGTTCCGCTAGTCTCGTCGTTTGTTTCTCAAGGACATTCCGTTTATCGTAAGTAACAGCGTTGCACTGTTCTCGGTGCAGCTTCCTAAATACGATATGGCCTGATCACAACAGGCGAGCGCCTTGCCGCTTTGCTGCAAGGGCTTGCATCTCCCCTGATCTGTCTCTTGATTTGATGTCTGCAACCCGCTGATAACACATAGGTTGTCTCTCCCAGTCCTAACTGCCTTTGGGCTATTCGATTGCCCTGCCTTGGGGGCGAGCTTGATTTGCCTGGACTCTCCAGCTCTGGTCGCGCCAATCATGCACCGAATTGCCTGTTTGCTTGTGCTCCTGCTGCCGGCCGCAGGTCTGGCGGCTACGCCCTCCAACGGTTTGTTGAATTCCAGGACAGCCTTCCACGCGATCTACGCCACACTGGATAGCGGGCGCGTGAACCTCTTGAAGTTTCAGCCCCTGGAAGAAGCTGATGTCGCCATGGAATGCGAATCCACGGAGCCACCGCAGGCGCTGGCCACGCCTCATGCCTGGGTGGCCGCCATTCCCGACAATACCAAGATAGTGGTGAACTTCATTATCGGCACCGACGGCCAGGTTTACAGCCCGTTTGTTTTGGATGGCCCGGGCAGCGATTCGCTCTACCGCAAGCTGGTAAACGAAGTGCGCCACTGGCACTACCGTCCCGCCCTATGTAACGGCGTGCCTACGGACGCGGAAGTAAAAGTTCAGCTCTCCAGCCGATAACTGCTCTTAACAAAGCCTTCGGTAGAGACGTAACTTGTTACGTCTCAAATTCCCCTGATGTTGTCATGCTGAGCGCAGCGAAGCACCTGCTTTTCGACCAATGCGAGACGTTGCAACCAACGTCTCTACCACCGTTTATTATGAAAGCCCTTCGGTAGAGACGTAACTCGTTACGTCTCGTCTGATTCGGTGCGAAGCTGCGTTAGCCCCGGGCGATCCTTCTCTGACTAACTTCCGCGCAAGGCTTCCATGGGATCGGTGCGCATGGCGCGGAGAGCGGGCAGGTAGCTGGCAAGCAGGGCGATACAGAGAAAAGCCGCGGGCACGACGGCGAAGGTAGCGAGGTCGCGGGTTCCAACCTTGTAAAGCAGGCTCGACATGAGCCGGGTGAGCAGGAGTGCGGCAAGCAAGCCGAGGACAATTCCCGCAATCGCCAGCCGCAGACCCTGGCGCACCACCAGGCGCAGAATGTCGGCGCGCTCCGCTCCCAGCGCCACGCGAATGCCCAGCTCGTGACGGCGCTGCGCTACCGAGTAAGCGAGCACCCCGTACACGCCGATGATGGCCAGCGCCAACGCGGCTGCGGAAAAGGCGCCCAGCAGCAGCATGGTGAAGCGGGGTTGAGCCAGCGAGGTGTCCACCAGCTCGTCGGCCGTCTGGATGTCGGTTACCGCCTGATCCGGATCCACGGCGGAAATCTCTCCCCGCACCGCGCCCACCATGCTGAGCGGCGGCACCGCCGTCCGCACCAGCAAGTTCATGTTGCCCCAGGGCAACTGTGGGAAAGGAATATAGACCTGGGCCTGGGTGTCCTGGGCCAGGCCGCGGTTTTTGACATCGGCGGCCACACCGACCACTTCCGCCGGCTCCGGCCAGCGGCCCACAACTACACGCTTGCCCACGGGATTCTGGCCGGGCCAGAAGCGGCGGGCGAAGGTTTCATTGACAACCACCACTTTGGGGGCCTGTGCATTGTCGGCGCCGGTAAACACGCGGCCGGCGCGCAGGGGAACGCGCATGGTCTCAAACCACTGCGGGCTTACCGCCTCAACGTCAATGAATGGGCGCTGGGCCAGGGGCACATTCGGCTGGCCTTCCGGCAAGAGCGGAGTGATGCGCTTCCAACTGAGCGGCAGCGCGGCCGAAATGGCGGCGTTGCGCACCCCCGGCAGGGTGGAGACGCGGCGCAGCATTTCATCGAAGAACGCGATCTGCTGCTCCGGTTTGGCGTACTTCACCGTGGGCAGTGAAACGTTCATGGTGAGCAGGTTGTGTGCCTCAAACCCCGGGTCCACGCGCAGCAAACGCTGGAAGCTGCGTAACAGAAGTCCAGCGCCGATCAATAACAGCAGAGAAAGCGCGACCTGGCCGACAACCAGGAAGCTGGTGGCGCGAGCGCGGGCGTGGCTGGTGGAGGTGCCGCGCCCTTCCTCGCGCAGCGCGGCGCTGGGCTCAGCGCGGGAGAGTTGCAGCGCCGGAAAGGTCCCAAAGATGATTCCGGTGAGTAGAGAGATAAGCAGCGTAAAGAGCAGGACTCTCCCATCCGTGGCAATGGGAATTCCCGGCGGAAGCTGGCCCGTTCCCCAGGTGAGCAAGGCACGGATGGCCAGCCAGCTCAGCCCGATTCCCAGCACGCCGCCGGCCAGCGCCAGCAGCGTGCTCTCGGTCAGCAGCTGTCGAATCAGGACGCCGCGGCTGGCGCCCATGGCGGTACGCACGGCAATTTCCCGCCTGCGGGCGAGGGCGCGCGCCAGCAACAGGCTGGCTACATTGGCGCAGGCGATCAGCAGCACCAGCGCAACCGCCGCGGAGAGCAGCAAAACTTTGCCGCGCACACCGGCGACTACGATGTCGCGCAGGGGATCGGCCGTCATCTGCACCGAGGGGCCGGCGTCAGGGGCGGTGGGATTCTGCTCCCGGTATTGCCGGTTGAGCACTGCGAGCTCGGCCTGCGCCTGTGCCAAAGAGGTTCCCGGCCGCAACCGCGCCAGAAGGCCAAGATATCCCACCCCCAGGCGCAGGCGCTGCGCCGGGATAAGAGTGAGTTCAAAGTAGCGGGGCGTCCAGACATCAGCCTGCCCGACGAAGGGAAACTGAACTCCCGCCGGCAGCACGCCGATGATGGCATGGGGCGTGGTATCGAGCGTGATGCTCTGGCCGATGATGTTGCGGTCGCCGCCAAAGCGGCTGCGCCAGAAAGAATCGCTGAGCATGATCACGAACTTGCCGTCCGGCCGGCCTTCGTCCGCGCTGAAGGCCCGCCCTAACTGAGGCTGCACGCCGAGAAGGGCGAAGAAATTGGCGGAAACGCGCGCCACCGGCACCTGCAGCGGCTCGCCATGGCCGGTGACATTGAAGTTGTCGTTAGCCCAGGCGGCCACCCCCTGGAAGCCGCGGCTGTGATCGCGCAACAATTCGTAGCGCAGCAGGGTTCCACCGAAATCCTTGCTTTCGTCCTTCGCATCCACGCTCACCAGTTGCTGCGGGTCGCGGTAAGGAAACGGCCGCAGCAGCACAGCGCTGGTCACGGTGAAAATGGCGGTGTTGGCGCCGATTCCCAGAGCGAGCGTGAGAACGGCGATAATGGCGAACCCAGAATTCTTCCGCAACATGCGTGCCGCGAAGCGGAGGTCGCGAAGCAGGGCGTGCATAGCGAAATTATAGGCGGTGGCGCGTTTCCGGCGGATCGGCCAAAGCCCGCCTCTTTATCTGCCCGCTTTCGCGCGGCTCCAGCCGCTTCTAAGGCTGGCGGTGATTAAAATACCCCCATGGAACGAATTCACAGCGGAGACGCGGAGATTGCATATGAAGTCCTGGGTAAAGGCGCGCCGGTTGTGCTTTTGCACCCTTTTCCCGCGCACCACGAATTCTGGAGGCCGATAGCGGATCGGCTGGCCACGCGCTACCAGGTAATCCTGCCCGATCTGCGCGGGCACGGGGAGTCCGAAGCAGGCCAGGGTCCGGCCACCATGGAAAAGCACGCTTCTGACCTGGAACGGGTGTGCGACGCGGCGGAAGCGGGACGGGCCGTATTTGTGGGCGTCTCCATCGGCGGCTACATCCTGTTCGAGTTCTGGCGGCGTTCGCGGCAGCGGGTACGGGCGCTGGTGCTCAGCGACACCCGCGCCCAGGCGGACACGGAGGAAGGACGGAACAATCGCCTGCGTGCGGCCGAAGATGTGCTGCAGCGCGGCCCTGAGCCCTTCATTGACAGCATGCTTCCCAAGCTGCTGGGAGAAAGCACGCGCCAGAACCGGCCCGACCTGGCGCAGGCGGCCAAGCGCATGATGATGAAAATGTCGGCCGAAGACATTGCCCAGGTGCAGCGCGGCATGGCCGCGCGGCCGGATTCGGTGGAGACGCTAAAGACCATCAACGTGCCCACGCTGCTGCTGGTGGGCAGTGAGGATACTCTCACCCCGGTGGGCGACGCCGAACTTATGCACCGGCAGATTGCGGGCAGCCAGTTGCGGGTGATTCCGCGTGGCGGCCACTATGCGGCGTTCGAACAGAGCGAGGCTACGCTGCCCCTGCTCCGCCAGTTCCTCGATTCTGCAGGCTCCTGAGGCTTTTCCTCTCACACGCGCGCCGCGAGATGCGGGCTACCGCCGAATGGTTGCCCAGATCTCCGCAGCGCTGGTTTGTAGAATTGTATGTTTACAATTAGGAACACAACACACCAGCGATTACAGCTTTCTGTGTTTACAAATGTGAACATCTGGACGGAGCCGTTATGTCTTTTTGAATCCCAAGCTCCTGCGGAATATGTGAATCCGTAGTCTCTCGCCCGCTACGTCTCCTAACCGCCTGAAAATACTCCTGCCGTTCCCGCCCGCTCCGTGGAACGCGGCTTGCAGTCTCTCTTTTGGACGTGCTCACCCTCGGCGTGTTTCGCCGGGAACGTCACATCTTGTGAGGTGAAGGATGAAAGTGTTGTTCAAATTAGTTCTCCCGCTGCTCGCTGGTTCCGGCCGTCACCGGACAGCAAGGCACGGCACTCAAGCAGCGCTGCTCGCGCTGCTTACAGCGGCTCTGGTCCTGTTCGCGGCCGGGCCTCTGCGGGCCCAATCCCTGGTTTCTGGAAGCGTCACGGGAACCGTCGCCGATCCCAGCGGCGCCGTTGTGCCTAATGCCACAGTGTCCCTGAAAAACGACGCGACCAGCCAAACTCTTACACAATCCACCACTGCCAACGGCGTATACCGATTCCAGTTCCTGACCCCGGGCGCCTATACGCTCACGGCCAAGGCTCCTAATTTCAAGCCGGCTTCTTCCGCTGTCTCGGTCAGCGTGGGCCAGACCACGACCAGCAATATGACTCTGGCTCTTAACAGCGCCTCCGAGACGGTCACGGTCACTTCCGAGGCGCCGGTACTTCAAACCGAGAATGGCAACGTCTCTACCACCTTCACACCCGCTCAGGTCGCGCTGGTGCCCAACCCCGGCAATGACCTCAGCTACATTCCCCAGACGTCGCCGGGCGCGAAAATGAACACCCAGGCGGGCTATGGCAACTTCTCTACCTTCGGCATACCCGCCACTTCCAATGTGTTCACACTGAACGGAATGAATGACAATGACCCGTTCCTGAATATCAACAACTCCGGCGCCACCAACCTCCTGCTCGGCCAGAATGATGTCCAGGAAGTCACCGTGGTCAACAACGGCTATTCCGGGCAGTACGGCGGCCTGGCGGGCGCCAATGTGAACTACGTCAGCAAGTCCGGCGGCAACGGCTGGCACGGCAATGCCGACTATTTTTGGAACGGCCGCATCATGAACGCCAACGACTACTTCAACAAGCACACCACCGGCGCCATCACGCCGCGCCCCTTCGACAACGCCAATCAGTGGGCGGCTTCTATCGGAGGGCCAATCCGTAAGGACAAAACCTTCTTCTTTGTGGATACCGAAGGGCTGCGCCTGGTGTTGCCCACAGTTACTCCCACGAACATTCCCAGCCCGCAATTTGAAGCGGCCACGGTCAGCAATTTGTCGGCTCAGGGCAATGCGGCGGAAATTCCCTTCTACCAGAAGATTTTCTCGCTGTATAACAGTGCACCCGGCGCTAACCGGGCCAGCAATATCTTGCCTGGTGGTGGTTGCGCCGACTTGACTACGCTGCCCGGATTCGGCGCCAGCGGCTCACCCTGCGCCTTGCAGTTCCAGTCCAATGCCGGCAACTTTACCCATGAATGGCAGCTGAGCGGCCGGGTTGACCAGGTGATCGGCAACAACGATAAGGCCTTCCTCCGCTTTCAGACCGACCACGGAGTGCAGGCCAGCTATACCGACCCCATCAACCCCCTCTTCAATGCCGTCAGCACCCAGCCCGAGTACCAGGGCCAGTTCAATGAAACTCACGTTTTCGGCGCCAACGCAGTCAACCAGTTTGTCGGCTCGCTGCAGTGGTACAGCGCGCTTTTCGGCGCCAGCAACCTGAGCCAGACCCTGAGCGCCTTCCCCACTACCCTGGACTTTTCCGGCGGGGCCTTCACCGCCCTGGGCGGTCTTGACTTCATTTTCCCGCAGGGACGCAATGTCACCAGCTACCAGGTGGAGGACGATTTGTCCTGGACCCACGGCAATCACAACCTCAAATTCGGAATTAACTTCCACCGTAATGATGTCAGCGATCACGACTTCGGAACTTTCAGCAGGGGCGAGACTCTGGCGTCGGAAACCATGACCGACTTCTTCAATGGTCTGGGCACTTCCTTCATCCAGTCCTTCCCCACTTCCCTCAATCAGCCCATCGCGCTCTACGGCTTGGGAGCCTACCTTCAGGATGAGTGGCGGGTCAGCAACACTCTGAAGCTCACGTTCGCTCTGCGTGCCGACCACGACTCCAATCCCGTCTGCCAGCACAACTGCGTCGCTCTGTTCCGCTCACCCGATTTCTTCACCATGAATCACGATCCCTCGGTTCCCTACAACCAGGTGATCGCTCCGGGTCTGCATCAGACCTTACCCGGATTGACCAAGGTCGCTTGGGGACCCCGGTTCGGGTTTGCCTGGCAACTGCCCCATACGGAAAGCGCGGTGTTGCGCGGCGGTTTCGGGATCTTCTATGACCAGTTTCCCGGCACCATCGCCGACAACGTCACGGAAAATTCTCCGCTCGACAACATCTTTGTCACCGGCGGCGTGCCCCTGGCGCTGGGCGTTCCCGGCAGCATGTTTGCCCAGACCGCCACTTCCAATGCCGCTTTCATCAACGGTTTCCGCAGCCGCGGC
>DASYWT010000321.1:0-11527 GCA_035935775.1 Terriglobales bacterium
GAAGGGTGTCGCGGCCATCCATGAAGGCGTGCACGAACACCCGGTCGGCGCCGTTCTGCCTGGCCATTTTCAGGAGCGCGTAAAGATGGTTCTGGTGGGAGTGGACGCCACCGTCAGAAACCAACCCGAACAGGTGCAGCCGCCGGCCTCCGCTGCGGGCGTGCTTCATGGCCGCCAGCAGCGTGGGATCGGAGAAGAATTCACCGTTCTGGATCATCAGGTCCAGGCGCGCGATGTCCATGTGCACAATTCGTCCGGCTCCGATGTTGAGGTGGCCCACTTCGCTGTTGCCCATCTGCCCCTCGGGCAAGCCAACGAAGCGGCCGCTGGTGTGGATGAGCGTGTTGGGATACTCGCGCAGCAGCCGGTCATAGGTAGGCTTGCGCGCCAGCGCGATGGCGTTGGCCTTGGTTTCCGCGCGGTAGCCCCAACCATCGAGGATGACGAGGATCAGCGGCTTCGGTCTATTCGGCATTCGTATTCACCACAAAAACAAAATCCACCACAGAGACACAGAGGCACAGAGAAAAACAATTCATAACATTTCATTTATGAAGTCGAATCCGGATGATTGGGGCGGATGATTCCGGGTCGAATGGCACCGCACGGCGTCAGCCATCATCGTGCGAAGGTCATCCATGCTCTCGGCCTGGGTAAAGATCGAATGCCCTCCTGCCCTTGCCTCGTACCCGCCCTCATCTGACCGCTTGACGTCGAAGATGATTGAGGCTCTCATCCCTGTGATTTCTCCTGACTCTACTGTTCGCTCGACCGTGGAAGGCCACGGCCTGCCCTGAGCGGAGCCGAAGGGGCTTCAGAGCCGTAGGAATAAAATTCGCTTAGCACTCGGGCTTTTAGCCAATGTGAAATACGTTCAAGAACCCGGATTTCTCTGTGCCTCTGTGTCTCTGTGGTAAAAAAAATCACGCCCGCGCCTTCCCCGCCGTTTCCCCGTGGTAGTTCAGCGCCTTCAATCCCAGGAACCTCGCGCCTCCGCCCAGTTCTTCTTCAATGCGCAATAGCTGGTTGTACTTGGCCACGCGGTCGGTGCGCGAAGCGGACCCGGTCTTGATCTGGCCCGCCGCCGTGGCTACGGCAAAGTCGGCGATAAACGTGTCCTCGGTTTCGCCCGAGCGATGCGAAATTACTGAGGTGTAGCCGTTGCGCCGTGCCAGGTCAATGGCATCCAGCGTCTCGCTGACGGTGCCGATCTGGTTCACCTTGATCAGAATGGAATTGGCAACGCTCTGCTCAATTCCCTGCCGCAGCCGCTTGACGTTGGTCACGAACAGGTCGTCGCCGACCAACTGAATGCGCCCGCCCAGTTCCCGGGTCAGCATCTGCCAGCCCTTCCAGTCGTCCTCGGCCAGCCCATCCTCGAGCGAAACAATCGGATACTGCCGGGCCCACTCGCTCCAGTAGCGCACCATTTCTTCCGAACTCTTCGCCGACTTGTCGGATTTTTTGAAGACGTACTTGCCATCCTGGTAGAGTTCGCTGGCCGCGGGGTCGAGGGCGATCGCCACCTGCGCACCCGGCTTATAGCCGGCGGCGCTGATAGCCTCAAGCACCACTTCAATCGCTTCCACGTTCGATTTCACCGACGGCGCAAAGCCGCCTTCATCCCCTACCGCCGTGTTATAGCCGCGCTTCTTCAATACTCCCTTTAAGGTGTGGAACACTTCCACGCCCCAGCGCAAGGCCTCGGAAAACGAGGTTGCCCCCACTGGCATGGCCATGAACTCCTGGAAGTCCACATTGTTGTCGGCATGCGCGCCGCCGTTCAGGATGTTCATCATGGGCACGGGCAGCAGGCTTGCGCCGAGGCCGCCCAGATAGCGATAGAGCGGCAACTGGTGGGCGCTGGCCGCCGCCCGCGCCGCCGCCATGGAAACCGCCAGCAGCGCATTGGCGCCCAGGCGCGACTTGTTCTCCGTGCCATCCAGTTCAATCATCTTCTGGTCAAGCGCACGCTGATTGGCGGCATCCATGTCGCACAGAGCATCAGCTATCTCGCCATTCACGTTTTCTACCGCCTTAAGCACGCCCTTTCCTACATACCGCTTTTTGTCACCATCACGCAGCTCGACCGCCTCATGCTCACCCGTGGAAGCGCCACTGGGCACGGCTGCGCGCCCCTTCACCCCTTCTTCAAGCCTTACTTCAGCTTCCACGGTGGGATTGCCACGCGAGTCGAGAATTTCGCGCGCATGAACTTGCTGGATTTTGGTCATGATTGCCTCGCGGATTGCTTCAACTAAGTGGAAGAAAACTCGGAAAAAGTACCCAGTACCTAGAAGCCGTCTCATAAATCGAGAAACCTCGAACCGTACGTCCCTCAGGGGCTAAAAGCCCGAAGACTTAGCGACTCTGGACGGCACGGCTGAAGCCGTGCCCTTCCGAAAGACACACGCTGTCGGGTCATCTCGACGAAATTATATCAATCGCTGCTCCCGACATTCTGGTGGGCGGGAACAACTGGGCACTGGGTACTGGGTACTCGACACCGGTACTGCCTTGGTTATTGTTCGTCGATGAAACCCTGTTCTACAGTCCAAGAAAGATGAAAGAGAGGACTGAGACCCTGGCTATTGGCGACCGGGCGCCCGATTTCACCCTGTCCGCCGCCAATCGCGAGGGAAGCTTTTCCCTCTCCGCCTTGTGGCGGCGTGGCCCGGTGATCGTCGAATTTCTGCGAGGCACATGGTGACCGAATTGCGTGAAGCGCATGGCTCAGTTTGAGTCATTAAAAGACCAGATTAGCGGGGCGGGTGGAAACTTGCTCTATGTCGCCGGGGAAAAGCGGTCGGGATTTTTCAAGCCCGCAAAGTATTTCGCCAGGCATCCGGTGTCGTTCCCGTTCCTGCTCGACGAGGACCGTACGGTCATCAAGAGCTATGGTCTCTACCATCGGCTGGGTGCTGATGCCGTCAAGATCGCACATCCCGCCACCTTAATCGTAGACCGCGGAGGTGTGATCCGTTTTGTTTACCGTGGCGACGGTCAGTCTGACCGCGCTCCGCTGGAGCAGGTTCTGGATGCATTGAAGAAGCTGCAGGCCGCCGGATAAGGCGCAGATAGAGAACAGTTCGATCTGATCAACTTTAACTGGGTACCTGGCACCGGGTACGGAATGGAGACATCATGAAAAAGCGAATCACACTGCTACTTGCGACAGCCCTGCTGGCCGTGCCCGCGATGGCGCAATCCACGCTCTCCCTGGGCACACCCGTTTACATTAAACTGCAGAGCACGCTGGCGACATTTATGAACAAACGTGGTGACCAGTTCTGGGGGACTGTGACTCAGCCGGTGATGGAATTGGGCAAAGTCGTGATTCCCACCGGGTCCACCGTCGTGGGACATATCACCAAAATCAGCGAACCGCGCCGTATTGCCGGCAAGCCCACCATCGGCCTGCATCCTGACTCTGTCACCCTGCCCAACGGCGCCAAGTATGCGCTCAGCGCCGTGCTGGTGGACACCAGCTTGCGCGATGGCTCCGACGTCAATGAAGAGGGCCAGTTCAAGGGCAACGGCCATGACCGGCATGACACTCGCGAAACCGCCGTTGGCGGTGGCGCCGGCTTGGTGGTGGGCGCTTTGCTTGGCGGCGCCGAAGGCGGCCTGATCGGAGCCGGAGTGGGCGCGGGCGCAACGATGGCCCATTGGCTCTACAAGCGCCGTTCCGCCACTTTGGCGGCGGGCACGGTTTTGATCTTTGAAGTGAGCCGGCCCACCATGGTGGGCGGCGGTAGTGCAACCAACGGCGCGGAGTAACAGGAGTCAGGAGTCAGCAAAACCCGTTGGCTACGGGGGATCTTGCTGACTACTGACGCCTGACTACTGACTCCCGTTATTGCGCGAAAGCAAATGCCGCGAGCTCCGGTTCGCTGAGCAGGTGCAGCTCAATCCATCCTTCCAGCGGCAGCGCATCAATGGGCAAGCGGTCGCGCCACAGGCTGAAGCGCACACGCAAGTTGCCGGAAGGCGTAGACCGGCCGTCCCTGGCCGCAGCCGCGAACTGCGGCGCCAGCCACTCCAGCGGCAGCTTGAATTCAAAATTCTTTTGCAGCACCAGTTCCGCCGCACTTGAACTTTGCCCCGACCCCGCCACCACCTCTCCGGTAGCCGTTTCCCGCAGGTGCCATGCGGAAATCGCCCCATTCTGGCTGGAAATCTCCAGGCATAACGTGCGCGCCGCGCGCTTCGCCGCCTCCGGCCACACCTCCAGGTTCACCAGGATTTCGCAACGTTCCTCAGGCGGCTTCCCCACGAAGTCCATGCGACCGTAAAGGTATTGCTCGTCAATCCCTGCGTACACCGCATCCAGCACGAACTGTTTGCCGTGCATCGAGCCCGAACGCAGGTCCGCCGTGTACATGGCCGCTCCCAGCCAGGCAAAGTAGCGCACCAGGTCGCCCTCGATGCGGGGGTGAATGTAAGCCGTCTGCGGCACATAGACCGGCCGCGCTACGCCGGCGTAGATGGGATGGGCCAGGTGCTCGGGCGGAGTCGCCCCCAGCGCCTGATACACGTTCGCCAGATGCTTGCGGTAGAGTTCGTCGAAGTCGCGGTCGTTCACCGAGTGGTGCTCCGGCCCGTACCACCAGTTCCAGTCGCTGCCCTCGCCGATCAGCAGTTCCTCGTAAGCCAAATCCCGCTTGTCTGGCTGCACGTGCGCCGCGTGCTCGGTGAAGAAGTCATGCGCGGACGACAAATAGTCCCAGGAGCGGTTGTCCTCCGGCGCTCCAATCCAGATATTGAAATTGGCGTTGATCCAGGAACCCGGCACCAGAGATTCCAGTTGTCCGAACTCTTTCTGACGCCCGACCGCTTCGGAGGCCGTTACCGCTTCCAGTTCCGGATCCTTCTGCAGCACCGAGTAAAAGCGCCGCAGGAATTCGCGCCCCGATTGCGGGTAGTATTCCCACGCGTTTTCGCCATCCAGAATGATCGGGACCACGGCATCTCTGCCCTGGTCAAGAACTGGTTTCGCCGACTCTTTAATGTTCCTGATTAAGTGCTCTGCCGCCTCTTTGGCGGGCATGCTGGCGTATACAAATCCGATCAGGTCCGACAAGGTGTGATCGCGGAAGAACATGGGCATCCGCGCTTTGTCCTTCTCGTAGCGATAGATGGTGTAGAGCTTCTCCGCCCCGTTTTCCGGCAACCTGCCGCTGCCGTCGCGCGCAAAGTTGAATTGCAGGGAGCGGCCGAGCACGCCTTCGTCGGTTGCCATCCACTGCACACCCTGCTCGTACGCCAGGGCCAGTACCTGCTCGGAAAGGCTTCCTTCCGAAGGCCACACCCCGCGCGGCCGGCTGCCGAACACACGCTCGTGGAGTTCCAGCCCGCGCCGCAATTGTTCTGTCGCATCTTCCGGGTGCCGGAACCTGGCCTGCGGCGAAGGCCGGCCCGGGCTGGACACCGCGCCCACCTCCGTATCGCAGAGCAGCGGCAGAATCGGGTGGTAGAAAGGCGACGTGGAAAGTTCCACCACGCCGCTGCGCGCCGCCGCCATGTACTCCGGCAGCACCCGCTGCAGCAGCTTGGCCTGCTTCGCCATGACGAATTCCTGGTCTTCGCGAGTGTAATCGTGGCCTTTGCGCACCAGAGCCGCAATTTCCGGCTCCTGCAGGAAGAATTCGTCGAACCACGCCAGTTGCGAGAGCACCTGCAGGTCCGTGTAATCGCGATTCTGAAAAAAACGCTCCGCGCGGGTTGCAATCTCGCCGGCTCCATGAAAGCGTTCCCATAACTCGCGATACCGCGGATAGCGCCCGATCACGTTCACCGGATTGGCTTGAAACAGGTACTGCAGCGCCTGCCGCCGCTCATCCGGAATGAGCTCGCCGGCAGGCTTCGATGCCAGCTCCAGAAACGGGTCGCGGGCCGTTCCGGAGGCATATTCCTGTATCTGCGCCACCAGCGACGGCACCAGGTTGAAGGTCTGGTGCACGCCGGGAAATTCCTCCGCCACACGAACCATGCCGTAGTAATCCTTCAGCGCGTGCAGCCGCACCCAGGGCAGGCGGTACTCACCCGTCACCAGGTCTTTGTAATACGGCTGATGCATGTGCCAGAGCAGGACTACGCGGATCACAGGCATGTCAAAGAGTGTTGCTGACCCCCGGGGGAACTAAAAGTCTAGCATGTCGCTCACGGCCAATCGGAGGCCGGAAGCACACCAAAGGCTCCGCCTTTTACTTGCCTGACTGGGAACTGCGAACCAAGAACTGCTCCGTGCTAGACTTTTCCCTACAGGCTCTTGCACGCCCTTCTCAGCGCCGCATGAGGATTTTCACGCGCTACATTTTGCGGGAAGTGCTCTCCCACGCCCTGATCGGCGCGGCTGTGTTTACCTTTGTCATCTTCCTGCGCGACCTGGAGAGGATTCTGGAGCTGGTGGTGCGTGCCAGCGCTCCCCTGCCCAGCGTGGCAGAGCTTTTCTTTTTCACCATTCCCACCGCCCTGACCATCACCATTCCCATGGGCGTGCTGGTCGGAATCCTGATCGGGCTCAGCCGGCTGGCCGCCGACAGTGAAGTCACGGCCATGCGCGCCAGCGGCATAGGCGTTTCCACCTTCGTCCGCATTATTTCCATTTTCGTGGTTCTCGCCTGGGCCCTGGCTATGGTCAACAACGTTTACTGGGCGCCTCGTTCCGCCGCCGCGCTGGACCGCCTGCAGGACAAGCTGAAGACCTCGCAGGTCTCGTTTGAGGTCCAGCCGCGCGTCTTTTACGAGGGTTTCCGCAACATCGTGCTTTACGTGCAGGACGCCACCACTACCGCCGGTTCTGCCCTCTGGCGAAATGTTTTCCTTGCCGACGTCAGCGACCCCGCCAATCCCAGGATTATTGTTGCCCGCCAAGGCATGGCGGTCAGCGAAGGCCCGCAGAATGTGCACTTGCACCTGATGTATGGTCAACAGCACGAGACCGACCCCAAGAATCCGCAGCAATATTCCATTACCACCTTCAACGCCACCGACATTCCCATCCAGATGCCACCCGAAAACCAGGGGCAGCCGACGCCTGCCACCGAAGTCGGCACCCGGGCTCTGCTGCGCGAGGCGGCCATCACCAAAGATCGCGGCCTCGGCCGTTCTTACATGATTGAGTTCAACCGCCGCCTGGCATTGCCCACTGCCTGCCTGGTGCTTGCCCTGGTGGGAATTCCGCTCGGGCTCTCCTCTAAAAAAGGCGGCAAGTCCACCGGCATTGTCCTCACCATCGCCCTGGTATTCGTTTATTACTTCATCTCTTTGTTCGGGGTCTCGCTGGCCCGGCAAGGAAGAGTCTCTCCCGCGGTGGGGGTGTGGCTGGCAAACATTCTCTTCTTCATTGGTGGGGTCGTCCTGCTCTGGCGGGTGGACCAGATGCCCATCGAGATCGGCTCGGTGCGCGCCTGGTGGCAGCGCGTCACGCAGCACTTTCACAAACGCAAGCAGGCTCTGCTGGCCGGCCGCAGCGCCGCCTTCGAACGTTCTTCCTCCCCCAGGCGCATGTTCAGCGCCCGTTTTCCGCTCCTGCTCGACGACTACATCCTCAAGGAATTCGTCACCTACCTGGTGATGATTCTTGCCACCTTTCTCATCCTGGTGCTGGTGTTCACCTTTTTCGAGCTGCTGGGCGATATTCTGCGCAACAAGGTTCCGCTCACCATCGTGGGTGAGTACCTGCTCAACGTTGCTCCCTACCTGATCTACAAAACCACACCTATGAGCATGCTGCTGGCCGTGCTGGTCACCCTGGGGCTGATGCAGAAAGCCAACGAATTGACGGCCATGAAGGCTAGCGGCATCAGCATTTACCGCATCGTTGTGCCTATCCTGCTCACCGGCGTGCTGCTGGCCAGCGGACTGTTCTTCTTCGACCAGTTTTACCTCCCCGCCGCCAACCGCCGGCAGGATGCCCTGCGCAATATCATCAAGGGCAAACCGGCGCAAACCTATTTGCGCCCCGACCGCCGCTGGATCGTTGGCCAGCACGACACCATTTATTACTACCAATTCTTCGATTCCGATCGCGACCAGTTCGCCAGCATCACGGCCTACGAACTTGAGCCCCACAGTTTCCAGATCACCCGGCGCATCTACGCCGTGCGGGCTCACTGGGAAGACAGCCTGGGCAAATGGATCTACGAAAAGGGCTGGGACCGCGCCTTCCATGGCCCGGCCATCGAGTCTTACAAGAAGTTCGACGTCGCCACCTTCGCCGGACTCAGCGAGCATCCCAGCTACTTCAAAAAGGAAGTAAAACAGTCCTCGGAAATGAGTTATGAGGAACTGACTAACTACATTCGCGACCTGGAGCAGTCCGGCTTCGACGTGGTTCGGCTGAAAGTGCAACTGCAGGAAAAGTTTGCCTTCCCTCTGATTACCTTCGTGATGGCCATCCTCGCCATTCCTTTTGCCCTCACCACCGCCCGGCGGGGGGCGCTGACCGGAGTGGCCATTGCGCTCGGCATTGCCGTCGCTTATACCATCGTCTCCAGCCTGTTTGAGGCCATGGGCAATCTCAGCCAGCTTCCGCCCCTCTTGGCCGCCTGGTCGCCCGACCTCATCTTCGCCCTGGTGGGCGGCTACCTGGTGCTGAAGGTCCCCACGTAGCGCAGATGAAAGGAGCGAGGCCGACCTGGCGATTCCGTCGCGCACGGTAATTGGGCAAATGGGATTTCACGCCAGTCATTGTTGAGCGGACGTGTAAGGGGCGTACCGCTGTGTGCCAAACCGGGGTAGCGAGAAGACTGGTATCGTGGTGGTCTTGTATGTGTAATCGCCGACATAAATTCTGCCGGCAATCGACAGCAGTCCACGAGTTTCTTCGCAGTTGCCCTTTATGACTGCGCGAGACATTTCCTCGATTTCGGCAATGACGCTCTTTTCACCGTAGCGGTACCGGCGTTCGTAAGGAAACTCCCAGTATGACCGCAACCCGAAGCTAAAGGTGTACACCTCAGAATCGTCCGCATGGATACTGAACCTAGCAGCCGCAGAGTTGGCTGGCGCCAACTCGACTCCGCCTCCGCCGCCACCGTGAACGTCGTAAATGCGGAGACGGGCAGCACCCGGTGGAAGTTCACGAGCGAGTCGCTGAAACAACTCTTCCAGTTGGGCACGAACACTATCTGGTTGCAATTGGCGCGTCCCTCCACACAACCATTTCACCCTGCCGGGGCGGACGCATTTTAGCGCACTCAATGACGACTGGTGGCCTTAGCACTCTTTACGATTGGATAGTCCGCGGAATTTCGACTCCAGCTCTCATCGCCGGAGACTCGGCCTCGCCCGCCGCCATCTAATCAACATTTCCCGCACCTCGGCCTGCTAAAATCTCATCTATATTCGCGCATGTTTAAGCGACTGCAGCCGCTTTTTCCCTACTTCAAGAAACACCGCTCGGGCTACGCCCTGGGCAGTGTCTGCGTGCTCCTGCAGAACGGCATTGCGGTCCTGATACCCCTGCTCATTGGCCGCGCCTTCGACCACCTCAAAAATGGGGTCATCCGCCAGCAAGTACTCATTGACGCCGCTTCGGTTCTGGGCGTCTGGTGCGCCAAGGGCGTTTTCCTTTACCTCAACCGCAAAATCGTCATCAGCATCTCGCGCGAAATCGAATTCGAGATGCGCAACGATCTCTTCCAGCACCTGGAGAGCCTCTCCTACTCGTTTTACCAGCGCACCCGCACCGGCGACATCATGGCCCGCGCCACCAATGATCTCAATGCTGTGCGCAACCTGCTGGGGCCGGCCATCATGTATTCCGCCAACACCATGGTGTTCACCGTCGCCTCGCTTTATTTCATGGTGCGCATCAGCCCCAGCCTGACCCTCTTCGCTTTTGCTCCTCTCCCCATCGTGAGCATCGTGGTGCAGTATTTCGGGCGACAAATTCACGAGCGTTTTGAGCGCATTCAGGCGATGTTTTCCGACATTTCCGCCCGCGCCCAGGAGAACTTTTCCGCTGCCCGCGTGATTCGCGCCTACGTCCAGGAAGAGGCAGAAATTGCCAATTTCGAAACTGCCAACAAAGAGTACATCAACCGCAGCCTGAAGCTGGTCCGCCTGATGGGCATGTTGTGGCCCACCCTGACCACCCTGCTCGGGTTCGCCATTGTGCTGGTGTTATGGCTGGGCGGCCGCCAGACCATCCAGGGACACATGAGCCTGGGTAACTTTGTGGCCTTCCTTACTTACATGGTGCAGCTAACCTGGCCGGTGATCGCCCTGGGCTGGGTGATCAACATTTTCCAGCGCGGCACTGCTTCCCTGGCTCGCATTGATGAAATCATGCGGGAGAAGCCGGAGGTTGTGGACCAGGTTGTGGAGGGGAATGTCCCCGTCGCCGTGGGCGGCGAACTAGAGTTTCGCGGCCTCAATTTTGCCTATAACGGCACTCCCGTTCTGCGCGACGTAAACCTGCAAATCCCAGCCGGCAGCAGCCTGGCCATCGTCGGCCCCACCGGCTCCGGCAAGACCACGCTGGTGAGCCTGATTCCCCGCATTTACGACGCGCCTCCGGGAAGCCTGCTCCTCGATGGGCGGCCAATTACCGATTTCCCGCTCGACGCCCTGCGCCGCAGCATCGGCTTTGTGCCCCAGGAAACGTTCCTATTCAGCGACACTGTGCAGGAGAACATCGCCTTCGGCGCCGAGCAGAGCAGCCTGGAGCAAGTTCAACTCGCCGCCCAGGCCGCCAGTATCGCCGCCGATATCGAGGATTTCCCGGAGCAGTACGCCACCACGGTGGGCGAGCGGGGCATCACGCTCTCCGGCGGCCAGAAACAGCGCACCGCCATTGCGCGCGCTATCATCCGCAATCCCCGCATCCTCATACTCGACGACGCGCTGGCCAGTGTGGACACGCAAACGGAGGACAAAATCCTCAACCACCTGCGCGAAATTATGCGCGGGCGCACTACCATCTTCATCTCCCACCGCGTCTCCACCGTGCGCAACGCCGACCGCATCGCGGTCCTCCACGGCGGGCACATTGTGGAACTGGGCACCCATGACGAGCTTATCGCCCGCAACGGCTACTACACCGACCTTTACAACAAGCAGCTGCTGGAAGAAGAGCTGGCCGGAGTGTAGTAAATGGCGATTGAAGATTGATGAATGAGGAATTGTGAAGTGCTGTGGCTGGAGGGCAAAGCACTGCCCGCCCCAACGATCTGCAGCCAACTGACGATTTTTAGGGAAAAAATCGGCAATTCGCATGAGCCGGTAACCTTGACCACTCGTCAATGATCAATCGTCAGTTAGCTTGAGGGGAGACAGCGGTTGGCGATCAAGCGAAACCGGACAATTCGTCATTCTTAAATCTTCGATCGTAAATTAACTCATGCGCCGTGTGGTCATCCCCGAGCTGCTGGATACAGACGCGGGTACGCCGGCTGAAATCCATGGCAGCCTGCTGGACCTGCGCTTCATCAACAGCTGGTTTGGTGGTGTACGCGCCACCACGCATCTGGTGGAGTGGGTCGCGCGACGGACCGGCAAGCGTTCACTCTCGCTGCTG
>DASYWT010000322.1:0-3145 GCA_035935775.1 Terriglobales bacterium
GCGTACAAGCTGAATCCAACCAACCCGCTGATTGCGGCCGGGGGAGCAAACGCTTCGCTGGAATCGCACAAGCTTCCGCTGGCGAAGACTTGGCTGGACCGTGCTAAAGGCAGCATGGCCAGCAATCCTGAGGTCATGCGCGAACACGAGCGTTACCTGACCTGGACGGGCAATTACGCTGAATCGGCGAAGCTGGGCTGGCAAGTGATCCAAAAGCTGCCGCGGGACCGCGAAGCTCCCGTGTACCTCGCCTACGACCTGCTCTACATGGGGCATTACGATGAGGCCCTGCGTTTGGCCGAGGCGTACCAGCCCATCTTGCCCAAGGAAAAAGACTTGTGGCTGATCGCGGGGTACGTGCACACGCATTCGGAGATGCTGACCGAGGCGGTGGATGACTTCAGTCACGCCCTGGAACTGGACCCCAACATGGCCACGGGGCTGGTGAATCGCGGATTCGTTCTCAATGATGTGCAGAACGCGCACCAGGCCGCTGCCGACTTCGCCAAGGCGATCCGTCTGAAGCCGGACTACGGCGAGGCCCATCTCGGCTTGGCGTACGCCAACCTGCAGCTTCACCATCCCAAGGCGGCGGTGAAAGAAACGCAGTTGGCGGAGCGCTATATCGGGGAGTCCAAGGCGACGCATCTCGCCTTGGCGGGCGCCTACCGACAGGAACTTCTATTGGCGGACTCGGTGAAAGAGTATCGGGCGGCCCTGAAATACGCGCCCGATGACCTGCAGATCTACCTTTCGCTGGCGGAAACGCTCTACCACATGCGCCAGTACCGGCAGGCCATTCAGGCGCTCAACCAGGCGCTGGGACTTTCTCCGCAGGATCCATTTATCTACGCACAAATGGCGCACAATTATGCCCGCCTGCACGATCGGCAGCAGACCTTCCGCTACATCGAGGCGGCGGAGCGCACTGGCAGCGACCAGACGGGTGTGTTGCTGGACACCGGAGACGCGCTTCTGACTCTTGGCGATCGGGATGCCGCCATGCAGCGCTTCGCCCGGGCTTTGACTGCTCCCGATGCTCAACGGGTAGAGGCACGCCTGGCCATCGCGCGGGTCTTTGCTACTGACGGACGGTTTGCCGATGCGCGCCAGCAGGTGAGCCTCGGATTTGCCGAGGCGCGCATTGGGGAAGCCGAGCCCATCACTTCCGACGACCTGGTGCAGGCCGCCAACATTTTCCTGCAAACCCACGATTACGACCTGGCGCGGCAATATCTGCAACGCGCCAAAATGGCCGGCGCCGATGCGACCGTGATTGCCATTGGCATGGCCAATGCCGACCTGGCCCAGGGCCACAGCCAAAACGCGCAGGCGGAACTGGCCAGGCTGGGCAATTCCTCAGATTATGAGCACAACTTCGATTACATGATGGCGCAGGCCAACGTCTACCGGCAGGAGCAGAACCTGCCGGACGCCCTGATGGCCTTTGCACAGGCCGACAGCTTGACATTGAACGACGAAAATGCGGAACGCTCGGAACTTGACGTTGCGGGGCAGGAGGGCCGCCCCATCACCGACAACGTGAATGTGCTGCCCCGCGCCTCGCTGCAGCCCATTTTTGAAGACATTAACATCTACCAACTGGACGCGAAGCTGCTGGGCATTCAGAATCCGGCGCTCCTGCCGGCTCCACGCCACTCGGTTGAAACCAAGCTGGACGCGGGTTACAACCTGCATATTGGCGGTCTGCCGACCATCACCGGCTTCACCGAAGAACGCAACGATCACGGCACCCTTTCGTTCCCCAGCGAGTTGCTCATCCAGCACCGCAACACTTTCGACACTACATTCAACACCGGGATCAACCCGGTGCTCCGCCTGGGTTCGAACACCATCGTGTTCAACCCGGGCGTGCAGTTCACGATGCGCCGCGACACCGAGGCGCCGCTGGCGATGAACCAGAACCTGTTCCGCCAGTTCGTGTACATGTCAACGTCATCGTTCTTCAACTGGATCTCAGTCCAGGGCAGCGCCATGCGCGAAACGGGGCCGTTCACGGAGATTCCATTACATTCGCGGGAGCTGAGAGGCACAATCGGTTTCACCGTGGGGCGGCCGTGGGGACGGACCTCGCTGTTCACCGAATATTCAGGCGACGATCTGCTGTTCCGCCCGCGCGTTGTGGAGTACTACGAAACTGGCGCTCGCTTCGGCATTCAGCATAAGTTCAGCGACAAGCTGACCTTCGGAGTCCTAGGCGATTACCTGCGAGCGTGGCGGGTGCAGGGCAGCCAGTTCGCACTGGCGCAGGCCATGCGTCCAGGGTTCCGCTTCGAATACCGGCCGAGCAGCCGCTGGTCGGCTCAGGGTGAGTTCGCCTACTCACGCGGGCAAGGCATGCATTTCTACGACAACGTAGAGAGCAGATTCCTCGTCTCATACGTCAAGCCCGTGCGGCAAATGCTCAACTCCGGCAATGGAGATGTGCCGGTTGCGTATCCATTCCGGATCTCTTTCGGGGTACAGCAGCAGGAGTTCTACCACTTTTCGCACGGAGCCGCCATCGTGCCGGTGGTGCAATTGTCATTGTTTTAGGTGCGAAAAGAACCGGCTGCAACCATGCCCCGACTTACCGCCATAGCCGAGCAAGTGCAGAGCGCCATTCAGCGGCGTTCTCGCGGCACTCAGGGCCGCATCGTGAGCGGCAGTCTGACTTTGCTGATCGGTTCCGCTCTGGTCAGCCTGCTTAACCTTTTCTACAACGTGGGTGTGGCCCGGTTGCTGGGCCCGGTTGCCTTCGGGGAAGCGGCAGCGGTTTACACGCTGCTGATGCTGATTTCCTGCATAACCCTGTCTTTTCAGCTCGTGTGCGCCAAGTTCGTGGCCCGGAATGAGGGCCGGGGCGGCAAGACGGCCGTTTACCTGAGCCTTCGGCGGCGAGCGTGGCTGCTTGGCATCGCTATTGCCTCCTTTCTGATTCTGGCCAGTGAACCGGTGGCCGCTTACCTTAACCTGCGCTCGCCTACGCTGGTGATTCTGCTGGCCCTCGGGATCGCCTTTTACATTCCGCTGGGCGTGCGGCGCGGAGGCATGCAGGGGATTTACGCCTTTCGTCGGCTGGCTGGGAACTACATCATCGAAGGCGTGGTCAAGCTGGGTGGGGCGTTTCTGCTCATCCACTTTG
>DASYWT010000323.1:0-42184 GCA_035935775.1 Terriglobales bacterium
CGCGGAAGCTGTCAGCGAGTTGCTGCGCCGCGCTCCCAACTGCAAGCTCATCGTGCTTACCGCCAGCGCCAGCCGGGACGAGGTGCTCGAACTTTTCCGCCGCGGCGCTCACGGCATTATTGACCGCTCTATCCCGCCCGAGACCCTGGTGGCCTGCATTCGCAAGGTGGCCAAGGGCGATATGTGGCTGGATGAGCAGGCGGTGAACTGGGTGCTGCATGCCTTCCGCACACAGGCGACCCGCCCCATCGCCCCCGCTGCCAAGGTCCACCTCACGCAGAAGGAAATGATGATTGTGGCCTGCGTAGCCCAGGGCATGAAGAACAAGGAAATCGCGGTGCGGGTAAACACCACCGAACAGGTGGTCAAAAATTATCTGCGCAAGGTGTACGACAAGCTGGGCGTTTCCGACCGGCTTGAGCTGGCGCTCTACTGCCTGCACCATCGCCTGCTGGATAACACAGACGCCGTTCCACCCCTTCCCGAGCCTGCGCCGGCTGCAGTTGCCAGTCCGGCATCACCCTCGCAGGAAAAGGAAGCAGAATCCGACCCGGTGGATCCCCTCGCCCCCGTCAAAGCGTAACTTCCTTCGCCTAGTCTCCCTTCGCTTCGGCTGCCGGCGGCAAGGCTTGCGGTTCGACCATCGCCTTCACCCCGAATTCGTGCACCAGGCGCCCGCCGTTGTGCGCCGTATTGACCAGCAGCAGCATGCCCGCCCCATAAAGCACCAGGAAAATCAGGGGCAGAGCCCGGCCGGCCAGCCAGCCCGAACTCCGTCTCAACAACCTGGGCAACACAACAATGGCGGCAAAAATGACGGTCAGCACCGAGAACACCACCCTCGTCGTTTCCGCGAGCTGTTCGTGGTGCTCCAGCACGGCGTTGATCTCGGGCGTGCGCTCCGCCAGTTTGGCCGCGGCTTCGCCTGTCTCCAGGGCCAGGAATACCGCGCTTGTGCCCAGCGCCATCAGGATCAGCGCCGAAACCAGATAGACCCGGCCTTTCTCCGGCCGCAGCGCCACCCCGATCACAATGAACAGCGGCGCTACCAGCAGCAAGGCGATGGGGAAGTGCACAATCAGCGGATGTAACGCATCCCATGCGGGAACAGGTGGAAACTGAATCATGGTCATCTCCTCGCCGAATTAGCGCCGCCCGCCACACCCGGCAGGCGGCGCTTGCGGCTCAGCTTACCTTCTCGTACTTGTGCTTCGGGCTGAAGCACGATGGACATTTGGAGAAGTCCATCTTGGTTGTGGTGTAGCCGCACACCGTGCACACGTAGTACTCCTGCCCCACACCTTTCATTTGCGGCAGGTTGGTCAATGCCTCGGCGTAGAGCTTGGCGTGCTCCGCTTCGGCTGTCTTGGCGTAGTTGAAGGTTTGAATTGCGTCCTTGTTGCGGTCCGCGCGCGCCACCTTGAGAAAAGCGGGATACATCACGTCGCGCTCGTAAGTCTCTCCTTTAATAGCGGCCTCGAGGTTTTCCTTCGTGGAAGCCCCGACCGGAGTCTCGATCTTGGCCTCCGGGGTACCGCCCATCTTCTTGATTACATTGGCGTGGTTGCGGGCATGGATTTCTTCTGCCTTGGCCGCCGCGCGGAACAGGCTGGCCGCCTTGCCATATCCTTCCTTGTCGGCCTGTTGAGCGAAGGCCAGGTAACGGGCGTGGGCGTTGCTTTCTCCATTGAATGCGGCCTGAAGATTCTCCAGGGTCGTGCCGGCTTTGAAGGGGGCGTCAGTCGCAAGCGCTGTCACGGCTGCGAGCCCCATTACGATGATTGCCAATAAAATTCTCTTCATTTTGGCTCCTTCAACGGGTTATCTAAGACATGCCGCTCACCCGTCGGCAAGCGACACTATAATTATCCAGCCTCGACAGGGCCTCCTGAGTAACAGCGTGTAAATGCAGTTAAGGTGCATTCCCAAAACGGTAAACGCGTGGTGCGCTGCGCTTGGCCTTAGGGCTGGCTGACTTGGGCGGATTTGTCGGAGCTGCTTTGCTTAGGGTGGAGTGTTGTGCGGACCAGAGTGCACCCAGGCGGATTTTGACCCGACCTTCGCAAAGAGGAAAATTGCGCCAACGTGCGCTAAGCTGTTGAAGTAGAACTTCTGGAGGGCAGAATGACCTCAAAAATGGCTCAACTGCTGGATGCCACTCAGGAGCTGGAAATCACGGTAACGGGAAGAAAGTCGGGCGAGAACATTTCCCGGCCGGTGTGGTTCGTGCGCCAGGGCAACCGCCTTCTTCTCCTGCCCGTACGCGGGTCGGACACGCAATGGTATCGCAATGTGTTGCAGACGCCGGTAATGACTATAAAGGCCGACGGTACAACGGCAGGAGTCCAGGCGAAGCCCATCACGGACGCAAAACGGGTCAACGAAATTGCCAACCTGTTTCGAAAAAAATACGGGGCCGGAGACGTAAAGAAGTACTACACCAAGTTCGATGTTGCGCTGGAAATAGAGTTGCCGCAGGAAGCCGTGGCCTGAGTTTTGGCCTGGTGGTCAGCTCTCGCGCGAGATATTTCGGGACTAATCCCCCGGGCCTGACGGGCTGCTACTTAGCTGCCGTCAATCCTTTTTTTCGTTGCCGTGGAGCTGCTGGGACAGGTAGTTCTCCAGGCTGATCTCCTCAATGGCGTGGAGTTGGCCCTCCAGCCAGTCAATGTGGTGCTCTTCGTCGGAGAGGATCTTGTTCAGCAGCTCGCGGGAGCCATTGTCGCCCGCCGCCACGCAGACCTTGATGCCCTCGTTCAGGCGCTTGACCGCGTCGTATTCCAGTTGCAGGTCGTTCTCCAGTTGCGCCTTCACATCCTGGCCGATGTTGATCTTGAAGTAGTCGCTCATGTTAGGGGTGCCATCGAGCAGGAGGATACGCTCAATCAGCACTTCGGCGTGGCCCATCTCCTCGATAGACTCTGCCCTGGTCAAGCCGGCCAGCTTGTAGTAGCCCCAGTTCTCGCACATCTCCGCATGCAGGAAATACTGATTGATGGCGGTCAGCTCCGCCTTGAGCACCTGCTGCAGCACAGCGATGACTTTGGGATCGCCTTTCACGTGGCTCCTCCTGGGGAAAGCGGCCGGTGACGACGCACGCCCCCAGGCACAAATATATCATCCAGGGTGCATTTGTTAGCACATGCCTCCACCCGTGGCACAAAGGCCAAGCATGGCGCGCCCAGATTACTTGCCCCGGTAACTCACGCGCCAAATGGAGTTGGAGCCGTCATCGCTGACCAGCAGCGAACCGTCGTGCGCCACGGCAACACCGACCGGGCGGCCCCAGGCATCGCCGTTGGGCAAGACGAAGCCGGTGAGGAAGTCCTGATATTCGCCGCTGGCGTGACCGGTCTGGTGCAGCGGAATGCGGATCACCTCGTAGCCGGCTCGTGGCGCCCGGTTCCAGGAGCCATGCTCGGCGGCAAAGATATCCCCAAAATACTGCGACGGAAATTGCTTTCCGTTATAGAAGGCCGGCTCCAGCGAAGCGCTGTGCGCCTGGATCAGCACGTCAGGAGTGACCACCTTACTCTTCAGTTCCGGGTGCTTGCCCTTCAGACGGGGATCCTGGTTGCCGCCTACGTACCACCAGGGCCAGCCATAGAATCCGCCATCCTGCACGTGGGTGATGTAGTCAGGCACCAGGTTATTGCCCAATGCATCGCGTTCGTTCACCGAACACCACAGTTCGCCGGTCTTCGGGTCAATAGCCAGGCCGCCCCCGGGATTGCGAATGCCGTAAGCATAAATGCGCAGGCCCGATCCGTCGGGATTGAACTCCAGAATGTTGGCGCGATGCCTTTCTCCGGAATGGGTATCGGGGTCATCCACATTGGAACGCGAGCCCACGCCCACGAACATCTTCTTGCCGTCGAGCGAGAACTGAATGTCGCGCGTCCAGTGGCCGCCGCCGCCCGGAAGATCGGCAATGTGCTGAGGCTTGCCTGTGGCCTTCATATCGCCGGCGTGATAGGGAAAACGCACCACCGCATTCGTCTGCCCCACGTAGACCCACTGCGGGTTAGGGCCGGGTGGATAGAAATTGATGCCGTAGGGCTGATTCAACCCGCTCGCGAATACAGACATCTCCTCCGGTTTTCCATCTTTGGTGATGCCGCGAAACACGCGAATATCGCCGGCTTCGCTCTCGGCCACGAAAATGTCGCCATTGGGCGCGGTGCGGATGAGCCGTGGATTGTCGAGTCCGGTGGCATAGAGCTCAACTTTGAAACCCGCGGGCGCCTGTGGCCATACATTCGCCGGACGAGCCACCATGTCAGGACCGTTGTCCGCCGACGGTGTGGCGTATGGCGCGGGCAGATCCTGCACCGTGATCTTGCGCACCTTGCCTGGCTGCTCGTAGCGGAAATCAGTAAAAGGCGGCTTGGGCGGCGGGTCTTTCAAGGTGCTGGTCATGGCGGCAGCGGGAGCCGCGGGCTGACTTGCCGCTTCGCGGGTCGCGGGCAAGCCCAGCGACTTCACGTAGGTAATGATTTCCCAACGCTCCTTCCTCGGCACCTTGGCCCAGGAGGGCATGCCGTTCTGGGGATTACCTTTGGTGACAAACCAGTACACTTCGCCCGGGGACACCGTCTCCAGCACCCCGTCTACGAGAGCTGGGATGTTGCCCGAACCTTCGGCGTTCTCGCCGTGGCAGCGGGCGCAATAGTGGTGGTAGAGCTTTTGCCCGGCAGGCAGGACTTGTTTCTGGCCAGCGTAAGGATCCTTCAGCCGCTTGGCCGAGGCGGGAGCATTGTGAAAGCTTTTGTTCTGGGCTAACAAGGAAGGAAGCGGGGCAACTGCCAGTGTGAAAGCCGTGAGGGACACCAGCAACACGGGCCTAGCGGTCTTCAATTTTTCCTCCAGGGCGAGCGCGCCCCCATTAGGCGTTTTGGATGCAATAGCCAAAGAAGAGATGCGACGACAAGACAGAAGCGTAAAAATACCGGAAAGCACGGAAAAGGGGAAGCTGAGCGCGTGGCACAGGACCGCGCGCTCAGGTTGGCAGCAAATCGGAACTCAGCGCTTGGAATCGCCCACAGCGCGCGGAGGCAGCGGTTCTATCGCCTGCGCGGGCGGCGGAACCACTGCATGCTCCTGGACCTTGTAGCTGGACGCGATGCGCGCGTGCGAAATGGCCAGTGAAGCCGAGGACACATTGTGCGGATGCAGCTCCGCGGCTCCATAGCGGAAGCCGGTGGCAATTACCGTAATCTTGATCTGCTCCTTCATGCTTTCATCCTGGACAGCGCCGAAGATGATGTTGGCTTCGTCGTCGGCCGCACCCTGAATGATCTGGCAGGCTTCGTTGACCTCCCGGAGGGTCAGCGAACTGGAGCCGGTAATGTTGATGAGCAGCCCGCGCGCGCCGAAGATTCCGCCGTTATCCAGCAGGGGAGAGGAGATGGCGCGCTTGGCCGCCTCCGCCGCACGGCGCTCGCCGGAAGACATGGCCGTGCCCATCACCGCGTAACCCATCCCTTCCATCGTGGTACGCACGTCGGCGAAGTCGCGGTTGATAATGCCTGGCACCTGGATGATGTCGGAAATTCCCTGCACCGCCTGGCGCAGGACATCGTCGGCCACACGGAAGGATTCGAAAAATCCCGCGGCATTGGCCACGCTCAGCAGCTTTTCATTGGGAATAACAATCACCGTTCCCACCGACTGCATAAGCTCGGCGATGCCCTGTTCGGCCTGGGCCATGCGCCGCTTGCCTTCGAAATGAAAAGGCTTGGTGACCACAGCTACGGTAAGCGCGCCCAGTTCGTTGGCCAGCGAGGCCACGATCGGCGCCGCCCCGGTGCCGGTGCCGCCACCCAGGCCGGCGGTGACGAACACCATGTCCGCGCCTTCCAGGGCGTCAATCAGCTTGTCGGTGTCCTCCAGCGCGGCGCGGCGGCCCACTTCCGGGTTGGCGCCGGCGCCCAGGCCGTTGCTCAGCTTGCTGCCGATCTGAATTTTCAGGGGCGCGCGCGAGAGGCGCAGCGACTGCAGGTCCGTGTTTGCGACCAGGAACTCCACGCCCTCCAGGCGCGCCTCGATCATGCGGTTCACGGCATTCACGCCGCCTCCGCCTACACCCACAACCTTAATTTTCGCCGGCGGTTGCGGTCCGTTATCCATGCCCACCCGAAGTTCCGTCACTTTGTCGCTCATAACCTCTCTTTTCGCGCCTGAAAGTAGGGTTTACAAGTGCAGCGTAAGTGGTGCAGTCGGCGGGAACAATAAGGTGATACGCGTAGAAGAGAGCATCAGGTTGTGGAAAAGGCGGGAAGTAATTGATGGCCTGTCATGCTGGGCGAGAGCGGGTTGAGCGCAGCGAAACGAGTGCGAACCGCAGGACCTTGTGCTCGTGGGAAGCGCAAGCTTTGTGATTCGAAGCTTCAGCTCCCGTGGTGGGCAGGTGCGGGCAGCGCAACCCTTCCGGTCACACCCTTTCCCTCCACAATGGTGTAGATCGTATCTGCCGGCAGCCTGGCGAGCTTCTCCACCGCCCCGCTGGGCCAGCGAATCTCCACGGAGTCTATGCTGTCTGCTGCGCCCAGGCCAAAGTGCAAGCGCAGATCGTTTTGCGAGAGGTAGCCGGAGCCACCGCGCACTTCGTCGAACTGCACCAGGGCGCGGGCACGCACGGTGACCCGCGCTCCAATGGCGGCACGGTTGCTTTTGCTTCCTATCAGCCGGAACAGAACGCGGTGATACCCATCCTGGTTGCGGTTCACCAGCAGGGTGGGCGGGCCATCCATGTTGGTAATGACCACATCCACGTTGCCGGTATTGAAGATATCGCCGAAAGCGGCGCCCCGCCTGGAATTGGCGGGAATGGCCCCCAGCCCGGCGGCCGCCGCCACATCCTCGAAAGTGCCGTCGCGGTTGTTACGGTACAGCAGCAATGGCTGGCGGTAAGGGGCGCTGCCTGCCACTTCATCCATCTGTGGGTAAACGTGACCATTGGCCACGAAGAGATCGGACCAGCCGTCATTGTCCATATCGAAAAATCCTGTGCCCCACCCGACCAGCGGGTAACTGGCCTGGCCCAGGCCGGAGGTCCAGCTGACGTCACTGAAACCTTGCTCTCCCAGGTTACGGTAGAGGGTATTGGGCTGGTCGGCGAAGTTGCTCACAAAAATCGAAAGCCGGCCGCTGTGATCATAGTCGGCGAAATCCACTCCCATAGATCCCAGTGCGTTCCCATCCGCGTCCAGCGCCGCCCCCAGCAGCATGCCGGTCTCTTTGAAGGTGCCATTGTGTTCGTTGTGGTACAGGTACTTGGGAGTGGAGTCGTCGGCCACAAAAAGATCGGGCCAGCCATCGTTATCGTAATCGGCCCACTCTACCCCCAGGCCGTAATAACCGTCCGGATCGGACACCCCAGCCTTCTTTGATACTTCCTCGAAGGTCCCATCACCACGGTTGTGGAACAGCAGATCACTCTCGCCCACCATGCCCCAAGGCCCGCACTGAACCGCCACGCCCTTGTAGCGGCAGAACTGCTTGCTGCCGGGCACCGGCAAATGATCCATGTCGAAGTGGACGTAGCGGGAAACAAAGAGGTCCACATGGCCATCACGGTCATAATCTGCCCAGGCCGCTCCCGTGCTGAAACCGCCGCCGCGCACGCCAGCCTTGTCAGTCACATCCTCGAACACGCAATTTCCCTTATTGCGATACAGAACGTTGCCGCCGTAGCCGGTGACGTAGAGGTCGAGGTTCCCGTCGTTATCGAAGTCGGCCACCGCCACACCCATGCCCCAGCCTCTGCGCGTCAGACCCGCTTGTTGCGTGATATCAGTGAAGGTGCCGTTCGCTTCCTGGTGCCAGAGCGTTACCATGGGATCGCCGCCTTGGCGGTAGCGGTCTACGGTCGAGCCGTTGACTATGACGATATCGAGGCGCCCGTCGTTATCGCAGTCGAACAGGCCGATCCCCCCGCTGATGGATTCCAGCACGTAGCGCTTCTCCGGGGCGGAGAGGTGCGAAACGTGTAAGCCGGCCTGGGCGGCAATGTCCTCAAAGTGGGGAACAGGAGGCAGGTTAGGGGATGGAGCTTTTTTTCGCGCGGGCAGACGCGGAGGCTGAATAACCACGGGGGCAGAAGAAGGCGGGGCCGGCTTCTGCGCCCGCAGCCGTGCGGAAAACGACAGCAGCAGGAGCAGGGGAACCAGGAGCGCTCTCACGACGGGCACATTCTAGCAGCAAATAAAAAAGCCCTGGCCGCCGCGGAGCGGCCAGGGCGAGGAAATGCTAAGCGACGTTTAGAAGATGAATTTCATCCCCAACTGCAGAATGCGCGGGTTGTGCGCCGCACTGGAGTTCAGGAAGTCGGCCTGACCAATGCAGGATGTGCCCGTGTCTCCCGAGCAGTCATAGGAGTTGGTGCCCGAACTGAAATTCCCGCCGATGCCTCCGGAACCACCGGAGACGGGCGCGAAATTGGTGTGGTTAAAGATGTTGAACGCTTCCGCGCGGAACTCCAGAGCTATCTGTTCGTGGATGGCGAAGTGCTTGAACAGCGCCATATCGAAGTTGGTGTAGTTGGGGTTGCGCAGGAAGTTGCGGTTTGTATTTCCGAAGGTAAGACCTCGCGGAAGGGCGAAAGCGCCAGGATTGTAGTCCAGGTATGGGCCTACGCTGCCAAACACGCCATTGGTCCCGGCATAGGGATTGCCGACGACGTCCAGGTAAGAACCGGTGCCTGTCCCGTTACCGACTCCCGCAGAGTCACCGAAGGAAGCACCGTTGGTGACACTAAATGGCGTGCCCGTGCTGTAGGCGACAATGCCCGACCATTGCCATCCGCCCAGCACAGCATGCGTCAGGCCGGAACCGCGGAAGAACGGCAAGTCATAGACATACCCAATATTCAGCACGTGCCGCTGGTCAAAGTTTGAACTGGCACGGGCAGAAGAGGGGTCATAAGAATTGACGAAGGTACCGTCGAAGCGGTCCGACGAATCGTCAATAGAGTGGGCATAGGTGTAAGCCACGTTCAACTGCAGGCCACCCATGCTATGCCGCAAGCCAAACTGCAGGGCGTGGTAGATGGAACTGGACATGTCCTGCAGGCCATTAATGTCGGCATACCCCAGGAAGGGCCGGAAGGGGTCGGCAACCGTCGTGCCGCAAGCCACCGCCAAATTGACGGCCGCCTGGCCGGTTACCGCCGCGCCGCTGGGCGTAGTCATGGTGCCGCAGTCGTCATGGCCGCCCGCACCAATCGGTTCTCCCACTTTGTAGGGGTTTTGCGAGGCTGGCACCGGATGCAACTGGTTAAAGTCCAACTGCCGTGCCAGGTGCGTGCCCTTGCTCCCCACGTAGGAGAGGGTGGCCACCGTGTTCTTCACAACCTCGTGCTGAACATCCAGGTGCCACTGCTGGACATACGGCCACTGCGCCTTGGTGGGGAGGGAATTGACGGTCAATGTGAATAGCGGGTTAGTGGCAGTGGGACCGGCGGTGACGATGCGGTTGTAGCCGCTGGTCAGGAGAGCGCCAGTTGGATCTACAAGACTCTGGATGTTCGATTGTGTGGCCGCCAGCACGCCGGGAGGCGAGTTCTCCAGCGACTCGGTGTTGGTTTCGTTGCCGTTGGTCTCTTCCCAGAAGATGCCATAGCCGCCGCGGATCGCCCAGCGCCCATTGCCGAATGGATCATAGGCAAAGCCGATGCGAGGCGCAGGGTTGAACAAGTGCCCCTTCATGCAGCCATCAGGCACGCCTTTGGTAACGCCGCACTGCACGATGCCATCGAAGGGATTCGTGTTCGGACCGTAAATTAACGAGCCGTCGCTAGCGACCCCCGGAGCAGTGGCGGGATCATAGGCTGCTGGATCAAAGTTATAGGCTTGGTGATTCTTCTCTTTGTAAGTGCCGTACATGCTGATGCGCATGCCCAGGTTCAGAGTCAGCTTATCGGTTACGCGCCAGTCATCCTGGAAATACGGCTCGAATGTCTTCTCACGGTTGTAATACTTCACTATGTTTCTCTGCTGCCCAAAGCTGGCGATGTTACCCATCAACAGATCGGCGAAGGGATTGCCGGTACTTACCTTAGTGTTGCTGCCGTCGAAAGTGATGTAGCCGGGAGTGCCGCCGGGACCAAGTTCGCCGCCCAGTTCGTTCTTCTGCCGGAAAGCGGAGAAGAAGCCGAACTGAAGGTTGTGACGGCCGACAATCTTAGTCATGTTGTCCCGCAGCGTGTAGCTCGGATTGGAGTTGTAGGTGCCATTGGGAATGTATCCCGGGTCTTCGCCGAAGCTGAACTGAGAGCCGCCGCCAGTCAGGTTAATACCCGGAATAACCGGACCCGAAGCGGTGTTAAACACTCCAAACAGCGTTCCCATATCCATGTTGGGGGGGCGCTGCCAAGAGCCGCTGTTGTTGAGGATGATGTGGTCGGTAGTGTAACTGACCACGAACTCATTCAGCAGGGTAGGTGAAGCGGTGGTATTCAAGCGGGCGACCAGACTCACGCCTGGGCCGTCAAACGTGGTGCCAACGGTGGGGAAGTCGCCGGAGTTGGTCCACAGCGGAACCGGCACCACGGTATTCCAGGAATCGTGAATGTAGTGGAAGCTGAGGCGGTTTTTGGAGTTGATGTTCTCGTCAATGCGCAGCAACTCTTCCCGCCAATTAGTAGGTTGAACGGGCGAAGACACGAAGTTATTGCCTGAGTTTGCCGTGGGGATCAGGGCATTCTCCAGCAGAGTGCCGTTGATGTTCACCGGCACCTGATTGTTAGGGAAATAGCCAGCTCCCGCAAGCGGTATACGGGGACAATCGGGGAAGTTTACGGTGTCTACCGGGCTACCCGCGGCGGGACATACGTCAGAAAAATTGCCTAGCCGCTCAGCCGCCGTCGGCACCTGCGTGTTGAAGTTCTGTCCCGGTACCCGGTCCTTGCGCCATTCCTGCGACCAGAAGAAGAAGGTCTTGCTCTTATCGGTGTTGTAGACGCCCGGAATGTAAACCGGCCCGCCGACGGTGTAGCCGTAGTCGTTCTTCTTGTAGGGCGGCACGGTGGATTGGAAGTAGTTGCGGGCGTTAAAGGCGTCGTTGCGGACGAATTCATAAACGTCGCCGTGGAACGCGCTGGTGCCCGACTTGATTTCGGTTTCAACGGTTCCTGAACCGTTGCGGCCGTACTGCGCGCCGTAATTGGAGGTCAGCACGCGGGTCTCGGCAATGGCATCAATGCTGGGATAAACGTTCAGCGTGGAGTTGCTGCCGTTATCCATGTTGTCGCCGCCGTCCAGTTCCCAGTTGTTGTACTCCACCCGTCCGCCGTTCATGCTGAAGCTGACGTTGCCGTAGACGCCGACGGTCCCTTCATCCTGTCCCGTCTGGTTGCTGACGCCCGGAACCAGGGTGGCCAATTGGGTAAAGTTGCGCCCGTTCAGCTGTAACTGGGTGATTTCTTTACCGGTAACCGTGCCGGCCAAATCGGAGGACTGAGTCTCTGGCGCCACAGCCGATCCTTGCACCGTGATCTCGGTGGCGGCTGCGCCTACCTGCAGCTCGGCATCCTGGCGCACCTTCTGGCCGACGCGCAGCGTGATTGCCTTGGCCTGGAATTTCTTAAAGCCAGGGGCTTCGACCGACAAGTCGTAGATGCCACCAGGCAAACCGCCTACCAGCCAATCGCCCGTCGAGTTGGTAACTGTAGGGCGCACAATGCCCTGCGAGGTATTGCTTACCACCACTTTGGCATTAGCGACCGCTGCCCCAGAGGAATCATGCACCGTTCCCGTTATCTGGCCTGTATCCTGCGCCAGCATGGTTAGCGAAAAGACCAGAACTGCAAACAAAATCGGAAACCACCGCAGACGTGCTTTCATGCCACAACTCCTTTACGACGCTTAGCGCCGGAGTGGAAGAAACGCCTGGCTTGCACCTGAGACACAGATTCCCCTTTTGGGTGGCAATCCGTAAGCCACTGCAAAGCAGTGCCCGCACGATCATGGTTATTGTTTATAACATTCGTTTTATCAAGATGTTAAGGCGTGTATCGTAGCTGGCGTGAAGGGGGCGGGATCGCCAGCACTATCCGCGATTTCATAACATAACCGTCAACTATATGAATTATGGGAGAGTACCTGCGGGACGCTTTTGGGTCACACTTTTCAGGTGCCAACCACCTCAGATCGAGGACGGCACCCGGTCGGAAGTTGAACTCGGCTGCGACCGTCCGAGCCGGGCGCTGATGGCCGCTTGACGCTTCGGTTGCTAAGCTTAGTATTCTTTTCACAGGCTTAATCCATCATGCTGGTTCTCGTTCTCTTGCTGGCCCTCAGTCCGCTGCCACTCAGGGAAACAAGCGCCCGCGCTTCCAGTGCTCCCCAGAATGCGGGCACCGCGGCGAGCGGTGTCCGTGACTTATACATAAGAGGAGAAAAGGCGCTTCAGGAGGGCAATCTGGACGCCGCCGAGAAGGCGTTTCGCGAAGTCCTGGCCCACCAGCCTGACGATCCCGGGGCCAACGCCAACCTCGGCGTCATATATATGCGGCGGGAGCAATGGACGCCGGCGCTGCGCTACCTGAAAACGGCTGAGCGCCTGGCACCCAACCTCGCGGGCATCCGCCTCAATATCGGGCTGGCCTATTACCGGCAGAGCCAGTACGCCACCGCCATTGCGCCCTTTGCCTCGGTGGTCCGCCAGGAGCCGAAGCTGCTGCAAGCGCGTTATCTGCTCGGACTGTGTTACTTCTTTACCGGGAACTACGCGCAAACGGTCACCGTGCTTGAACCCATCTGGTCGCAGGAAGCCTACAACCTCAACTATCTCTATGTGTTAGGCATCGCCGCGCACAATGCCAAGCAGTCCGAACTGGAAGAGCGGGCGCTGGGGCGGCTGGTGGAGATTGGCGGGGATACGCCTGAATTCCACCTGATCATGGGCAAGGCCCACCTGAACCGTCAGGAAGATGACGACGCCATCCAGGAACTGAATAAAGCGGCGCAGGGAGACCCGAAACTGCCGTTCGTCCATTACAACCTGGGCATGGCGTATATGCACAAGCAGCAATATGAGCAGGCGCGGGATGAGTTCCTAAAGGACATCGCCGTCGAGCCCGATGTGGCACTCAACTACGACCAGCTAGGCCAAGCTTATGCCCAACTGGGCCAAGACGGTCCGGCAGAGCAGAATTTTCAAAAAGCAGTCAAGCTGGACCCGAAGCTTGCCACCTCGTATATGGGCTTGGCCAAGATCTACCAGAAGCAGGAGAAGTATCCGGAAGCGCTGCAGGCGCTGAATGCGGCGCAGAAGCTGGCCCCACAAGCGGCGCGCATTCACTATCTTAAGGGACAGGTGCTGCGGCGGATGGGCAAGCTGCAGCAAGCCAAGGTGGAACTGGACACTGCCACCCGCCTGATGAACTCCATGCGCAACAAGCGGGAACAGCAGTTGGAGGGCACCGCCGATCCGCAGTTGGCTAAAGAGCCGCCGCAATAGAAGCGACTCCGGATAGTCAGCAGCAACCGAAGCCATCTCCGCTCGGCTGAGGGAGCGAGGCGCGCGTCCCACAGTGAGGTCTAAGCCGCCGCGATGCGCCGGATCAAGTCCTCCTGCTGGTCCTTGCTTTCGGCTCCGACAGTGAAAGCGTCCAGCACGCCCAGGGACAAAGCGTATTTCAGCGCCTGGTCCTGGCGCCTGCTGAGGTCGCCCTGGCCGAGAATTTTCATGCCTACAATGCCTTTGCCTGCCGCCTTCATGCTGCGCAAGACACTCAACACGGTATCGGGGTCAGCATCCATGTGCGAGCCAATAGGATTGACGCGCACCAAATCCACGTCAACCCAGGGCGACTGTGCGGCAGCACGCAGTGCGCCGATGGTGTGGCAGGAACAGCCGTGGGCGCGAATGATTCCCTTCTCTTTGGCTTCGGAGAGCACGTCCATTACGCCGCGGTAGCGCTCGGTCCAGTCATCATCGCTGAGGCAGTGCATCAGGAAAATATCAATGTAGTCGGTGCCCAGTTCGCGGCGAAAGCGGTCGAGGTCGGCGCGCATGGCCACCGGTTCACGCGACCAGGACTTGGTAAGCACCGTCACTTTGTCGCGCGGCACGTGCTTGAGGGCTTCGGCCACATGGGGATGAGTGCCGTAGGCGTCGGCAGTATCGAAAAAGCGCAGGCCATGGTCGTAGCCGTTGAGCAGAAGGCGTGACAGACCGGGCACCCCCAGCGCGCTTTGATTCGAATGGTGGCCAAAACCAATGGTGCCGGTGCCCATCGCCAGGCGGCTAGTGCGGATGCCAGTCTTGCCGAGCATTACCGTATCGGTGGCGGTGAATTTGCGTGGCGGCGCGGGCGAGGCAAGGGCGCCGGGAACTACCTTGCTTCCAGCCCAGGCAGCAGCCAGTCCCCATGACGCTTTGACGAGGAATTCTCTGCGTTTCATGACGCCTCCGCAAGCGGGTCACACCCGCACCCTCAGAAGACGAATTTTGCCACGATTCGATAGCCAAGGTCGGTGATATTTACTTTTGATCGGCGGCGCTCGTCCGGATACGATGATGCCGATGGCCCTGCACGAACTTCATCCCTTTACCGATGCCGAAGTCGCCGGCGCGCCTGAGGAAGCCGGCGTTTACGTTCTCTTTCAAGTGGAGAACCCGTTGCATGTTGGGGGCGCCTCCAATCTGCGCCAGCAACTGAAGAGCGAGAAGGCGCGCCTGCCGCAGGCGACTCACTTCGCTATTGAGACGGGATACACGTCCGAGCGCGAAGCGGCCAAGCGGGTCGAAAAAGTTAAGAAAGAGCTGGGCCGGGTGCGCGTGGAGTGGTTCGCCGGCCCGAGGCGCTAGAGAATTCTTTCGCCTGGCTAGGGCTTGTTTTGGTTCTGCTGATTTTCCCGGGCTTGCGCCCGGGGTCCATGCATCGCGTGCCGCCCCTCCGGGGCTTGAGGTTCTTTATCGGATCTTGACCCAGGGCTGCCGCCCTGGGCTTTACTATGACGCGCCTCCGGCGCTGATAGCATGACGAGAAAGGAGAGTTGGCCCCACGACGGCGGGCGACACCACTTGCCACGCTCAGGACTGGAGCTCAGGAGCTCACCTTCAGATTGTGACCCGGCCGCGCCGGGTGTGTTCCCATACCGTTGCATAAATGGGACTTATCGTTGTGCCAAAGCGTGACCATTGTCACTGCATTGGGTTTAGGGGTAGAGTACGCTGTAATTGGGCCGATAGGCTCCCCCGGCCTGGGAGGGCATTATGGGCACACTCTTCCACGCTTTCGATGATCTGCTGACCTTCGGGACAGTCATCATTCTCGCCATGATCGTGGGCGGGATTCTGGTGGTTGTAACCATGCTGGCCGACAGCGTTTGGCTGTACCGCGCCGCCCACCAGCAACACGAAGAGGAAGCCCAGCCGGGTTGGATGGCGCACATCCTCCACTGGCGCCATCACGAGCGCCAACTCAAGAAATCGGCCTAACTCCGCCCGAATCCGGTTAGCGGCAGGCTAAGGAAATCCTGGATTCTCCATCGTTCCCTGTGGTGTCTATCATTGGACCACGCATCAGCAATCAACGTGCGGTGCCTGCAAGGGTCTGCGTGCCGGGAATTCGCCGACATGATGCCGGACGCCTACTCGGATTACTGGCGCGATGAAATATGGTTCACAGCGAACCATGCTGCCCTAGAGAAGCAACATGGGGGAGCGTATAAAGCGGCCACAGCACGCACTTCAGCGGTGAGGGAGCGCGAAGTACAGCCAGAGGAAGAAGCCCAGGAGCAGGAGCGTGAGAATGCTCCAACCAATGGAGAAAGCGGAGAACACGGTCCGGGCTCCGTGTCCTGCGGAGAATGACCTGGAGAGCAACACGATTCCACCCACTTGGAAGGCCAGAGTGGCGACGAGTCCGAAAATCAGGTAAGCCTCGGCCAAGCCACCGGCGACCGCGCCGAGGCCGGTCGCCTTATCTTCGGATATTCCGCGGAAGGTATTGCTCATTCCGATGATGAACGGAATAGCTGGAGCCCAAGCCAGGACAAGGCCCCAAAGAAAGCGATTTTTGCGCGGCTCGTAGGTGGCTTCAGCGCCCAGTTTGGCTGACGAGCCTGTCACATTTCCAGAAAGAAATCAATACTGGGGTTTCCCGGACAACCTCGCCTGTCGTTGCGCGAGGCGGCTCAAATCAGAACGCAATAGAGTTCCCAGCAGGGCTGGCCGTCGCGTTCGCCGGTGGTAAAGCTGAATTCGGCCTGGGTGGCGTGCAGCGCCGAAGCTATCTCCTTCCACAGACCAATGGCCAGCGGGCACTTGCCGTTCATGGCGTCGCGCAGTGTACTCGGCGGCAGGTTAGCCATGCCTGCCAGGTCGCCAATGGAAAGGGCGCGATTGGCCAGCAGTTCGCGCCACAGTTGGGCGGTGGCGGGATGCAGGTAGGCTTCGGCCACGGGAGAACTGGTGGGCGGCAGTTTCGACATGCGGCTATGGTTTCCTGCCCGGCGGCGGGGGTCAACGTTACCTCCGGACAGGCGCGGCGTTGACCACAGTTCAAGAGAAGATGGGCCCTGCCCGCGTCTGCAGAAATAGGCATGAAGGCTGGCGTCTGCCGCTATCATTAACAGCTATAAGTCTGACTGGGCCAAAAGGGGTCGGTGGAATGATTCAGCGCATCTGTGTTTTTTGCGGTTCTAACGCCGGAGCGCGGCCGGAGTATGTGGCGGCTGCCCAGGGTTTGGGGCGGGCTTTGGCCGAAAGAGGCGTAGCTCTGGTGTATGGCGGCGCCGGCGTGGGCCTGATGGGAGCGGTGGCGGATGCGGCTCTGACCGCGGGCGGGGATGTCATTGGGGTCATGCCGCGCAACCTGGTGGAGCGGGAAGTGGCCCATCGCAAGCTGCATGACCTGCGCGTGGTGAGCTCCATGCACGAGCGCAAGGCGCTGATGGCTGATCTGGCAGATGCCTTTATTGCCCTTCCCGGCGGCCTGGGCACACTGGAGGAGTTCTTCGAAGTGTGGACCTGGGCGCAACTGGGCGAGCACACGAAGCCGCTCGGCCTGCTCAACGTCGCGGGCTACTATGACCCTCTGCTGGTGTTTTTTGAGCACCTGGTCAGAGAACGCTTTGTGCAGCCGGAACATCGCGCCATGGTGCTGGTGGAAGAAGAAAGCGGCGCCCTGCTCTCTCGATTCGCCGGTTACACGCCGCCCTCGGTAAGCAAGTGGATTGATCGGGCTGCAACCTGAATGCCCCTTGCCGTAGGTACCCGGTCATGGGTACGCGCTTCTGGCCGGGACAACTGGCTACTCAATCCTGGTATTGAAGCTGAACAGCATCTGCCAGCGGCCATCGCGGTTCACCCACATGCGGGTGTTGAAGTAAGGCTTGCCATGTGCGCGCTGTTCGCGGGCGATCATCAGGACGGTCTGGCCGAAATCAAACATGCGGGCGGAGACCAGGGGCGGCGGGGCGGAGTGCGCTCCTGTCAGCTTCAGCTTCTGGATTTGGGCGAGGCGGTCAGACTTGCTGAACGGCCGCGCGTGATGCGTGTCGGTAGCGGTGAACTCGTCGGCGATAAGGCGGGCATAGGCATCGGCATCATTGCTAGCCATGGCTCGCATGACGCCTTGCCAGGAGGCGACTGCGGCTTTCTCGTTCGCGGTTTGCGGGATAAACGGGATGGAGCGGCAGGGATTCTCGCAGTCGCTGGAGCCCGGCGCTGGACTCTCCGACTTAGCAACCTGCAGTACTTCCTGGTAGAGCAGCGCCCGCCAGCCGGTTGACCGCCGCACCCAGATGCGCAGGACGTGCATCTGGCCGCGGTCGGTTCGGACCACCGCGGCAGTGCCATATTCCCGGACCTGTGTGTGCTCCTCTGTGTTGGCAGGCAACGGCCAGTTCTGCAACGCCATCACCCGATCCAGGCTTTTACCTCGCGAATCAATCCAGGTGAACTCAGGGTCAAGCCAATGCGCAATGGCCGCTCGGTTATGGCTGGCCAAGCTGCGCATTAATGCCACATCGGCTTGGGCCACCATGCCTTGAGCTGCGAGCGGAGGACAAGCGCACGCGAGCACCGTACAAAACAACGCGGTTCCCCACACCTGCCGGCCAATATTTCGCATAGAGACGGGAAAGCCAGTGATCGGTTGAAGCGCGAACTATAGCGCCCGTCCCCGACCCCGGCAAACAGTAATCTGAAGAGGGCGGGGTACTTAGTTGCAGGCAAAGCAGTCCGGGACGAGGTCTTGCAGAGCTGACGAGTTCTATGATATAACTAACCAGTTAGTTAATTAAGGAAACATATGGCAACTAGTGCCAAAAACCATCGCCTGGGCAGCCGCGGACAACCGGAGCAGACGCGCGCCGCCATCCTCGAGGCGGCCACGCGCGAGTTTGCCCAGGAGGGCGTGGCCGGCGCCCGCACTGACGCCATTGCCCGCGACGCCCGCGTTAACAAGGCCCTGCTCTACTACTACTTCAAGGACAAGGATGCGCTCTACGGCGCGGTGGTGGAGCACGTTTTCTCCGGCCTCTCGGAGCGCGTCCTGGCGCCGCTAAGCAGCGACCTGCCACCACGCCAGAAATACCTGGCTTACGTGGGTGCACACTTTGACTACATCGCCGGCAATCCAGTGCTGCCGCGCATCGCGCAGCGCGAGTGGATGAGCGCGGGGCGCAACGCCTCCCCTCATCTGCGGCGAATTGTGCAGCGTTATCTGCGGCCAATTTTTATCAAGGTAAGCGCAGTCTTGCGCGAGGGCATCGCCGCGAATGAGTTTCGCCCCGTGGATCCTATTCAATTTGTGCCCAGCACGATAGCAATTATTGTTTCGTATTTCGCCAATGCACCGCTGCTGGCCATGATTGCGCCTGGCGACCCGCTCTCGCCGGAGCGCATTGCGGCGCGGCGGGCGGCGGTGCTCGACTTTGTCTCCGCGGCGCTGTTCAAGGAACTTCACCCGGCCGCGAAAGGAGGGCAGCCGTGAGCCAGCGCAACCGCTTCATCATTCTTCTGAGCGTGATCTTCGCCGGCGCCTTCATCTATTACCTGGCAACGACAAACCGCAGCCAGGGCCTGGACCTGATCGGCACGGTGGATGCCAACCAGGTGATGGTGAGCCCGCAGATCCAGGGGCGCATCGAGAAGCTGCTGGTGGACGAAGGCACGCCGGTGAAGGCAGGCGACCTGATCGCGTTGCTCGACGCCAACGAATTGCAGGCCCAGGAACGCGCGGCCGCCGCCACCATCAACAGCCTGCGGTCGAAGGTCTCCGAGACTCTGGCCACAGAGGCGGCCACCAAGGGTTCAACCGCGGGCGACGTGGCCAACTCCGAGGCCAGGCTGGAATCCACCCGGGCGCAGCTGGCGCAGGCGGAAGCCAACCTGGAGCAGATCCAGACCGATCACGACCGCACCATATCGCTGGCCGCATCGGGCGTAGCCTCGCAGCAGGACAAGGACCGGGCAGACGCGCAACTCAAAGCGCAACAGGCAGCCGTAAAGGCGCTGCAGGACCAGGTGCGGGCGGCGCAGGCGGATTTGAATTCCGCTATCGCTCGCACCCACCAGGCCACGGCGGCCGCCCGAACCGTGGCTGCCACGCGTGCCGACATGGCCAATGCCGCCGCGCTGCAGGCCCAAGCCCAGGTTCGACTCGGATACACGCGGGTGCTGGCGCCGGTGAGTGGCACGGTTTCCGTGCGCGCAGCGCGTGAAGGCGAGGTGGTGAGCCCCGGCCAGCCCATCGTCACCATCGTGGATTTGAGCGACACCTGGGTGCGAGCGGCGGTGCCAGAAACCTACGCCGATCGAATCGCCCTGGGCGACGTGTTCAATGTGCGCATGCCCAGCGGCCAGGTTGTGCCGGGCAAAGTTTTCTTCAAGGCGGTAGAGGGCGATTTTGCCACCCAGCGCGATGTGAGCCGGCGCAAGCGCGACATCAAGACCGTGGTGCTGAAGCTGCGCATTGATAATCCCAACGAACTGTTTGTTCCCGGTATGACTGCCGACGTGCTGGTACCGCAATCAACCTTGCAGGCAGGTGTCCAGCAACGCAAGCAACAGGCGGCGCAGCCGGCGCGGGCACGAACCAAACCGACGGCGGAGTGAGCGAAATGACGGAGCTCAAACAAAACGGCGGCAGCGGAGAAAACCTGCGAGGCTCGCGCGGGAATGGCGAGTCTGTGGACAAGGCCATCGAGGTGGAGCACATCGTCAAGAAGTACGGCGAGTTCACCGCGGTGGACGATGTTTCCTTCGCGGTGGATGACGGCGAAACCTTCGGCCTGCTGGGCCCGAACGGCGCCGGAAAATCCACACTCATCCGCATGATGACCACTCTGCTGCCCATCACCTCCGGGATCGCTCGCATCGCGGGCCATGACGTGCCCCGCGAGCCGGACGCGGCGCGCCGCGCCATCGGCGTCATCCCCCAGGCCTTGACCAGTGATCTCGACCTGACGGTAGAGGAAAACCTGAACATCTATGCCAAGCTCTACAACGTTCCGCCAAGGGAACGGAAGAAGAATGTAGATGAACTGCTGGAGCTGGTGGACCTTTCGAAATGGCGGGAAGCGCAGACCAAGACGCTCTCCGGCGGCATGCGGCGGCGCCTGGAAATCGCGCGCGGCCTGGTGCACAGCCCCAAGATTTTCTTTCTCGACGAACCCACCACCGGGCTGGACCCCGTATCGCGCGTGGCGGTGTGGGAGATGCTGGGCAACATCAAGTCAAATCGGCGTCTGACCATCCTGATTACCACGCATTACATGGATGAAGCCGACCGGCTGTGCGATCGCATCGCCATTGTGGATCACGGCAAGCTGGTGGCCCTGGATACACCCAAGGCACTGAAAGCGAGCGTGCCCGGCAGCAACGTGATTGAAGCGCAGTTCTCCCCCCCGCCGGCTGACTGGGAGCAGCAGCTGCAGGCGCTCTCCGAAGTCACCTCAGTGCAGGCCGAAGGCGGCAACACTTTCCGCGTGCTGACCGGCAACGGCTCGCGCACCACCACGGAACTGGTGGAGCTGGCCGTGAAAACAGGAGTGGAAGTTCGCAGTCTGACGGTGCAAAACACAACGCTGGACGACGTTTTCGTCCACTACACGGGCCGGCAGCTGCGCGATGAAACCGTCAAGGCCTATGCATTCGTCATGCCGGAACGGCCGGGGTTGCGTCCATGAATCGAACTTTCGCCATCATCGAACGTGAACTGCGCAAGTTCCTGCGCTCGCCGGCCCTGATGCTGGTCTCCATGGTCTTTCCTCTCATCCAGCTTATTGTGCTGGGCAACGCCTTCGGCGGCAAAATCCGGGACGCCAAGCTGGGCGTGGTGGACCAGGATCACGGCACCCAGTCGCTGAAAGTGCGCGAGGCATTCGATTCGGTCCGCGCCAACATGCGGACTTTCCTGCCCGTCTACTACCAGAGCGAAAAGCAGGCGGTGGAGGACGTGCGCGACGGCAAGCTTCAGGGCGCGGTCATCATCCCGCCGGAGTACTCGCGGCGCGTTTATGAAGAGAACCATCCCCGCATCGCGCTGGTGGTGGACAACAGCGACAACTTCATGAGTTCGGCGCTGGAGCAGAGCTTCACCGAGCTGACGGATTCGCTGAACCAGCCGCAAGTGGAACCGCGCATCATTCAGCAGAAGGTGCTCGACGTCGTAGAACTCTATCCCTACATCGAGTACATGAAGTACCTGCTGCCTGGCGCCATTACGCTGGCCATGTTCGTTTCCGTCATGATCGGCGGGGGCATGCTCTACATTGACGACAAGGCGCGCGGGGTGCACGAAGGCTACCTGGTCACGCCCATCACGAAGACGGAGTTGGTGCTGGGACTGAACGGCGCGGGGGCTATCAAGGCGGTTGCTGCTGGGGTAGTCATCACGGTGGTCGGTTCCCTGCTGGCCGGCGTGGGCAGCATTTTTGATCCGCGGACAGCTCTGTGGCTGCTGCTGCTGATTATTCTTACTTCGGTTTCCTTCAACGCCATGATGTTCCTGATGATGGTGCGGGTGGAGGACCCGCTGGTGCCGCGGGCCACGTTCGGCATTCTGAACACGCTTCTGTTCTTTCCCAGCGGCTCCATTTATCCCATCGAGGCGTTTCCCTGGTGGTTGCGGGGGATCGCTAAAGCGGATCCGTTCACCTACGCGGTGCACGGATTTAAGGCGCTGCTGCTGAAGGAGGCGGGCTTCGTCGCCATCTGGCAGGACCTGGTTATTCTGACACTCTTCGGGGTGGTCATGATGGCAATCGCCATCCCGCTGTTCAAGCGCTCGCTGTGACCGTGAACTTCTTCGCCGCGGGTCAACGCGGATTTCCGCCGAGAAAACGATTTACAGGCATGTCATCCTGAGCGACAGTGGACGATTCGCTGGAGAATCGTCCGCCGGAGTCGAAGGACCTTGCGTCTTCCTGTGCCGCCCCTACGGGGCTCACCAACATCAGCAACCCGTTTCCCAGGGCTCACCCCCTGGGCTAAAAACTGTTTCGCCCTTCGGGCTGAATCGAAATTGCGGCGGGCTGATCGGAATTGCGAAATAACAATAAGCAGCGGCGATGCACGCGAGATGCTCCTATAAGCTCAGGACAACTCTCGGGCGTGAAGCCCACGAGATGACGCCGGTGAGAGGCGGTTCGCGGGCGAGGGCGCCCGCGCCACAAAGTGAGATTTTCACCCAATCGGCATTATCCGCGTTCATCTGCGTGAATCCGCGGCGGAGAAGTTGGTTTGGCAGCGGTCAGCATCGCGGGCGCGGGCCCGCGCCACAATGGGTAGCAGATCCCCCCACGAAATCCGTGTAAGTCGGCGCGGATCCGCGCGAAAGAAGTTCTGGTAACCCAGCGCGGATAGCATCATGGCGCGATGCAATTTCCCAATCGCCCCGAAAATCCGCTATGCTTTCTGGGAGCAGCTATGGCAGAAAGCGGCCAGCCCGAGTCGACGCCTCCCACTTACTCTTCCAAGACCCTGTTTGAAGCCCCGCCTTACGACCCTGTCAAAGAGCGGAAACGGAAGATCCAAATCACCATAGTTGTGGCGGTCATCATAGTGCTAGCGGTTCTGATCTGGGTGAACCGCTACTGGCCGCAGGAGCATCAGGTCAACCAGTTTTTTTCTGCCTTGCAGAAACAGGACTACAAGGCCGCCTACGGCTTCTGGATGCACGATCCCAACTGGCAGCAGCACCCGGAAAAGTACTCACGTTATCCCTTCAACGAGTTTTATACCGACTGGGGACCGGGAGGGCAATGGGGCGTGATTCACAGCTTCAAGATTCTGGGCGCCATACACCCCAAGGACGGCAGCGGGGTGATTGTTGGAGTCGAGGTCAACGGCCGGGTGGACCAGGCGCACCTGTGGGTGGAAAAGTCGGATAAGACGCTGAACTTCTCGCCGTATTAGTTGGCAGTGAGATGTCGGGTACCCACAGATTCGCTCTGATCGTGCCGATGCTATACTTCGGCTCGTGGCAAGGAATGCTGACTTCTACCAAGAACACGATCCCCGGCTATTACCCTCATACGCGATTGCTGACGCTGCCCATTATCTGCTAATTCCGCGGGCCACGGTCCGCTCTTGGGTCGCCGGACGTCCCTACCCAACTAAAGGTGGAAAAAGATTCTTTAAGCCCGTCATTGAGCGTCCATCTGAAGGTAGAGCCTTGCTTTCTTTTGTGAATCTAGTGGAGGCCCATGTCCTCGATGCTATCCGGCGTGAACACGAAATCCGATTAGACAAGATTCGCGCTGCTATTCAATACTTGCAGATAGAATTTGGTTCACCGCATCCCCTTGCCGACTACAGGTTTGCCACAGATGGCCTCGATTTGTTTGTAGAAAAGTATGGCCATCTCATTAATGTCAGTCAATCCGGCCAACTGGCAATTAAGGAAGTGCTTCAGGCGTACCTGAGAAGGATTGATCGAGACCCTGCCGGTTTTGCCGTTCGGTTATATCCCTTCACCCGAAAACGTCAGTGGGACGAACCCAAAGTAGTCGTGATTGATCCATATGTGTCCTTTGGCCGTCCTGTCTTGGCAGGCACGGGCATCCCTACGTCAATCGTGGCAGAAAGATATAAAGCGGGCGAGTCAGTCGAACAGTTGGCAGATGATTACGGCCGGGCACCTCTTGATATAGAAGAAGCTATACGGTGCGAATTGGAGCTTGAAGCCGCCTGAACCCCTTGTCGTCTTCATAGACCGCTCGCTGGGCAAGAAAGTTGTCGCGAACGCGCTTCGAGACTCAGGCTACACAGTCGAAATTCATGATGATCATTTTTCTCCCGACGCTCCCGACTATGTTTGGCTGACGGAAGTGAGTCGTCGCGGCTGGGTTGTTTTCACAAAAGATAAGAAAATAAAGCATCGAGTCGCCGAACTCCACGCAGTCGTTTCCTCTGCGGCCAGGGTTTTCACTTTATCAGCTGGGAGCGTTCAGGGCGCCGAAATGGCTCAGATATTCGTAAATGCGATGGCGAGGATAGCAGCCTACGCCTCGGAGAATTCCGGTCCATTCATCATGCGCGTAAGCAGAACAGGTAAGTTATTGAAAATATATCCGTAATTTGTGCTTCACTTCTCCTCGTACCTTTAAGGTGGAAAACAAGAAATCGTCAATAGTCAATTCACACCGCCTGCCTGAACTGGTTCACCACCTTCTGCAGTGAGGCTTCGTCTTCCAGGTTCAGGCAATTTTTGCCGCGGTCAATCTGGCGCGTAAGGCCGCAAAGCACCTTGCCCGGGCCGACCTCAAGAAATGTTTCCACTCCTTGCGCGATAAGCAGGCGCATGGATTCTTCCCAGCGCACCGCGCCGGTGACCTGGCGAATGAGCGCGTCGCGGCTTTTCTCGCCGGTCTCCACCAGGGCGGCATCCACGTTGCAGGCCACCGGAACCTCGGGCGGGGCAAAATTAAGCTTCTTCAAATCAAGGGCCAGGCGATCCTGCGCCGGCTGCATGAGCGCGCAATGGAAGGGAGCGCTCACCGGCAGCATCACTGCTTTCTTGGCGCCGTGGTGTTTAGCCAATTCAGCCGCGCGTTCCACCGCAAGAGCGCTGCCGGAGATAACTACCTGGTCCGGGGAATTGATATTCGCAGGCTGGCAGACCTGACCATGGGCGGCTTCGGCACAGATTCTGGCAACTTCAGCCAGGGGCATGCCCAGGATGGCGGCCATCGCGCCCTCGCCCACGGGCACTGCTTCCTGCATGTACTTGCCGCGGTTATGCACGGTGCGCACTGCATCGGCGAACGGCAGCGTGCCCGCGGCCACGTGCGCCGAATACTCGCCGAGGCTATGACCGGCGGCGTAGCGCGGCACGATGCCCATCTCGCGCAGCACCCGGAACGCAGCCACCGACGTGGTCAGAATGGCGGGTTGCGTGATCTCGGTCAGCTTGAGCTTGTCTTCGGGCCCTTCCCAGCACACCTGCGAAAGCTTGTAACCGAGCGCGGCGTCCGCTTCCTCGAAGGTTTCCATGGCCACCGGATACAACTCAGCCAGTTCCCTGCCCATGCCCACCTTTTGCGATCCCTGCCCGGGAAAAAGAAACGTGACGTTGCCCGTGGGCACGCGCTCGCCCGGCTTGGGCTGGTGGCCATGCGGATGGTACGGGAGGTGGGAATCAGGCATTCACGTTCCTGTCAGGAGGTGATCTCGGCGGGCAGGCGGCTCAGTTCCTGCTCAATCTTGGCGTTGATCTGGTGCTGGGCAAATTCGGAGGCCACGCGCACCGCGTTCTTGATGGCATTGGCGTTGGAGGAGCCGTGGCTGACGATGCACACCCCTTTCAAGCCCAGCAGCGGCGCGCCGCCGTACTCGGTGTAGTCCACGCGCTTCTTAAATTCCACAAACGCCTTGCGGGAGAGCAGGAAGCCGACCTGGCGGGTGATGGTGGCGCGCAGCGAATCCTTCAGCGCTTCCCGCACCAGTTCCACCACGCCTTCGGAAATTTTGAGCGCCACGTTGCCTACAAAACCATCGCAGACGATGACGTCCACCTGCCCGTTATAAAGGTCGCGGCCCTCCACATTGCCCACGAAGTTGATGGGCAATTGCTTCATCAGCTTGTATGCTTCGCGCGTCAGGTCGTTGCCCTTGGTCTCTTCTTCGCCGATCGAGAGCAGCCCCACGCGCGGGCGCCGCGTACCGAAGATGCTGCGGAAATAAATTTCGCCCATGATAGCGAACTGCTCCAGGTTTTGCGGCTTACAGTCCACATTGGCGCCTACGTCCACCAGGATGGCGGCGGTGCCAGCGGCGGTGGGAAACACGGCAGCCAGAGCCGGACGGTCCACTCCCGGCAGCGTTCCCAGGATGATCTTGGCCGTGGCCATGGCGGCGCCGGTGTTGCCGGCGGTGACGAAACCGGCGGCCTGGCCTGAATGCACCAGGCGCAGGCCAACGCGCATGGAGGAGTCACGCTTGGCGCGCAGCGCCTGCGCCGCCTTGTCCTCCATGGTGATGGCTTCGCTGGCGTGCACGATCTCGATGGGCAGGCGCGCCGACTGGGCGTGGTGGGCTAGTTCCTGGCGCAGCACTTCTTCCTTGCCTACCAACAGGACGTGGACATGATGATGCCGCGCGGCCAGAATTGCGCCTTCAATTTCAGGCTTGGGCGCACGATCCGAGCCCATCGCATCCACGGCTATGGTTGCCATCGGTAGCCAGAACGGTGCCGCTTACTTCGACTCTTCCATCTCCAGCACTTCGCGGCCTTTATAGTAGCCGCATTTGGGACAGGCGCGATGCGGCATTTTGCGTTCGTGGCAGTTGGGGCATTCAGATAGTGAATGGGCAGACAAATGATCGTGCGCGCGTCGAGTTGAAGTGCGCGCCTTAGAATGACGGCGTTTCGGGTTTGCCATGGAATCCTCTTTTACCGGCACTAGCTGAGGGACCGCAAAACCGCCCTACAGCAGTTTAAACCAGTGAATTCTAGCTTTGCAGCTTGTCTTTAATCTCTTTCAGCGCCGACCAGCGCAGGTCTGGCAGCGGTTCGGTGCAATTACACTGCTCAACATTCAGGTTGCGGCCACAATGCGGGCACAGGCCACGGCAGTCCTCGCGGCACACCGTTTTAAGGGGAACGGCCAGAAGCACCTGTTCCTGCAGCACATCTTCCAGCAGCACGCCTTCGCCGGTGTAGTAACTGACTTCGGCTTCGCCCTGGGGAACGGTGCGCTCGTCCAGCCCGGAATCGGCCCCGCGCGGCCGGTAAAGCAGGTCGAAGTCGCCCGTAATATCGCGGGCAACCGGTTCCAGGCAGCGCGCGCAGTTCAGTTCCAGGCTGGTGGAGAAATCGCCCACCACGCGAATGTCCTCGATACGCTCCCGATGTCCTCGGCGTTCTTCCACCAGCTCCGCGTGACCGCTCGAGCGCAGGGGCCGCACCTGGTTGATATCCTGTCCAAAATCAATAACATCCGTTCCGATTTCCTCCTGGAAATCGACCCGGTGTTGCTCTAACTCCTGGAGACTGATCAACATCTGGAACCTCCCGCACGTCCCCACCCCGACCACTAAGGCCCGCGGGAAGCGCAAATCTGGCAGCTAACCGCTCAAAACTCATGCTCCGAGCGGCGCAAGTTCTTGCGGAAGCAAGTATTTAGCATATCGGCGGACGCGCGGGAGTGTCAAGAAAGGGGCGGAGAAGCGGTTGCGAGTTCCCAGTTGCGAGCGCAGATTGATCAGATACTTCTTTTTTCCTAATCGAGCACTCTCCTTCTCCCTGTCATCTTGAGCGAGGGCGAACGCCCGAGTCGAAAGACCCCTACGCTGGTTGAGTCCGCCGGGATGCCCAAGGGGGTTCGACCGACACTCACCGGGTAAGCAGGAGAAGTCCCTGGCGCTGCAGTGACGGGGTGAGAGGCGCAGGGGTGCTTCGACTGCTCCGGCTGATTCGCAAACGAATCAGCTGGCTCCGCTCAGCATGACACTCGCATAACCTTTGAGGTCAGGAGAGCAGCGCCAGCCCCGCGCTCAACAGCTTCCACAAGATGTACCAGCAGGCGATCACGGTGAAGCAGGTAGCCACGCGCAGCTTGCTATTGCGGGCAAAGCCGATGGCCATGAGAACCATGCACCAGATAGTGAACACATCGAGGGCGGAAGCGAGCGTGTAGAAAAACTTGTTACCGGCCATATCCATAAAGTAGGCCGGATTGCTGGCTACGGGATTATTGATGTTGAAGCTCTCAGGATTGGCCCCGGCACTGAGGGAAAGAATGCCCAGCAGAGCACTGATCACGAAAGGTAAGGCGCCATACATAACGATGGCCAGCGAGGTCTTGTAGTTGACCTCAGCGCCCGCGCCAAAACGGAATGTGCCCATCAGCAGGGCGGCAACAATCAGGTAAACGATAAGCAAGGTTACCGGGCTGGCGTAGCTCAGGGTTCGCGTAAAGCGAGCAACACTCTGATACTGTTTTGCGCGCTGATCAGGCGGCAGTTGCTCGACTTGCTCCGCGCGCGAGGAGCCGGCCATTACGTTGTGCGCGATCTGGTCGAAGCCCACCTTCTGGTCAATCACCACGATGAAAGCCAGCGAAGCGATGGCGATCACGATCCAGGGCGCCCACCAGCGGGATTTGCGGCGCAGATCGCTGAAGGTCTTACTGGGCGCGATGAAGACGTAGAGCAAGCGTTGCGCTTCCGATAACGCGGGCGGCTCGGTTTGTGGGGCCGCGGCAGGCATGGAACTCATGGGGGTGCTCCGTTGCGGATGAACTTGCGATTGTAGCTGTAGCTTAAGGGCCGAGCAACGCTCCGGCGAAGCATTCAGCAATCAGCATTCAGCCCTCAGCATTCAGCCCCTGAACCCTTTTGCTAAATAAATGCCACGCTGGGGGCTTCAGTCCCGAGCCGTCTGGCTGGTAATGAGATTGTTCTACCGCACGCGAGATCCCTTCGGCAGGCTCAGGGCAGGCTCTTCGCGGCTGAAGCCGCTCAGGATGACGCCAATAAAGGGTTGTTTTGGCCACAACCGGAAAGGTGTATGGCTAAATGCCAAGTGCAACTGCCAAAAGCTTCATGGGCTGAATGCTGATTGCTGAGTGCTGATTGCTGAGTCTAGTTCCGGCGTCGCCTCGAGCAGGCTGCGGGTATACGGGTGCGCCGGGCTGGTGACCAACTGCTCGGTAGGACCGAGTTCCACGATCTTGCCGCGGTACATCACGGCGATGCGGGTGGCCAGGTAACGGACCACGGGCATGGAATGGGATATGAAGAGGTAGGTGAGGCCGAATTCGCGCTGCAGGCGCGCCAGCAGGTTGACGATCTGCGCCCCCACACTGACGTCCAGAGCAGAGACGGGTTCGTCAGCCACGATGAACTTGGGGCGAAGCGCCAGGGCGCGGGCGATGCCGATGCGCTGCCTCTGCCCGCCGCTGAACTCGTGGGGGTGGCGTTCGGCCGCCGATTCGTCCAGTCCGACCGCGCGCAGCAGCTCGTTCACACGCTGACGACGCTCCCGCCGCCCGGTGCCATCATGCACCAGCAGAGGTTCGGCCACAATTTCGCCCACCCGCATGCGAGGGTCGAGCGAACCGAACGGATCCTGGAAAATGATCTGCATGTCGCGGCGCAGGCGCCGGAGTTCTGAGCCGCCAGCCTGCAAAACATCCTGCCCGGCGAAGCGAATGCTGCCGGAAGTGGGTTCGATCAGGCGCAGAATGAGGCGGCCCAGGGTGCTCTTGCCCGATCCCGATTCGCCCACCACGCCCAGAGTTTCGCCGGCCTCAATATGCAGGGAAACCCCATCTACGGCGCGCACTTCTGCCTGTGCGCCGCCGCCAAAGATGGACTCTCCAAGAGGAAAGACCTTGACCAGATCGCGCGCTTCAAGCAGAGGCATCTACGCGGATAGTAACACTGGAAGTAAAAGGGTAGTTGGTAGTTGGTAGTTGGTAGTCGGTCGTTGGTCGGGACAGGTAGCGGCTCTCAGGCGGCTCGCCGCTCCTTGGCGCCGGGCCGCTTCTCTCCTCTTTCTTTGGCATCGGGCGCGCCGCGTTTGGCGGCGGCATTTTCAATTTCCGCGTTGACTTCGCCGCCGACCAGAATAGCGATGCCAGTCACATAAAACCACAGCAGCAAAATCATCACCGCGCCCAAAGAGCCGTAGGTCTTGCTGTAGCTGTTGAAGAAGTGCAGATAGAGGCGCAGGCCGAAGGAGACCACGGCCCACAGGAACACACCGGCGATCGCCCCTGGGCTGATCCAGTGCCACACGGGAAACTCCACATCCGGCCCGAAGTAATAAATCAGCGCGAAGGAAAGCAGCAGGAAGAAGACAGCCACCGGCCATTGCGCGACCTTCCACGTCCATGTGACCACATCGCTTAGGCCTACGAACTTGCCCACGCTGTTGGCGATGCCGTTACCGTAAAGAACAATGGTCATGGCAATGAGCATGAGAATGCCGAGGGCGGCAGTCAGGCCGATCGCGACCGACCTGAACCTCAGAAAAGAGCGGGCCTCGCGCACGGTGTAGGCGGCATTCAGCGTATCCATGACGTTGGTCATGGCGGAAGTCGCGGCTATGAGCGTAAGAATCAGCCCGAAGGACAGCTTGCCGCTGCCGCTGGCGCGGGTGGTTTCCGCCACCACGTGCTGCACCACCTGCGCGGCCGCGGGCGGCATGGCATCGGTCAACTCCAGGACGAAGTGCTGCTGGATAGCAGAATGTGGCCCCGCCACAATTCCCAGGATGGCCAGCAGGAACATGAAGAGAGGGAAAACCGCGAAGAGAAATCCATAGGCAATCTGGCCGGCGCGGCCGAAAACGTCGTCGTCATTGATGTCGTGCCATACCCGCACGCCCAATTGCTTCACCCTCAGCCCGCCAAGGTTCCAGGGTGAAGGCCACTTGGGCGTATTCTGCTTCTCCAGTGCTTCGAGCACCAGATCCTCCTCCAATTCCTCCCCACTTCGATGCCAATGACAAAAGCGATGACCGGTGGAGACGTGGATTCCAGAGTTTCGCCTCCCTGGCCTCAGTCTGGCCATCTTGGGCCTGAGCTCGCCTACTTAGGCCATTGAAACGTAAAGACAAATACCGGAGCAGGCACAGCCAGCGTGGTAAAATCTGCTGAGAACACCAGTGCCCAGGACCTCTCCGGTTTGATTGAACTGGCACCCTCGATCCTAGCGGCTGATTTTGCTCACCTTGCCGAACAAATACAGGCGGCGGTTGAGGGGGGTGGAAGTGTGCTGCATGTGGATGTAATGGACGGCCACTTCGTGCCCAACATCACCCTTGGACCGCCGGTGGTTGCTTCCCTGCGTAAGGCAACGGAGGTTCCTCTCGATTGCCACCTGATGATTGAGAACCCTGACCTGTATATCCCCGAATTCATCAGCGCGGGCGCGGATTGGATTTCTGTGCACCAGGAAGCCTGCGTTCACCTGCACCGCACGCTGCAACTCATTCGCAGCCATGGGGCGCAGGTTGGGGTGGTGATTAATCCGGCTACTCCGGTCGAGATGCTGACCGAGGTGCTCGACATGGTGGACTACGTCCTGGTCATGTCAGTGAACCCAGGCTTCGGGGGTCAGCATTTTATCCCTAACGCCTTGAATAAGATCCGTAAACTCGTACAGTTGCGCACGGCCCGCGGCCTGAACTTCCGGGTGGAAGTGGATGGCGGTGTCGCGCTGGATACGGTGGGGGATGTTGTGCGGGCGGGGGCAGAAATTCTGGTGGCAGGCAACGCGGTGTTCGGGAGCGGTAATCCCACCAGCAACGCACAAACCCTGTTAAAAGCGGCTATGGAAGCGACCCTGCAGAAGGTGTAAATTGCTGGAGTCCAGACCGAACTCGCTCCCAAGGCCGCATTTTCAGCGCAGCGGCTGCAACTACTAACTGATTGAGGTAGGTAATGTTTCGTCGTCTACTAACTGTTTCCGCCGTCGTGATCCTTCTCGCACTTGCGGTCGCATGCACCAACAAGAAGGTGCAGAATCCGCTGGCCAACCTGGGTTCCAAGCAGCCGGACAAGGTCCTGTTCGACCGGGCCATGGATGCCATGAAGCACAACAAGTTCGACGTGGCTCGGCTCAGCCTGCAGACCCTGATCAACACCTACCCGGACTCGGAGTTCGTGGCCCGCGCCAAGCTGGCGGTGGGCGATTCCTGGTATGCCGAAGGCGGCACGGCTGCCCTGCAGCAGGCGGAGATTGAATACAAGGATTTCATTACCTTCTTCCCCAACATGCCGGAAGCGGCGGAAGCGCAGATGAAGATCGCCAACATCCACTTCCAGCAGATGGAAAAGCCGGATCGCGACTTTACCCATGCCGTACGGGCCCAGGACGAATATCGGCAGTTGATCCTGCAGTATCCCGACAGCAAGCTGGTGCCGGTGGCCAAGGAGCGGCTGCGCGAAGTGCAGGAAGTGCTGGCCGAGCGGGAGTTTCGCGTTGGGCGCTTCTATTACCTGCGGGAGTCGTATCCCGCTGCCATCGCCCGTTTGCAGGATGTGGCCCAGTCCTACCCGCTGTACAGCAAGGCCGACGAGACGCTCTATATGCTGGGCCAGTGTTATGAGGGCGAGATCAACGCCATCCGCCTGGGCAGGCTCAATGAAACCGCCAAGGGAAAGCTGATTGCGGACTTCACCCGCGATGCCGCGCAGGCATACGACCAGATCATCACTCGCTATCCCATGATGGACCGGGCCGAGGATGCCCGGAAGCGACTGGCGGCCCTGCGTCAACCGATTCCTACCCCCACGCGGGAGGCGATCGCGCAGAACAAGGCGGAGGAAGCCAGCCGCCACGAACCGGGAATGGTCGGCCGGGTGATGAATAATTTCACCCGCCACCCGGAGATGGCGGAGGCGGCACGGGTGGGCGAGCCTACCCTGGTTGATCCCAAACCGACCAGCGCCTTGCAGGTAGTGAGAGAAGCCGGGCAGGTGCTCGCCAACAGCAGTGCTGGCGGTCAGGGAAGCGGCACGGTGAGTGTAGAACAGATTAAGCCCGGTGCGACGCCGCCTCCCAGCCAGGCAATTCCGCGCAGCGATACTCCCACCGATACCTCCGCCGCTCCCTCGGGGGCGGACAATGCGACGGCAGGAGGAAACAACGGTGGGGCAGCGGGTAGCGCCACCACTTCGCCCCCGCCTGCGGGTAATGCGACGTCTTCTGCTCCCGGCACGGATTCCAACAGCGGCGGTATCGAGGACCTGACGTCTTCGACCGGCGGTAACAGTGCCGCCCAGAGTGCGCCGGCGGCTGCCCAGCCGGCTGGGGCTGCGGCGCCAGCCACTAACGCTCAGCCCGCCAAGACCAATGACGGCCTGACTACGCCCGCCCCGGCGCCGTCGCAGATCAACGACGCAGCCAAGTCCGGGAATGCTTCAGCGCAATCAGCCAATTCACAAGACGCCCAGAGCAGCAGCGATCAGGGTTCCTCGAGCAGCAAGAAGAAAAAGAAGAAACACAAACTGGTTCCGTTTTAAAGGTAAGAGTTTGCCCAGCAGTGTACCGAGAAGGCCTAGCGGCTCAGCTACTTGCTAAGACTGGTGCGTACGCGAATGGCTTCGTCCTTCCGTGTTACTTTCGTGCTCCCGTTCTCGTTGACTTGGGGGCTATGACACAGTAACGTTTCGTCGTAACTCCCCAAAAAGAGGAAAATTCAGCAGTGAGAATCCTGCTTGCCGACGATAGTGTGACCGCCCAGAACATGGGCAAGAAGATCCTGAGCGAGGCCGGCCACGAAGTGGTCTGCGTCAGCAACGGCGCGGCAGCTCTCAAGAAGGCGACCGAGGAAGAGCCCGACCTGGTGATCCTCGATATTTATATGCCCGGCTATAGCGGGCTGGAAGTCTGCCAGCGCCTTAAGGAGGCGCCGGCTACGGCTAACCTTCCCGTAGTGCTAACGGTGGGCAAGCTGGAGCCGTTTCGCAAGGAAGACGCGCAAAGGGTGCGCGCCGAAGCCCTGATCGTGAAACCGTTCGAAGCCAGCGAACTGGCAGCCGCCGTTGGGCGCTTCGGCGAGATTGTTGCCGCCGCCGCTCCCAAAGCCAAGAGCAAAGGCAAGCTGGGGCCGCAAGCGAAGACGAAGCCCCAGTGGGACGAACCTGCCGAAGATGAGTTTGTGACCACGACGCAAAAACTGGAGGAGGAGGGCTACGTACCCGGTTCTGCGAAAGCATTCGCAGACTCGGCGCCGGAAAGGCCAGAAGCAACGGCGAAGCCGCAACCCGCCGCCGCAGCCAGCGAGTTCGAAGTTGCGCCGGCGCCGAAAGAGCCGGAACCTCCTGCGGCTGCCCATGAGTCAACCGGCCCGGCACGTGGAGGCTTCGGCGCCGAAATGAGGGCGGAAGTCAAGGAAACCAGTTGGCCGGCAAGCGCGAGTGCTGAGTTCACAGTGCGTGCAGAAGAAGCGGTTTCGGCAAGCGATCAGCCTCCAACGGTTGTGGCTAAAGCCGCGGCTGCCGCAGCCGGAGCAGATTTTCCCGGAGCGGGCGACATGCCTGAATTCCCGGCCTCCGGCCCGCGGGCACGAGATTTTGAAGTGGCAGCACCGGCAGATACCAGCGTGGCAGAACCTGCTGCTCTCTCTTCTCCGCAGGTTACCGCCGATGCGCCCAGCCTGCCCGGCGCGCCCGATCTACCCTCAGCGGCCATGCCAGAACTCTCGGCAGCAGGGGCGGAACCTTACGCCCCACCCGCCACCGACCCAGCTTTCGACCCTGACCGCACACAGTGGGCGACGCAGTTTCCCACCCATTTCGGGATCCAGGCGGAAGAAGCGGAAGAAGCAGTCACGGAGGCCGGAGCGTCGCCAATCCAGGAACCAGACTCAGGAGTTTCGTCCGCGCCACCCGATGAGATCGCAGCCATTCTGAGCAATCTTCCCGGCGGCAGCTCTGCCTCAGAGCCGCCCAGGCAGAGCGAGGATATTGGAAATTTCGGCGAGCGGCCGTGGCCCATCGAAGCTTCCAGCCCCGGCAAGGACGGGTGGAAAGCGGAAGAGGTTCCAGTGGAGGATCGGGACAGCTCGGTCTCTCTGGCTGATGAAATGGAAAAGGTATCGGCGACGGGCGCCGGCCAACTCGAGCGGCCCAATTTTGCCGAACCAGAAGCACCCCCTACCCGCGAAGCGGTGCACCCTGCCCGCATAGTCGAAAGCCCCGAGGAAGAAAGCCAGCCGGCTTCTGCCACGAAGGAAGGTACGCAAGCAAATGCCGTGAGTGCAAGCGGCCCGGCCGACTCCGGAACAGCCGAGGCAGCCTCCAGCAGCGAGCAACCGGCGTCTGAGCCCACACCGGCCCCGCCCGAGCCCGACCGGGTTGCGGGCGTCATGCAATCAGCGGCCATGGCCATTGCCACCCGCGCTACAGTTTCTGCGGTAGCTTCCCAACTACACCAGCCTGCCCCTGAGACCGCCACCACCGGGCCCTCGGCTATCGAGGAACTGGTGGGCCAGGTGCTCGAGCGCCTCAAGCCCAAGCTAATCGCCGAAATCAAGCGCGAACTGAAAGCGACAGAAGAAGAATAAGGGGCACCGTCTCTTGTCGTCCCGCTCGGGGGAGGCATGGATCCCTGTTCAAAGCCTCTAGTTTTGCCGTGTGGAACAAGGCAATCGGCCCGGTGAGTCGTAGGGCGACAATTCAGGCCGGGAAGCATCGGCGTCAATCACCCAAATGCATCGCTCACGAAAATAGCGGAGTAGTGGGGCATCTTTTTCAGGGCCGAGGCTCCTGGCCCACACGATCTTCGAGCCATCAATATTTGCGCCGTTATACACCCACTCGATCGTAGGATCGTGGCCGGCGCTGTAGCGCACCACCACCAAATGACGCCCGGGTGTAGCTTGCAGTTGCTGAACCACGCGTTGCCGTGGCCAATTGCCGTGAATCCAGCTTCCCTCTGGGAGGCCAACGCCTATGGCGCCAACTCGCCATATCAGAATTACCAGGCAGCCGAGAGGGACAGCGCGGACAATGGCCCTGCCCAATTTTCGGTATCTTCCCTCAGCTCCTCGAAGATGACGCATTCCCTGAATAACCAGCAAATACACTGCGGCGGTGAAGGGGGCGACATAGTGGGGCATAACCCAAATCTCGGCGCCTATCGCCAGCCCCCCGGTTGCCAGCACGATGAAAATCCACCTTAGTTTTCTATCTCTCACCATCCAGGGCAGGGTGAGAACAAGCGGGATGGAGAGCAGAAATCCAAGATAGAACCTCCAATACGTCATCGCTTTGCCGACGGTGAAAGCCACGAAATGATTTTTGTTTCCCAGGAAATGACTTGGCTCCCAATGGAGATAGAACTCCCGCATTTCACGATTGTGGTAAACGGGCTGATCCTTGCGGAGTTTCTGCCAGACAAACACTGGCATGACGGCATATGTTTCGCGGTTGACTGCTTCGGGCAGGCGCCAAGGGCTGCCGGTGACGCGCCAGAAGTAGTAGCCCATAGCTGCGAAGGTAATGGTGAGCAGCAAGACTAGCGGAAGCACTACGCGGATTAGCATCGCCCGCTGCGGCGGCCAACCATGACCGAGCAACCAGGCAAACAGGGCCACGGCAATCGGCAGGCTGAGGGCCAGCCCTTCGTAGGGGCGACTCATGGCCAATATGAAGAGGCCGATTCCGAGTGCAACGGCATCAATGGTGCGTCGCCTATTGCAGATGCGGGGCAACGCCCCCAAGACGAGCGCCCCTCCGGTGGCCGACACCGCGCCGGCCCAATACGAATTCGCCCAGTAGCTCAAAACCGCCAGGTTGAGGACGCATAGCACACCCCCAAGCAGCGCCCATCCCGGCGGCACCCATCCCTGTAACATCCAGCAAATGGCCGCGGCCATGGCAGCCATGCTGAGCCACACACCGATCCAGGGAGAGCCGAGCACTTGGCCGAGGGCGAGCACCATACCTTGAGCGGGCAGATACATAGACATGTACGTCGGATGCTGGATGATGTGCTCGCTCTCAAAATACATCCACATGGGGTGCGTGGGATTGGTGAGCCTGCCGTGGGCGAAAGTATCGGCCGCCAGCAGGTAGCTGAATTCATCTTCGCTGCCGGGTATGGGAATTCCCAGGAGTGGGGTGAGCGCGCCCCGAATGGAGAGTGCCAGGAGGGCCACCAGGGCAACACTCAGCGCGCGTCGCCGCGCCAATCGCCCAAAGCCCCGCTCGATAATCGTGAAGACGGAGCCTGAGGCGGGTTGTTCGCGCTCACGCTCAAGAATTCGGGCCGCAATGGCATGCATGCCTGCCACCAGAATTGCGCAGGCCGCGATGGCGGCTATAGCGAGTGCGATTCTGATTAGCATTGACAGTTGATCGCTTGCGGCATGCCGGCTCTACCGGGGGGAGGCTGACAAGGGTCTCCCTTGCGCATACCGCCTGGCATGCATCTCGCGAACGCTGAGAGCAGCTTTGACCACCGCGTACGTGGCCATAAGTATCAGCAGAGGTTCAATGGGATAGCGATAATTGGGCCAGACGTGGGTCACATAATAGACCACGGGAAAGGTGGCAATAATGAGCGCGAAAGATTTCTCCCGCCGCCAGGCCAGGAGTGCTCCCACCCACGACAGCAGGCTGACCAGCAGCCAATACCCGGGCTCCGGAGTCATCCAGAACTCCAGCACGCGCCATGCGCACCTGCGCACATAGTCCCAGGGACGGGCCTTGATGTATTGTTTCACTTCCTCGGTTTTCTGATTCAGAAACACCAGCTCGTTCCAGTTGGCACGGCGCAAATCGGCTTCCGGAAGCGCGCCCCGGTAAGCCATGGGATGACGCAGCGGCAGACCCTGATGGTTCCCTACCCAAACTTCGAATCCGAAATTGTCGCGTAGCGGGATTATGCGGCCGAAAACCATCCAATTGCGAACGGTCCAGGGAGTAAGCAGGAGGAGAAATCCCGCCAGGACCAGGAGTGCTCCCCGGGTAAGCCGGGTTTTGGCGACAAATGCGCACACGAAAGGCAGAATCAGCGCGGAGTTCAGCAATACCGCGGCGCCGGCAAAGCAGCCCAGGCCGAACCAGGCGCGCTGGTGTTGGGAGCGCGCCACGGCAACCAGCATCCCCACAAAGACAACCAGGGTGAGTCCCGCAAGGGCCTGATTCCACAATTGCAGGCTCAGGATGGCTTCGTAGGGCCACAAGGCCATAATCCACCCCGCCAGCACACCGTCGCGACGTTCCCCCAGGCAGCGCCCGGCCAAGTACGGAAGTAAAGCCGCAGTGGCGGCAGCGGCGGCCGCATTGATAGTGAGGGCTACAACGGCAGAGGTCCTGGTATAAACACCGAAGATGCGGAATACACCTGCCAGCAGAAGCGGGTAAACCGGGGGCTGCTGGGCGGTAGGCGCGATTTGCGCCGTGCCCCAGGGAGAAGAATAGCCTGCCCCTGCGACAAGCGCAGAAGCGATGTGAGCAACCTCATTGTGCAGGTAGAAGGTGGACGCGCCAAAGCCGGCCAGCAAGTGCGCCATCATTGCCAGGCGCATGGCGAACGCAGCGAAAAAGATCAGGACTGGCGAGGCGAGGACGCGAAGGTATTTAGGTGGATGGGACGAGGCTCGCATGAAGATGTCGCCCAGCAGAGCGTTAGTTCCGCCTCGCAGGGAACTTCCAAATCATGCCACCAGAACCCAATTCCCGATAGTACCTAGGCTGTGCAGGCAGCCTTTTCACCGGCTGGAGACACTGGATCCGGCAGGCCTTCTTAGGGGACAACGACCAGGCGCTGCCCCGCCGGAGCATGGTTCCAACTTCTCTCAATGTCGGTGAGCGGAATCTGAATGGTGTCAATGCGCATTTCCCCGCTGGCGGCATGTGCCATGACCTTCTGGAAGGCACCTACCAGAACGTCAGGCGGTGCGATTCCGGCGGTCCCCAGAATGGTCAGCGCCGTGCTGCGCAAAACCGCTGCCGGCAGAGTTATGGTTGGCCCCGCGCTCTCCCCCACCTGCAGGAGGCGGGTTTCCGAGCCGATCGCACTGAATTCGTGGCGCGTCATCGCGGAGAGCAGGACTTCTGTCGGCCGCCCCCAGACATAATCAATCACGACCTGAAAGCCGGACTGGCCGGCGGCACGCACGAACGCCTCCCGCAGTTCGGCCTCAGGCAGATCAAGGCGGATGGTCGAGTCAGCCCCGTGCAGGTCCAACGTGCTCAGGATCTGCTGGTTGCGTCCGGCAGCCACGACGCGGGCTGCACCAAGCAACTTAGCGATTCTTACCGCCAGCTTGCCGGTCACCCCGGTCGCCCCCAGGATCAGGACGCTTTCGCCTGGGACCAGGCGGGCGCGATGTGCGAGTGAAAGCCAGGCGGAGACACCCGGGTTAGGCAGGGCGGCGGCGGTAGCGTCGTCCACGCTATCGGGAATAGGGAAGGTGAAGGCCCTTGGGACGACTGTGCGCTCCGCCATAGCGCCATAGGGCGGCCGTGTGCCGCCGAAAAAAACCCGCGTGCCGTCGCTGAGGTTTCCCACCCCGTCCACGCCACAGATGGCCGGCAGTTCACGGGCGCTGGCATAGTGCGAACCGGCGGCGATTTGCTTGTCCACCGGCTTCAGCGAAGCGGCGCGCACCTGCACCAGCGCTTCGCCGTCACGGGGAACGGGGTCGGCAAACTGCTCACACCGCGGCGGCTTGTCAAAAGTGCGCAGGACGGCGGCTTGCATAGGTTAAGGCGCTCGGCGGAAGCCCAAGGCGCAGGAGCATTGTACGATTAAGGTAAATGGGCAGCTAGCCGCGGTACTGTCAAAACCAGCACCGCTGCCAGCACGCCCCAACTCAAAAGCAGCAGTTCCGGCCAGCCGGCGGGACGATAAGAAAATTCAACAGAATTCTGGCCAGCCCTTACGCGCAAGGCCCGAAAAATGAAATCTCCACCGAAAAGCTCCGCAGGGTTGCCGTTTACGCGGGCTCTCCAGCCGTTTGCCCAGCGGTCAGTGACCAGCAGCCAGCCCTCGACCGGGCAGTTCACCTCCAGGTCCAGGTGATTCGGTGTGTACCGTAATACGCGCGGCACAATGCGTTGCGCCGGCGGCAACTGCTCCACAGCGTTGATCTGCTCGCCGCCGTTCGACGCAGCGCGATCGGCAGAGCGCAACTCCGGCATCTCAGCTCGGGCATGAACGACAATCACCGGCGCGCCCAGTTCGCTGCTTCTGCGAACAAAGGCAGCGTACAACTTGTCCGTTGGCGGCGCCTGCGCCGCTATCGGGGAAAACCATATGCGGTCGGCGCCGGTGCTCGCGCCAAGCAATACCGGTTGATTGAGGAAATCCACCTGGAAGCGATTCGTCATCGTCTCATAATTGAAAAATGTGGCCAGCCTGAGGGGCACATTTTCGTTATTGGCGAAGGCGCCAATCCAGGCCGGCGGGGCAACTTGCCGCTGCAGCCCGCCGGAAGTCAAATCCAGGCGAATATCATGGGCGGCATTAATCCTGGTCCAAACTTCCCGGGTTGAGCCACTGGTAGACATCGTGGGGCGGGCGAGGCGAATGGTCAAAAAGGCATCTCCGGTGGCGAGCAAGACCAGCATTAGCGGTAGCAGTCTCCGGGCGCGGGGAACAAGCCAACACAGGAGCACGACTGCAAACGCGCTGATCCAAATGAGCGCGGAATCGCGCGTCGCGCGTGGGTAGAATTCGCCACGGTTGCTGACCAGAGAGACAACGTAGGTGTAGCCGATGGCAGCGGCGGCGGTGAGCAGGCCGGCCGTCAGCGTGAGATGCCTCCAGAGGCGCTCCGAAGACTGGCCTGCAATGGCACGGAGGTCGTCCGTCGCCCACAAGGCCAGGAGCGTGACGCAAAACATTCCGTATTCCCGGAACAGTGAGGGGTTGCGGAAGTAGCGCGTGGGAAAGACGTAATCGTACAGCCATCCACGCAATGGAAGCTGGTCGCCGACCGCACAGGCACAACAGAACAACGTAAGAACGAGCAAAAACCACCGCACCGGTGAGCGCGGCCGGTAGGCAATCGCGAACAGGGCAAGGATAGGGATCAGCGCACCCAGGTACACATTGGTCAAAGAAACATCGCTTGTCGGCCACAAACGATCATTGTGGTATTTCGGCATTCGCAGGTTGGTCAGATAAGTGCTCGAAAAGGTGAGGAAGGCCGAAGCAGGAGTGGTGTTTGAGGTTACAGCTTCGTGACGTGAACGCGGTCCGACGCGGTCGCTGTAGCCGTGGCCTTCAACAAAAAAGGCAAAATAAGAAGGCAACAACACAACTGTGCCGACGACCGCGACAATTGCCAGGGTGCACAGGGCAGCTCGAATTGTCTGGCTGTGACTCGGGTCGACGCCAGAGTCTGCTGTGGTGGCTGGGAACTTCAATGCGCAGCGCCCCGCTGCCCACACAAACAGGAATCCCGCGGTAAGGATTACCAGTTCGGGATAGCCGCCTAGCGCGGAGAGTCCCCAGAGAGCGCCGCCTTGCAGCGCAGGCAACCACTTTCTCGACACCAGCGCGACGTCAAAGCGCCACAGTACCCAGGGCAAGAACGAGAAAGCGTAAATGGACGACACATGTTGTGCGTGACCCGTATAAAAGCCGCAAAACGCAAATCCGGCTGCAACCACGAAGGCCGCCCAGGGAGCGGCTCGGAAATGTCGAGCCAAAAACAGAAAGCCTAGGGGTCCCAGAAACCAAATCAAAAGGAAATAGAGGCGAAAGCCGGCTTCTGTCCCTCCGGTTAATGCTCCGGCAAGAACCTGCACGGGAGATGCAGCTCCTAATTCGGGCTCGGCGTAGTCAGGCGCTCCCGCAGAAATCCAGGGATCCCAAAGGACGAGTCGGCCGGCGCGGGCGTGATCGGCAACCAGCGTATAGGCCGGGGCAAAGAGGTCTTCCGCATCCCAGATCAGGGCCTGTCGTCCGCTCAGCAGGGGATAGTTTCCAAGCAAAAAGACCGCCGCCAGTCCGGCCAAGGCCATCCACCAACCGAACGACGAAGACGCACTTCCACGGATTTCCGCGTCAGGTTCCTGCAAGTTACTCGGGGCGGTAGTTGCAGCTTTCATCCCTCCTCCGGGACAGGTCGCCTGCGGACGAGCCTAACACGGTGCTACTCGCGCAGACTCTATCCGGCGCGCGAAGTTCTAGGCATATTGGCAGCGCGCGGCGAGCAGACCGGTGGCGGCGGCCAAGTCGAGGTCCGCGACCAGCAGTCCGGGCTGGCCGTAGCGCTGATAGACGAGCAGAGTGCCGTCGGGCCGCA
>DASYWT010000324.1:0-5650 GCA_035935775.1 Terriglobales bacterium
AAAGGAAATGCTATTGCCTGTCATCCCAAGGAGCCTGAGCCGAGTGCACGAGGCGAGAGCGAGTCGGGGGACCTTGTGTTTCAAATCCGAAGCGCAAGGTCCTTTGACTTCGCCGGCCGATTCGCAAGCGAATCACCCGGCTTCGCTCAGGATGACATTCCAGGAACACCTTCTCCAAGTTTCTCTCGCGCCTTCGGCCGGTAGCCGTGCACGAAGTCCCGTGCCGCCATGCGCTTTTTGCCCTCGAGCTGCACTTCGAGAAGCTCAAGCGCAGTGTTTTGGCCGCAGCCTGCCAGCACGCGCTCGACCTCCGCTTTCATCTCGCCCGGCGGCAACGCAGCAGCGGCGGGTTTCGCTGCCCACACGTGCAGTTGCTTGCCGCGAAAGCTGGTGAACACCCCGGGCCAGGGCTGGAATCCGCGCAAGCGATTCACGATCTCCGCCGCCGTGCGCTGAAAATCTATCAGCCCGTCTTCGCGTTTGAGGATCGGCGCCAGTGTCGCCCGGCTGTGGTTTTGAGGACTCGGCTGAATCGAGCCCGAACTTAACCCGCGCAAAGTCTCCACCATCAGGTCGGCTCCAACCGCAGCCAGGCGCGGCGCCAAAGTTTCCGCCGTGTCCTCGGGCGCGATGGGAATTTCCTTCTGCAGCAGGACGTCGCCGGTGTCGAGGCCGGCGTCAATGCGCATCGTGGTCACGCCGGTGACTATTTCGCCCATGGCAATGGCCCACTGGATGGGCGCGGCGCCACGGTACTTGGGCAGGAGCGAGGCATGCAGGTTGATGTTGCCCGTGGGCGGCAGGTCAATCATCCACTGCGGAATGATGCGTCCATAGCCCACCACCACAATAGCTTCGGGCTGAAGCGCGGCAAGCTGCTCCCGGAAGTCCTCATTGTTTTTGATCTTGTCCGGCTGAGCCAGAGGCAGGCCCAACTCGAGCGCGCGGTTTTTTACCGGCGAAGGCGCCAGTTCCAGCCCGCGGCCCCGTGGTTTGTCGGGTTGGGTCACCACCAGCCGCACCTGGAACCCGCTGCTGACCAGCTTTTCCAGCGTGGGAACGGCAAAGCGCGGCGTGCCACAGAAAACCAGTCTCATTGTGTAATTGAATAATTGGGTAATTGAGTAATTGAAATCCCGCAACGTCCCCCATCAATTACACAATTACCCGATTACACAATTGCTCAACCCCACCCTCCCGCTTTCACCAGCTTGCGGATTTTCCGCTTCATCAGGTCGCGCTTCAGGGCGCTGATATGGTGGATGTACAAGCGGCCGTTGAGGTGGTCGGTCTCGTGCATGAAGGCGCGGGCCAGCATTTCTTCCCCCGTCTTCTCGAACCATTTGCCATCAGCGTCCTGCGCCTTCACCGTGACCCGCATCGGCCGGGTCACCGGCTCGCGGAAATCGGGAATGCTCAGGCAGCCCTCGCTCCCTTTCTGTTTGCCCTCGGTATGAATGATCTGTGGATTCACCAGCACCAGCTTGGCGTTTGGGTCTTCCTTGAAGGTGACGTCAATCACCGCGATGCGCCTGGAAATGCCGATCTGCGGCGCGGCCAGCCCCACGCCGTGCGCGGCATACATGGACTCGAACATGTCGTCCAGCAGCTTACGCAACTCGTCGTCAAACACTTCCACCGGCGCGGCAGGCTTCTCCAGCACCGGGTCGCCATATTTCACGATGGGATAGATCATCAGTAGTTCTGCAGTTGTTGGCAGTAGCCTTGAAAGTTCCGGACCGTCTCGGTCATGGAGTCGCCCCCGAATTTATCCAGCGCGCAACGCGCCAGGGTAAGCGCCACCATGGCTTCCGCGGCAACGCCGGCGGCCGGGACCACGCATACATCCGAACGTTCGTAGGCCGCCTTCACCGGCTCACGGGTGGCGAAATCCACCGATTCCAATGGCCGCCGCAGCGTGGATATGGGCTTCAAATAGCCCCGTACCAGAATGTCCTCGCCATTGGAGATGCCGCCCTCCACCCCTCCCGCATGGTTATGTTTACGAACAAAACCGGTAAAGGGGACGGCGCCATCGCCTTCTTGCCGCGAATAGCTTATTTCATCATGCACCTGCGAGCCGGGGGAACCGGCTGCGGCAACTCCCACCCCGATTTCCACCGCTTTGACCGCTTGCAGGGACATGACTGCGCCAGCCAGCAGTCCGTCCAGGCGCTCGTCCCAGTTGGCATAGGTGCCCAGGCCGGGAGGAACATGGTGGGCTACCACCTCGAATACGCCGCCCACGGAGTCGCCCGTGCGAAGTGCATGGTCCACTTCAGCCTTCATGCGCTGTTCGGCCTCCGGATCGGCGCAGTTGAGGAGCACTTCCTCCTTTTCCGCGAGGGCGCGAATTTTCTCCCAGGGCACCTCGGCACTGGGAACAGTCGCGCTGCCTACCGCCAGCACGTGGCTGAGCACTTCGATTCCCAACTCGCGCAGGAAAAGCTTGGCCACCGCTCCGATCGCCACTCTCGCCGCCGATTCCCGCGCCGAGGCCCGCTCCAGAACATAACGGGCCTCGCGAAAGTTGTATTTCAGCGCCCCCGCCAGATCGGCATGGCCGGGTCGCGGCGACTTGACTGCTTTGTGGCGGGCAAAATCGCCCTCGCCCACGGGCAGCGATTCCTGCCAGTTTTTCCAATCCTTATTTTCCAACAAGATGGAGATAGGCGACCCGATCGTTGCCCCATGCCGCACGCCAGAAAGAATGTGTGCCTGGTCGCGCTCAATCTTCATCCGCCCGCCGCGGCCATAACCCTGCTGGCGCCGCCAGAGCTCGCGGTCGAGGAACGACTGGTCAATTTTCAGACCGGCGGGCATGCCGGTGAGCAGCGCTACCAGTGACTCCCCGTGCGACTCTCCGGCGGTGAAATAACGAAGCATAAATTCAGGATTGTATCCGATGCACGCAACCTTAACGTTTCTACTTAGTTCCGGCGCTTAGCCATACTCCCGGCAAAAATCCAAATTTTGCGAGGAAAGTAGGTTGAATTGCTAAGTAACTTTTCAACAAATATCCGAAGGCACTGGTAGATTCACAGGCAGAAAACCTATAAAATACCAGAGAAGCTCGGGATTTACGGTCATTAGCCGGTCAACCGCCACTCGGTCCGTTCGAACGCACGCCCTCTGGCCGTCCTTAAGGAGAATACTTGTCCGCCTGCTTGGTATTGAAAGAAAGTTCACGCGCCTTGATCCAGGAAGCAGTGCGGGCGTTAAAGCCCTGTTTCCCTGAGATTACGGCTGCCTGGCGGGCAAGGATGTTTGAGGAGTTCCAGTTTGACGGGCGGGTCATGACTGCCTTGGAACGCCTGAACCTGGGGACCGGCTTCGCCATCTTCTGCCAGTCCGATTTTCAGAGTTTTGCCGAGAACCTCAGCTATTTCGGCACACGCCTGGCCAAGCTGCAGGTGGATGCAGGCGCGGTGGCGCGCTCCCTGGAGCTTTACGAACTATTCTGCGAACCCTACGTAGCCAAAGTGTTTAAGGGGAGGCGGGGCGAGATCGTAGCGGCCCTGGAAATGTTCTCTTCCGCGGCTTTCGTAGCCGTGTCTCTGGCCTATTTTGAAACCCAGAAGGGCGCTTCTTCTGCCCTGCTCTCAGTGCTGGACGCTGAGCTTACGGCGCCCAACCTCGGCGCCCTGCTTCGGAAGGTGTTGGAAATAACGGCCAGTACTTTTGGGGCTCAGTTGGGCACCATTGTGCTGCGGGAGCCGGAAGGAGATCTGCTCCGCCTGGCCGCGGCCGTGGGTTTTGGCGGCGAACTGGAGGATGACTATTACGTCAAGCCTGGCGAAGGCTTTTCCGGAAAAGTGGCGGCAGGGGTTGAACCAGACCTGTTCGTGCTCGAAATCGGCGACAATCCGGACGAGACCAGCCCCATCCTGCGCAGAAATGCGAAATCGCTCTGGGCGGTGCCGCTGAAGAAGAACTCGGAAGAGACGATCGGAGTGCTGGAGATCGGGTTTGCCGTTCCCTACCGCTGGATGCCGACGGAACGCGAGCTGATGCGAGCCATCGCCGACCGTTCGGCACTGGCCATTGATCGCATGCAAATGACGGACGCGCTGCGCGAGCGCGAATCGCGCATCGCCGAGCTTTCCGCCCACCTGTTGCGCGTTCAGGAAGAGGAGCGCAAACACATCAGCCGCGAACTGCATGATGAGACGGGCCAAGGATTGATGGTTACCCGACTCTACCTGGGCATGCTGGAAGCCAGTCTGCGTTCCCGCAGTTCGCAAGTGAAGATCCAGGAAGCCCTGTCGGTGGTGGACCGCACCATTGAGGGACTGCGGCGCATGATTACGCGGCTTTCCCCACTGGTTCTGCAGGAACTGGGCCTGGTAGCCGCCATCCGTAAGGAAGCCAAGGATTTAAGCAAAAGCACGGGGGTCAAAACCCAGGTTGCCGTTCCCGACGACCTGGGCCGCTTTGGGCCGGAAGCGGAGACCGCAGTCTACCGCGTGGTGCAGGAAGCATTGCACAACGTGGCTAAACACGCGCAGGCCAAAAACGTGACGGTCCAGGTGGCGCGTGAGTCGGGTGTCATCAAGGTGCTGGTGGAAGACGACGGGATCGGATTCCTGCAGAAGGGCGTTTCCCGCGGCCGCAGTTTCGGGCTGGCGGGGATGCGGGAGAGAATCGCGGCCCTGGCCGGTACGGTGCGCGTGCGCTCCGGCAAAGGACGGGGAACTCGCATCGAAGTCACGGTACCCGATGCGGTGGCCGTGGTTTCGCTGCCGGTGCCGGCTGACGCCGCCTACCCGACGCGTAGCGCGGCTGCGGGCAGTTCCCTGGCCAGTTAAGAACGACCAGCGCGGCGTGCCCTTCGTACATCCAATTACAAGTTTGCTCAAGGGGAGCTGATGGCAAAAATCAGATGTTTGCTGGTTGACGACCACACACTATTCCGCCAGGGGGTGCGACGCCTGCTGGAAGGCGAGTCGGACTTCGAAGTGGTGGGGGAAGCCGCCGATGCCGGCGAAGCGGTGGAGAAGGCGCGCGAACTGCGCCCCGACATTGTGCTGATGGACATTGGCATGCCCGGCCTGTCCTCCTTTGAAGCCGCACGCCAGATTCGCAAGAACCGCCCGGAAACCAAGCTGCTGTTTCTCACCATGTACGAGGACGAGGACTACCTGGTGCAGTGCCTGGAAGTGGGCGCCGCCGGTTACGTGCTCAAGGACACTCCGGCGCCACAACTGGTGAGCGCAGTGCGCGATGTCTACAAGGGCGGCAAGTACTTGAGCTCGCAGGTGCTCAGCAAGCTGGTGGAAGATTTTCGCGCCCGTGTGCGCGATGCCAAAATGCGTCCCCGCATCTCCACTCTCACGCCGCGGGAGCGCGAAATTCTCAAGCTGCTAGCGGAAGGCAACTCGGTGAAGGAAATTGCCGTGCTTCTGGGGCTGAGCGTCAAGACTGTGGAAGCGCACAAGTTCAACCTTATGCGCAAGCTCGACATCCACAACAAGGCGCAGCTGGTGACCTACGCCATTCAGAAGAAGATCATCAAGATTCCGGTGAACCAGTAGATTCCTGACCACGGATTCATACAGATCTGCACGGATTTTGTTCTTTTCATGGAATTCCGCGCGAATCCCTTCGCTTCTCGGTAGAGACGTTGCTTGCAACGTCTCTGAGACGTAAC
>DASYWT010000325.1:0-4147 GCA_035935775.1 Terriglobales bacterium
AGATCCGCTGGAACAAGCAGCCACCGGCTCCGGCTTTGCCGCCGGAAGTGGCGCTGAAGACCAGCGAGAAGTACCTGGAGGCGTATCGCCGCCTCACCGGGCACGAACTGAGTGTTTAAGGGCTCAGTGCGAACTCATGACCGGCGTGGATTGGGTGATCGTGGTGGCGGTGGTGCTGTCAATGGCGCTGGCCGCCAAAGAGGGTTTTTTTTACGAGATTTTTTCCCTGGCGGGTGTGGTGGTCGGCTATGTGCTTGCAGCCTGGGAATATGGGCGCGTAGCCGGTTGGTTTTCCCCTTATACCAGGGCGCAGTGGGTGGCTGAAATCGGCGCCTTCCTGCTGATCTTTATCGCCGTGGTGGGGGTGGCAGGCATCGTAGGGCGGATCACGCGCTGGACGTTGAAGGAAGTCGGCTTGCGCTGGTTTGACCGCCTTCTGGGGGCTGCTTTTGGGCTTCTGCGAGGCGTGCTGGTAATAGCGGTGATCGTGCTGGCGCTGGCCTCGTTTACGCCGGGCGCGCGTTTGCTGGCGGAATCCACCCTGGGCCCGTATTTCCTGGTGGTGGCCAGAGCTGCTTCCTGGGTGGCGCCGGCGACGATTCGGGCCCGTTTTCAGCAGGGGATGGACGGACTGCACAGCATCGCTCCGCCCACGGCTCCGGCCCAGGTTTCATTACCGGCCCCCACGCAACAGAAGTAGGTTAAGGCACTACTCATAAATCTCCAGCCTTTCAGAACGAAAGGGAGTTGCCGTGAAGGATCAGCTTGAAGCATTAATCGCGCAAATGTATAAGAGCGGCATTCTTTATTCGGAAGCCGTTCGCGAATTCAAAAAGCGGTTCATCCTGACCGTATTGCAGGACAACAGCGGCAACCAGTGCCGGGCGGCGCGGCAACTGGGCATGCACCGCAACACTCTCAGCCGCACTATCCAGGAGCTGAAGATTGATGTGCGGGGATTGCGGGATGGCGTCCGTCGCCCGCCGCGCAGCGCCCGGCCGCTGACCCTGGAGAAGAAGGCAGCGCGATAGAGCGACGCGCTCTGCTTTGCCGTCCAAAAGGAAAGGGCAGCCTGCGCGGCTGCCCTTTGCGATTACTTCCCTTCCAGTCTAATGACCTTTGCCGCTGCTGCGGCGCCGGCGGGTGGGGGTTGGTTTCTTCACCGTCAGCAGCGCGCCCTTCTCCATCACCATCATGAAAGGCTTGGCCTCATACGACACGGGCGTGCCTTCAAAGGGGATACTGGCGCCCGCCTTGGGTATCAGACGCGCGGGTATCGGGGCCAGCATATTCAGAGTGATGTCCGATTTCTTAGCGTCAATGTCGTCCACCGTGGCCGCAATCTGCAACTGACGAGCGGTGGCGCTGATTACCGTACCTTCAATCTGCAGGGGCACGCTCTTAATCGTGCTCCAAACCTTGTCCGCGGCGGCCTGGTTGCCGGAGGAGAGCACCAGTTGCCATTCGGCAAAAGACATCTCCTTAATGGGCTTCGAATTCACCAGGTCTTCCGCCTGCTTGGCCGGGGTGGGCGGCGGGGGAGCCGCCGCAATGGTGAAGCCCTGGGCAGGCAAGGTTTGAGTTTTGGTGCTGGCCAGCAGCTCATCCCAGCCCTGATCGGAACCGTGGAACTTGGTGTACCACTTCTTGCCGAAATCGGAGATCTGCGCCTGCCCCGCCGTGCCTGCCGCGAGGTTGGCAGCGCGGGCAATGAAGAACAGCCCCTGTACGTTGGCATCTACCACGGCCGGATCCGGAGGAGGCGGATTATTGGCGTCCGCCGGAGGAGGGGGCGGGGTCGCCGATTTAGGGGGATTGCCAGCGGAATAATAGGCCAGGGCCAGCGGATAGACGTCCGTGAGGTTGTTAGGATTTTTGTCCACCGCCGCCCGCAAGTGCTCCATGGCGCTCTTGTAATCTTTGTTCTGTAACGCGGACAGTCCCACAGCCCCGTTGAAAATGGCGCTGGTCTGATCCTTCAGCTTGCTCCAGTCAGCATCCGCCATGCCGTCGGGCTTAGGTGCGGACGCCAGAGCCTGCAACCCTTTCTCGCCATACTGGGCGGCGGCAGCGAGATTCTGCTGCGGATTGACATTGGTCTCCGCCTGGCGGCGGTGGCTGTAAGCCTGCAAGGCCAGAGCGCGCAGGTTGTTGGGATCGGCCTGCAAGAGCCGGTCGGCGGTTGCCTGCATTTTGGCCGTGTCCCCCGCCTGCTCATAGGTGGCCATGAGCAGCTCCAGCGCATCCGACTTCATGACGCTGTTGGGATACTGCTGGAGAAATGACTCCAGAGCGCTAGCCTTGGCCTGAGGGCTGGTTTGCTGCAACGCTCCCACGTAGGCGTTGTATTCGGCGGGATCCTTGATTTCCTTCTTCTGCTGCTGTGCTTGTGCGGCTGGCGCTGCCTGGCCAGCGGCAGGCTGTTGCGCAGAAGGCTGTTGCGCGGGCGCCGGTAGCACCGAAATGGCCGCAACCGCAGCTATCACCAGCACGATGCTGACACGCGTCTTCTTCATTCCTTGCTCCTCCGGATTGATCGGGAAACTAGCGGTCACTGCCACCCAGGTACGCAACTGCGTCCCCAAGCCTCTGGTCTCGCGCCCTAAGCCTTACGCCGGGGCATCGGGGCGAAATGGGCTCCCTCCCGCACCCTGCGTTTCAGCTTGTGTGCTGCAGGCATTTACACAGAGAGCCGGATTATATGTATGTAGAACCTTGAAGGCAAGTTTGCCGGACCTTCCCGTTGCAAGTGAGATGCTGCTCGCAGGTCACTTGGATGTTTTTGGGCGGTTTTCAGGGCCGCGATCGTGCAGAAAAACGCCGTCTGCTGACGGCCTTCGGGGACGAATTAGCCAAAGAGAGCTCCAAGGGTGGCGTTGCGGCTGGTTTGCGGCCCCGCCGCCCCTGGTGAATTAACTAAGAGCGTTTCTTTTTGCGCGTGGCAACACCAGCGGCCAGCGATCCCATGCCCAGCAATCCCAGCAGCGGAAGCGGTGAGGCTGTCTGCGGCAGATTGCCCGACTTGGCGCCCTTGTGATGGCGCGTGGTCGTGGTCGTGGTGGTGCTTTGGTCAGTTGTGCCCTGAGTTGCGGTTCCCTGATCCGGAGTGGTTGCGCTTCCCTGCGCGCTCGGGGTGCTCTGAGTGGCGCTGGGGGAGTTTGCGCTGTTGGCGTTCGGATTGTTCTGATCTGTTTGTGCCACGGAGATGCCCGCTGCGACCAGCATCACTGCCAGCAGAAAAAGTAATTTCTTCATCTGTATCCTCCGATGCGAAAGCTGAGGTTGGTTATTTCTGCTTAGACCCCAGCTCTCTGTGACGGGTTTGCTCCCCTTTTTTCACTCTCCGGGGAGGTGAGTAGTCACTCCAGAGGAAAAGCCCAAATGGGTATAATCGGCCTACCTTGAGACCCCGTAGCTTAGTTGTAGGTGTCCTGCTTGCGGGCTGGATTTCAGCCCTCCCCGGCTTCAGCCAGCAGATCGTGCCGCCGGTACGGACCCTGGTGGTGATGCCCTTTGAGAATCGGTCGAGTACCCCTGGGCTGGAATGGATTTCCGAGGCGTTTCCCGACGTGCTGGGGCAGCGGATGGCTTCCGATGACCTCTACGTGCTGGGTCGTGAATACCGTCTGCATGCCTACGACCGGGCAGGCATCCCTGCTGCCATCCATCCTTCGCGGGCGACCTTGTACCGCATTGCCGAGCAGATGGATGTGGATTACGCGGTGCTGGGCAGCTACAGCTTCGATGGGCAAACCTTCAGGGTCAGCGCGCAGGTGCTGGACATGAAGCAGCGCCGTCTTTCGCCGGAACTCCAGGAGAGCGGGCCACTCCCCCAGCTGCTGCCGGTGCAAACCGCTCTCGCCTGGGACCTGTTACGCAGCCTGCAGCCAAATTATGCGGTGACGCGCGAGGCATTCCTGGCGGGCGCCCCGGTGCTGCGCCTGGACGCATTCGAAAATTACATCCGCGGACGGACGGCGCAAACCGAAGCTGACAAACTGCAACACCTGCGCACGGCGCTTCAGCTGAATCCTTCCTCCGGCGAAGCCATTCTGGAATTGGGCAAAACTTACTTTGAGGCTCACGATTATGATGCGGCCGCTAGCTGGCTGGCGCGCATTCCCGGCACTGATCCCATGGCGCGCGA
>DASYWT010000326.1:0-2306 GCA_035935775.1 Terriglobales bacterium
TCACGCCTCTCCAAAGGCCGCCGCTCGCGTGCGGTTCTGCAGGTGTATGTGGGCATTGGGGTGGTTCTGGCCCTGCTGATTATTTTTGCCGGACCGCGCCTGGTCACCGAAGGCCGCCGCTTGGTCGGAGAACTCCCGGTGTGGATGGAAAAACTCACCAGCGGGCAGATCGCCTGGCAGATTGGCTCCAAGCGCGGCTGGAGCCATACCACCCAGGAGCACGTTCAGCACTGGCTCTCCGACCACCGCCACGAGATCATTGCCTGGGCCCAGCACGTGGGCGCCTTCGCCGCGCAGTTTGCCGTCAACGCCCTCTGGATCATCCTGGTGCCCATCCTGGCCATCTTCTTTCTGCTAGACGGGAGCCTGTTTGCCCAAACTATCGTGGACCTGGTGGACCGCCGCCGGCAGCGCCAGTTCCTGCGCGGCTTGCTCGCCGATCTCGATACCATGCTCGCGCACTACATCCGCGCCCAGTTGATTCTTGCCGGCCTCACCCTGGTAGTACTGACCGCGCTGCTCACCCTCATCCGCTTGCCCTATGGCACCGTGCTCGGGGTCATCGCCGGCGTTCTGGAATTCATTCCTCTGGCCGGACCGCTCGCGGCTGCAATCACGATCCTGGGGATTGCATTCCTCACCAGCTATCACCACATTCTGCTGGTCGCCATTCTGCTCGGCGTCTGGCGCATCGCCCAGGATTACTTCACTGCCCCCCGCATTATGGGCCACAGCCTGGAACTCCACCCTCTGGCCACATTATTTGCCATTCTCGCGGGTGGAGAAGTGGCCGGCGTGATTGGCGTGTATCTCTCTATTCCTATCGCCGCTACCCTGCGCATCTTCTGGCGCCGCTGGCGCGCCTACAGCGAAGCCAGTTCCTCTGCATCCGCCGGGCAGCCGTTGCCCACAAAACGCAGCGCCTGAAACTCCTGAGACCTTGAAACTTTGAAACCTTCAAACCTCGCAACTGTGAAACCTGTGAAACCTTGAAACTGTGAAACCTTGAAACTTTGAAACCTTGAATCCCCTTCCACCTGTCATCCTGAGCGAGCGCGACTGAGCGCATGCGAAGGAGCGCGAGTCGAAGGGACCTTGCGTTTTGGATTCCGAGAGCTGCTTCACAATCGGTAGAGACGTAACTCGTTACGTCTCACCCTCTATCCAAACCGTGCAAGCGAGCGGCTTCAGCCGCCCCAAACCACCCTTCCCCCCAACGGCAATGCGCTATAATCCCCGCCACTCATGCGCACCTTTCTCGCCGTTGTCCTGTTTACGGCCGTTGCCGCTGCCGCCGGCATTCCTGACTGGTGCCGCCCGCTCCTCCGTCCCGAATACAAAACGCTGACGCGTGTCCCCGTTCCTGATCCCTGGTTTGAAGTCTACAAAGTCGCTCCCGATGTTTTCGCCATTTACGAGCCCCATCAGGCGGAAGAAACCATCAGCTATCTCATCCTCGGCAGCAAGCGCGCCTTGCTTTTCGACACCGGCATGGGCATCAGCGATCTCAAGAAGGTTACTGATCAGCTCACTCGCTTGCCCATCGTGGTCCTCAATTCCCACACTCACAACGATCATGTCGGCGACAACTGGGAGTTCCAGACTGTCTACGGCATGGATACCGACTTCACCCGCCACAACGCGCGCGGCTCCCGCGCAGACGCCCAGGCCGAACTTGCCTCGGGCCAGATTTGCGGCTCGCTGCCCCCGGGCTTTGATCCTAAGACTTACGTGACCCGCCCCTGGAAAATCCGCGCCTATGTGCACGATGGCGAGCGCCTTGATTTAGGCGGCCGAACCTTGCAGGTGCTGGCCACGCCCGGCCACACCCCGGATGCCATCTCGCTTTTCGATCATGTCCACGGCCTGCTCTTCACCGGCGACACTTACTATCCCGCCACCATCTGGCTGTATCGTCCTGAAACCGATCTGCGCGCCTACGACGCTTCCATCCACCGCCTGGCCGCGCTCGCCCCGCAGGTGAAGCTGGTCCTTGGCGCCCATAACGTTCCCGTCGCCCCGCCATCCGTGCTTCACCGCCTGGTTACGGCCTTCGAGCAGGTCCGCTCCGGCAAGGTCCCCGCCACCCCTGATTCCGCGGGTAAAGTCATCTACCATGCCGGCGGATTCTCATTCCTCATGCGCCCCCTGAAGCCCAATCCTTAACGTGCGCCCTCCTTTGTTCCACCGGCGCTTTCGCCTGCGTGCGCTCCGCAGAACGTCGTCATCGCGAGCGGCTTCAGCCGCGAATGCCTTGCCCTGAGCCTGTCGAAGGAATCTCGCGTGCACCGCCGACCCACTCCTCG
>DASYWT010000327.1:0-6514 GCA_035935775.1 Terriglobales bacterium
ATTTGTAAGATGTTGACATCCTGAAGCGAAACGCAAGGTCCGTTCGACTCGGGGCGCTTCTGTACAGCGCGCCTCGCTCAGGATGACAAGGGATGAGAGGGAATGGCGGAGGCGGCTAAAGCGGTGACTATCGAGCCGGGAGCGTGGCGGACGCTGTACCTAGATGCGGCCGGGCTGGAGGCGGAGTTGCGGCGCGCGCTGGAGGGCGAGGTGCGCTTCGACGCAGGCAGCCGGGCACTGTACACGGTGGACGGGTCGAATTACCGGCAGGCGCCGATTGGAGTGGTAATCCCAAGAACGGTTGAGGATGTGGTGCGGACGGTGGCGGCATGCCGCAAGTTTGGGGCGCCTGTGCTGTCGCGCGGCGCGGGAACCAGCCTGGCCGGACAGTGCTGCAACGTGGCGGTGGTGATTGACTGGAGCAGGCACCTGCACCAGATCGTGGAGATCAACGCGGCAGAAAAGTACGCGCGGGTGCAGCCGGGGCTGATTTGCGACCGACTACGGGAGGCGGCGGCAGCGCAGCGGCTCACCTGGGGGCCGGATCCGGCCACGCACACACATTGCACTTTCGGCGGCATGCTGGGGAACAACTCCTGCGGAGTGCACTCGCAGATGGCGGGCAAGGCGGTGGAGAACGTCCACGAGATGGAGGTGCTGCTTTACGACGGCACGCGCATGAAGGTGGGGTGGATGAACGACGCCGAAATGCAGAGTGCTGCGGCGCAGGGCGGGCGCGTGGGAGAAATTTATTCGCGGCTGCGGTTGTTGCGAGAACGGTACGCGGGGCTGATTCGGGAGCGGTATCCGCGGATTCCGCGGCGTGTTTCCGGCTACAACCTGGACGAGCTGCTGCCCGGGCCGGATGGCCGCTGCAACGTGGCGCGGGCGCTGGTCGGCACCGAGGGCACGTGCGTCACCATGCTCGAGGCCAAGGTGCAGTTGATTCCCAGCAAGCCGGCGCGGGTGCTGGTGCTGCTGGGGTATCCGGACATGTACCGGGCAGGCGACGATGTGCCGCGGGTGCTGGAGTTCGGGCCCATCGGGCTGGAAGGCTTCGACGAGATTGTGGCCATCAACATCCGCAAGAAGGGGCTGCCGCAGCAGGATTACCTTTCGATGATGCCGCAGGGAAGCGGCTGGCTGCTGGTGGAGTTCGGCGCCGACAGCAAGGAAGAAGCGCTGGCGCAGGCAACACGGTTCGCCCAGGCCTCGCAGGGGAAGACGCTGGAGGCGCGGGTTTTCACGGACCCGGAGCAGCAGCGGCGGATCTGGCTCGTCCGGGAGTCGGCGCTGGGGGCAAATTCCTTTGTTCCGAGAGAGAAACATAGCTGGGAAGGCTGGGAGGATTCGGCGGTGGCGCCGGAGAAAATAGGTCCGTACCTGCGGGAGCTGCGCGGGCTCTACGACAAATATGGCTACACCGCGGCTCTATACGGGCACTTCGGGCAGGGCTGCGTTCATTGCCGGGTGGATTTCGATCTGGAGACAGCGGCGGGTATCGAGAAGTGGCGCGCCTTCATGGAAGAGGCGGTGGCGCTGGTGGTGAGCTACGGGGGGTCGCTTTCGGGCGAGCACGGCGACGGGCAGGCGCGGGCGGAATTTCTGGAGCGAATGTTTGGACCGGAACTGGTGGAGGCGTTTCGGGAATTCAAATCCATCTGGGATCCGGAGTGGAAGATGAATCCGGGCAAGGTGGTGGATCCGTACCGCATCGAGGAGAACCTGCGGCTGGGAGCGGGGTACGAGGCGCCGCATCCGCCAACGCACTTTCAGTTTCCCGAAGACGAGGGCAGTTTCGCCCACGCCACGCTGCGCTGCGTAGGGGTGGGCCGGTGCCGGCGCTGGAGCGGGCAGGGCGATCTGGACACGATGTGCCCCAGCTTCATGGTGACCCACGAGGAGCGGCACAGCACGCGAGGACGCGCGCACCTGCTGTGGGAGATGCTGCACGGCGAGGTCATCAAGGGGGGATGGCACGATGAGCAGGTGAAAGAGGCGCTCGACCTGTGCCTGGCATGCAAGGGCTGCAAGGGCGATTGCCCGGTGAACGTGGATGTGGCCACGCATAAGGCTGAGTTTCTGGCGCACTACTGGGAGGGACGTCTGCGCCCGCTGCACGCCTATGCTTTCGGGTGGGTTGACAAGTGGGCGCGGCTGGCGGCTGCGGCGCCGCGGCTGGCCAACTTGTTTACACAGACGCCAGGGTTGCGTGCGCTGGCAAAGGCCGCGGTAGGGGTACCGCGCCAGCGAACGATGCCAGCGTTCGCGACGCAGACCTTTAAGAGCTGGTTCGGAAAACGAGGCGTGCGAAATGAGGGCCAACCGCGGTTGATCCTGTGGCCGGACACCTTCAACAACTATTTCAAGCCACGCGTGTCGCAGGCGGCGGTGGAGGTGCTGGAAGCGGCGGGCTACCAAGTGGTAGTGCCGCAACCTCACTTGTGTTGCGGACGGCCGCTTTACGACTACGGCTTTCTGGACATGGCCAAGGCTTACCTGCAGCGGGTGCTGACGGCGCTGGCTGCAGACATTGAGGCGGGCACACCCATGGTGGTGCTGGAACCGAGCTGCGCCTCGGTGTTTCGCGATGACATGCATGGGCTGATGCCGGAGTCCAAGCCGGCGCGGAAGTTGAGACAGCAAACCTTCACGCTGGCGGAGTTCCTGGAAAGGAACGGATACGAGCCGCCCAAGCTGGCGCGCAAAGCGATTGTGCACGGACATTGCCATCACAAGGCCATCATGCGGCTCAAGGAAGAGAAGCAGGTGATGGAGAAGATGGGGCTGGAATACCGGTTGCTCGAGTCGGGCTGCTGCGGGATGGCGGGAGCGTTCGGATACGAGAAGGAACACTACGAAATTTCGCTGGCGGTAGGCGAGCGAGTGCTGCTGCCGGAGGTGCGCAGAGCGGAGGAATCAACCCTGATCATTGCGGACGGATTCAGTTGCCAGAGCCAGATCGAGCAGCAGGCGGGACGGCGGGCGCTGCACCTGGCGGAAGTTCTGGCCATGGGGGTGAAGAGGCCGTGATTTTTCCCACATTTGCCCGCGCCCGAGTTGGTTATGGCCCTCGCTTTGTAGATTGCGGGCAAATGTGGAGCACCCGCGTCGCATGGCAGGCCATGCTCATACTTGTCTTTCTCTCGATTCCCACGGTTCTCGCGGCGCAACCACCGCCTCATGACTGGTACGAGGTGCGGGTGGAGCGACAATCTCTGATACAAATCATCACCTTCACCACAGATGACGGCCCTGTCCGCGTTGTCCTGCCGGAGCACATTGTTGGCGGCGAATGGTTTTACGGCACGGTCGAGTTACCCTCCGAAGGTGCGAGCACCGCACCGCAATCTTACGTGCTGCAGTTTGCGGGGCAATCGGCCCACGCGAACCAGCGTGGATTTTCGTGGAAGGCGCCAGAGGTAGCGGCGGATACCGACGTGGTGCTTCTGGTCAGTGATTTCAGAGGCGTGCGCGTGGCGCGGGTGGTTAGCACGGTGCAAGCGCGCGCGCCCGCTGACGAAACAGACGGTACGCTTTACATCCCCAAGATCGTCCAGAGCGGCCACGCCATGGTGGTGAGCGGCACGTTTGATGGCAAGGGTACAAACGTTTCCCTGAGTGTCGGCAATACTCCGTCGGATTTACTGGCGCAGACCACCCGCAGGTCGGTGTTTAAGGTTCCACCCCGGCTGCTGGGAAACACGAACTATGTATTCACCCAGAGCGGCCAGGCGCATACAGGAACCCTGCGCTGCGTTGCCATTGAAAAAAAGGGAGGCGCTACTTCGCTGCTCAACGCCAGGTCAGCGCCCTACCAGCTTGTGGTACGCGGTCTGCAGGGAATGGACCGTGAGGTCACGATAGAACTTCGCATCCTCACCCCTACCCTGGCCACGTTTGGTCCGGTACAGGTCTCGCCTAAAGACTTATCGGGCGAACCGGCTCAAATCATCTACTTTCAGCACTTCGCCGAAACCATCTACATTCAGCCTTCCTGGCTGCATAAGGACGGTACATTCCCCATCAACCGGGTTTTGAATGGCATCCAACCGGGCAGGATTCGTGTTGATGCGTCCTTGCTGATACCAGCCTCGATCGAAGACGAGGTCGCCCTGGTCCTGAATATGCCACGGCAAAACTTCAGCGATCTCCCCGGTCAGGCGCACGCCAATCTGTTGCGCCGGCGCTACGGCGATCAGGCCATGCCGCTGCTTGAGGCCGTGCTCGACCGCCAACCGGACTTCGGTGAAGCCGTTGATGCCATGCTCTATCTCGATATGGATGCCGCTACGCCTGCCATCTTTCGCGCCATCAGCCGCAAGCCGAATTACAACTGGGATTTCGCGCTGGGCTGGTACATGAAGAAAATCGGGCAAGAGCCGAACTACCGGTTTCGTGATGGATTGCACACGGCAGCGGCGCAGATCATTGAATCCAAGCCGACCGACACCGCGGTACAGGCCCTGGTTTTGACCGGTTCCAAGGCCGACCTTCCCCTCCTGGAGCATGCCTATGCCATTCCCAACCTGCATCCCATAATTCGCAACATGGTGGAGGCGGCGCTGGGGCGCTATGGTTACGACCCTGCGCTGCGCGCGATCGAGCAGAAACTGAGTGTGGTGATTGGCCAAACCCCGCCCGGCCAGGATTTTACCTGGGCCACGCAGGAAGCCGCCTTTACCCACAGCCCTCGCCTTATCCCTTTTCTCTGCCGGCACCTGCGTGACCGCTCATGGGATTTTGGAGACTACAACGTCTCTCCCGCAAGCGATGCGGCTGCCGCACTGGAAGAGATTCGGCGCGCCAATTCCACGATGAGCCCTGAACAGCTGCAGTGTCCTTCGTCTTGAGACCATCTCCAAAGGGAAGTCAGCGGCCGCTTCAGGCGTATCCGGTCTGATCTCTTTACAATCCGCCCGCGGAGCCTCTGCCTGGGTTAAGATTTTGGCTCGGGGTGCGCCCGGTGGCGGTAAATCGAGGGCGTGGAGGTGGTTTTCACAGTTTTTTCCTCAAAAGATGTCGATTTGGAGTGGGTCCCATCGTCTATATAGCAAGGCCTGTCCCGAGGTATGTACCCAACAGCCTTGGGTCTGAGGCTCTGAGTGCCAATTCATAAACCGGCAACAAACAATTCAAAAGGAGATAAATAGGCATGAGTGCAAAGCCAACGTACGAACAGGCGAAATTACATCTTAAGGTTTACGATCAGCGACGCGAAGCCAAGCTGCGCCAGGCGCGCGAATGGTTCTTTAAGAACTATCACGTGACAAGCCTTGACGACTCCATGCGGATCGCTCCCATGGGTTCGGAGACAGGCGCGTTCGCCAGCATGGTGATCAGCTATTGGGAACAAACCTGTGCTCTGCTCAACTACGATCTGCTGCATGAGGACTTGTTCTTTGAAACCAGCGGAGAGTTTTTCGGCGTCTGGGAGATGGTGAAACCGGTGGTCCCAGCATTCCGGGAGCGCTTCGTCGCCAAGAACTTCTGCGGCAACCTGGAAAAAGCGGCCCAACGATATGAGAAGTGGATCGAAAGCCGCTCGCCAGGCCACGTGGCAGCCATGCGCGAATTCATGAAACAAATGCGCGCTCAAACGGCAAAAGCAGCTTAACTTCCTGACCGGTTCCCGTCCTGGCCGTGTGCATGCGTTTGGTGGCCAGGGCGGGACTTTTTTTAATTCATGGAACAGCCCTTTTCGGCTCTGGAGGGCACGGCTGAAGCTCCTTCGGCGTCGCTCAGGGCTGGCTGTGCCCTTCCGAAACAGCCTTTCTGAATGACGCCTTGCTGGGCAAGGCGCACGCGGGCGGGGGCGCCCGCGCCACAAGGGGTAGAGACTCCCTCGAGGCCGTCTCATAAATGGAAAAACCGCGAACACCACGTCCCTCAGGGGCTAAAAGCCCGTATATTTTGCGGCTCTGGACGGCACGGCTGAAGCCCCTTCGGCTTCGCTCAGGGCAGGCTGTGCCCTTTCGAAAGACATTTATGAGACAGCTTCCGGTATGAGACAGCTTCCGGTTGCGACGGCGAATTGATGCCAGGCAGGCCATCAGCTAACGTTCTAGTGGCGTGAACGTCTGAGAAAGCATCCGGCGTCACGGGAGCAACCAAAATGGTAAACCGGCGCGAGGCGCTCTTCGCCTTGGGTGTTCTGGCATTGTCGAGTTCCGCACCCGGACAGGAATCTTCAGCCTGCAATTGCGCCGACCTTCGCAAATTCGAGAAATACAACGATTTTGTGCGCAAGCGGCACGCCGATGACTATGCCATTTCAACACCAAATGGCATCAACGAGGCGAAGTACCTGAAGATTGGCGGCATCGAGCAGTGGGTGACGATTCGGGGAGAAGATCGTGATAATCCGGTTGTGCTGGTGTTGCACGGCGGCCCTGGCGATTGTACGAATCCCTGGGGATATGCCGGTTTCCGAACGTGGCTGAAAGCCTACACCATCGTGCAGTGGGATCAGCGCGGAGCGGGCAGGACGCTGGGCCGGAATGGCATGGCGATC
>DASYWT010000328.1:0-1822 GCA_035935775.1 Terriglobales bacterium
CACCTTCTGGGCCACTTTGCTGGCTTGCCTCTTCCTCGGTCTGCTGGCCGCCGACATGATTGATCGCCTTCGCAGAACCGGCGCGGTCATTATGGGGGCACTGGCGGTTGGCAGCATTGGCCTAGCCTTGGGCTGGCTGACGGCGAATCCATACAAGCCGGTCACCGGTTTTGATGTTAAGCCGGTGGTTGATTTCCTCAACCGCGACGGACACTACAACTATCGTTACTTGACCCTGGGGTTCGGCAACGAGCTTTCCAAGGTGGGCACCTACACCGTCGCCTCCAGCGTGGACGGCGAATACAACTCCGCCCGCCTGCTGCCCGAGTTCACACATTACGGCGTGGGCCAGTTGAGCAGCGCCAAGTATTACGGCACCGCCGGCATGAGTTCCCTTCGCGCCATGCTGGAGCACGCTAATCGCTATGGCTTGAAATACATTTTTGTTCACGACCCCTACTACGATCCGCTGCTGGAATTTGCCGGCTGGCGCAAGATCGAGACGTTCGACAGCGGCGCCATTACCGCCTGGTCGAAGGAAAGCGTGCCACCCGCCCATGAGATACCTTCCGACGCCGTTCCTCCGCCCTGGCAAGGCCTGATGTGGGGCACCTTGCCTATGGCCACCAGCATTCTGGCCATCCTGTTCGTTCTCGCTCTGCCGGGGCGCCGCCGGGTGGCGGAAACGGTGGAATTTCCGGCCAGTGAGCCGGCTTACCGGGAGGCCAGGTGATGAAACTGGCGGTTCTGCTGGTGTTCGCAACTATCGTTCTCTTGATTCTGGGCTTCGTTTTCCCGGTCCACCAGGCCAGTACGCCGGGCATTGGTTCGGGCGAAGCTTTGCCCGGAGTGGGCGCCTCCGCGGGCACTGCCGAGGCTGCTGTGCGTTCTCTCCTGGGCGACGTGCAGGCGCACGACTGGAGCCGCGCTTATTCCCTGCTGGCCAATACCAGCGGCGTGGACAAGGAAGCCTTCGTCCACGACGTGAACGGTAACTATGGCAGTCTGCGCACATTTTCCAGCCTGGAAGGTTCGCGCACCCGCGTGCTGAATGAAAACGGCGACCAGGCCCTGGTGCGTGCCGACATGCATTGGTCCACCGCCCTTGGTCCCATCTATGACGTGCGCGAACTCAAGGTGGTGCGGCAGGGCGGTACCTGGAAAGTGGTATGGCCCCTGGAGAAGCAACCCAACGTGCCTCCCCAGGTGGTTCCCGTCAATTACCTGCGCTGGGACGTGATCTACCGCGGCGCGCAGGACGACTGGGGAACCCAGAATGTGGATTCACCCCAGGTGCGCATCGTTTCCATGAATGCCGTGCAGCACGGCAACACGCTGGTCATAGTGGGCGAGGTCGTAAATGAAGACACGGTGCCCGCTTTCGTGGACATCAACGCCATCCTGATCGGCGAGAACGGCCAGAATCTCGACCAGGAAAACAGCTTCGACAAGGTTCAACACACCTTATTGCCCAAGCAGGTTTCGCCCTACCGCATTGACTTCCCCGGCTACAACTTGAGCCAGGTTAAAAGCGTTCGCATGGATGCCAAGGCCATGCTGGTGCCCGCATCGGCTGACCCCGTGATCGCCGTGATGGACCAGCGCGAGCAGACCAACGTGCTGGGCCGCAAGGTGCTGAGTGGGGACCTGCTCAACGAGAGCGGCCGCGTCGTGAACATCGCGCAGGTGCTGGCCACCTACTACGACAGCAACGGCAAGGTCATCTGGGTTTCCGACGGCTACGTGGATCGGGCCCTTCTGCCGCAGACGCCGGAGCCCTTTGCCGTGGATATGCCCGATGCCACCGTGGGCAAAGTGCAGA
>DASYWT010000329.1:0-3078 GCA_035935775.1 Terriglobales bacterium
TGACCTCTCCCTTACCAAGGGAGTGCTCTACCAACTGAGCTACATCGGCTCGCGACCTTGTTCACCGACTCAAAACCGCCTGAGCCCCTTCGACTCGCTATGCTCGCTCAGGGTTTCGCCAGCGGGCTCCCGCTGCGCTCACGCCCGCTAAACGGCTCAACTTACCGCGGGAGTGCTCTACCAACTGAGCTACATCGGCTCTGGCTTCAACCCTTGACTAGTGCCGGCCCTGGGCCGATCCATGCCCGTTTACCGGCTCTGACCGTTCCAGCGCCTCGCGCTTGTGATGCAGCCAGGTGCGAAAGGCAAACATGCCCAGCACCACCAGGGTGATCACACTCAGCGGCACCTGCCGTCCGGCCAACGGTACCGTCTGAGTCAGCGTGGTCACTGCCAGAATCCCCAGGACCACGTACGCGAGCATCGCGACTGAAAACCGGGACAACGGAAACTCCTTCACGTCTCGCGTGAAGCCAAATCATGGTGCACAGGGGAGGATTCGAACCTCCGTAGCTCGCAAGGAGCGGCAGATTTACAGTCTGCTGCCATTAACCACTCGGCCACCTGTGCGGAACCTCGCCAGGCGCCACACCGTCGAGCGCTGGCCTCCATCCGCGGTCTGCGCCCGCCGGCAGAACACGCTAGGAGCGCGGAAATAAAGACGCAAGAGGAGGTTCTCTCCGCGCCCAACGCCATTTCACGTTTCTGAGTATGGAGTGCGTTCTCGGGAAATTAATTGTTTTGCAACCGCCCGGTTCACCACTCGACTGCTAGCGCCTGAATGTCCTTTTTCCTGGAGCTGGCGGAGGGACTTGAACCCCCGACCCTCTGATTACAAATCAGATGCTCTACCAGCTGAGCTACGCCAGCGGTCCGCGCCGCCAGAAACCTGACGAGCTCAGACACTTAAACCTGCCCCCCTTCGGGAACAAAAACAAAAGGTTAGCATAAACGGAAGACAACGTGCAAACAGCCGCTCCTCCGCTTTTCCACTCTACAGCAGTGCTATGATTTGCAATTCTTATCAAATTCTATCCGAATATGACCGGTTACGCCACTGTCAGGGGTGAAAAGGCGGTGGACCGGCGGGGCGGATAAAAAGCACCCTATGCGGCGACGAACTCGCCATACTATTTTGGCCGTTATAGTTATCGCTGCCGCCCTGGTGGTGATCGTGGTGCTGCGCCGGCAAGCGCCCCCGGAGCCCGCGCGATTGTTGCCCGGCGCCGAGGCCTTCGCCTATGTAGACCTGAAATGGGTTCGCCTCCTCGACCGCCAGGCGAAGGTCCCCCCGGTCCCCGACGATCCCGAATACGAGGAATTCATCAAGGAAACCGGCTTTCAGTTCGAGCGCGACCTGGACGAGGCCGCCTTCGCTGTCCATTATGCCGGCACACCCGCCGCTCCCGGCAGCGAGATGCGGTTTACCGAAGTATTTACCGGGCGCTGGAACTCAAGCCGGATCGCAGCTTATCTGGCCAAGCTGGCGCGCTCCGTGGACAACTACCGCGGAGTGCAGATCTTCGATATCCCTCTGGAAGGCCGTACCCTGCGCGTGGCCATGCTGGCGGTGGGCACCGTAGCGGTCTCCAATGCTGACGACCCCCAGGTCATTCGCGGCGTCATTGACCGCTCCCGCAAGCTGGCTTCGCCCTTCGGCGGCCCGGCCTTATTGCGCCACTACTACAAGCGCCTGCCCTTCGGCAGTCTGGCCTGGGCCATCGTGAGCAATCCCGCTCAGTTCCAGGGCGGACAGCTCAGCGATGCTCTGCTGCCTCCCGACTATCGCCAATTGCTGAGCGGTTCGGTGCTGGTCCTCTCGGCCCGATTTCTGCGCGCCATCCACATTCGAGCCGATGCCTATTACCAGCAACCACCGCACGCCACACAACTGGCAGAGAAACTGGGTGCGCTTCTCACCATTTTTCACAGTTTGCAGCCCAGTATCGCGGCGGCCGGACCCGGTGACAAGGACGTGAAGACTTTCTTCGACAGCCTGAAGATTGTGCAGGACAAAAATCACGTGACTCTGACTGCGATCGTGCCTCTGGACTTCATCAAGAAGGTTTTTGCGGAACCCCCTCCGGAAGTGGTCGCCCCCGAGGCCCAGCCCACACTGGCGCCCCAGCCCGCCCCTCCCGCTAAAAAACGCCGGCGCCGCAAACGGTAAACCGTAACCGCGGACTACGCCCTGGATTATTCCGAAATTCCAACCAGAACCGCCGAGGACGCAGAGGACGCCGAGGGTGTTTTTCCGAAATCAAAAACTTAGTTTCTGAAGTTTTTCAGAAATCCGGGAAAGCTTGCCCAAAAGCCCTCTGCGGCCTTTGCGTCCTCTGCGGTTTTGGTTTGCGGGTAAAGAGGGTGACAGGGAGGGCTGGCAACTGAGAACTGACAACTGCCTCTAGGAACCGTGTTCGATGCCGAAATCCCGCGCCACGGTGATGCGCAGATACTTGTAGGGATTCACCGGCACGTCGTTGATGCGCACTTCATAGTGCAGGTGCGGGCCGGTGCTGCGGCCGCTGTCGCCGATGTAGCCAATAACATCACCACGGTGAACCTGCTGGCCGGCCACGACGGCAAAGCTGGAAAGGTGGCCATAAAGCGTGCTTAAGCCGTGTCCATGCTCCAGCATGATGGCGCGGCCGTACCCGTTCATGAAGTCAGCGAAAGTCACCTCGCCGTCGGCGGGGGCGATCACCGGCTCGCCATACTCGCAGGAAATGTCCACACCGCGATGGAAAGCGCCTTCACCATTGAAGGGATCAATGCGTTCGCCGAAGGAACTGGTAATGCGGCCCATAACCGGCCACAAGGCGGGCGCGGCGGAGGCGCGAATCCAGTCATTCATGCTCACCGGGTGGCTGATGTTCATGCCGATGGCAATCATTGTGGCCCCACTCAGCGCCGAACTGCGCAGCGCATGGAGCTGGTCCATGGAAACTCCGACCTGTTCCTGTTCAAAGCCGCCGCCGGAGTTGCTGGTCAGGATGGGGTCGGGCTTCAGGCCGTAAAGCGCGGAGACCTCGCTGGCCAGAGAGCCCAGCGATGCCACCTGCAGATCTTTTTCGCGTT
>DASYWT010000330.1:0-6304 GCA_035935775.1 Terriglobales bacterium
TGGGGTTGACCACGGCAATGATGCCGCTGTACTGGCCGGGTTTGAGTTTGGTGATGGCGTCGCGGGTGGCGGGATCGGTCCCCTTGAGCGACGATTCGGGGGTGAAGCCCAAGTCTCCGCCGTTGCCCGCCGTTTCCGGATCCTCGGAGTAATTCATGGCCAGGGTGGCGAAGTCCTCGCCGCTGTCCAGCCGGTTGACCAGCATCTGAATTTTCTTGCGAGCTTCAGCTTCGTTGCGCGCCTTGTCATTTTTCAGATTGTGCACTTGCGGGTTGGGGGTGGTGGTGACCAGGATGTGGGCCAGGTGGTATTGCGGCTCGATCAGGTTGAACTCGGACTTGTGCGCGTTGTAATAGCCGGTGATGTCCTGGTCGGTGATGTTGATCTTGGAGGTGATCTCACGGTTGAGCACCTTGTCCACGGTCAGACTGCGGCGCAAATCGCGCTTGAAATCGTCGAGCGTAATTTTCTTGTCCTGTAGCCGCTTGTTGAATTCCTCCTGGGTATAAGGCGCCTTGATCTCATTCAGCCGGCGGTTCACTTCTTCGTCGGTGGCCAGCAGGCCAAGCTTTTCCGCGCGCTGCATGAGGATTTCGTCGTCAATCAGCTGGCGCAGGATGCTGAGGCGAAGGCTTTCCGCCTGTTCGCCGGCAGGCTGCTGGGGCGCGCCCGCGGTTTGGTTATCGAAATACTTCTGCACCTCGGCGCGGGTGATTTCGCGGCCGTCCACGCGGGCCATCACATCGGGACTGGCGCCCTTCTTCTGACAGGCGGAAAAAGCGAGCAGGCTGGCGGCTACCGCGGTGGCCGTCAACACCCTGCGGGCAAGCGGTAAGTTGGCGTTCAAGTTCCCTCCACGAACCCGGCGAACAGAGCTGAGCCCATCCATCCGGGCCGAAGACTAGTGATTCGACTCTGCCTGCTGCGGAACTAAACGGCAGGAAATTTCCTCGACGACTGGAATTGTCCCCTATTTTCCCGTCGGATTCGCGGCCTTCGCCGGTTTGGGCGGAGCTGCAGGAACGGGCTGGGCCGCCGGAGTCGGTCTGGCTGGAGGCTGCACGCCGGCATCCAACAGGGCGCGATCAAGGGTAGCACGCAGTTCCTGCGGCGGCACCGCGCCATCCAGCTTCTGGCCGTTGATAAACATGGTGGGCGTCGCGTTCACTCCCAACCCGTCTGCTTCGTGCATGGAAGCCCGCACGGCATCGGTGTTTTGCGCTTTCACGCACGCTTGCAGCTTGGCTTGGTCGAGATTGTGCTTCTGCCCCTGCTGCAGGGCAACCTGGTCGAGGTTGTTGAACTGCTGCGCCAGCGGGGTCTTCTGGTCGCCGTTGATGTCGTTGCGGTGGCCGTGCACGTAATCGGCAAAATCCCAGTAGGCAGCATCGCTCTGGGCGGCCAGGCAGTTGGCATTCACGGAGGCGTGCATGGCCCAGGGGTGGATCTCGATGAGCGGGTAGTCCTTGTAAATGACCCGCACCTTGTCTTTGTATTGATCGAAAACCCCGGGAAACATGGTTTCGTGCATGCGAGCGCAGAAGGGGCACTCAAAATCGTCGTAATTCACGATGGTGACCTTGGCGTCCTTATTACCGCGCACCGGCCGGTCGTTGACGTCAATTTTTTTCATGACGTCGGCGTAGGGGTCCTTGGTCAGATCCAGCTTGGTAAAGCGGACCAGCGTCTTGTTGTCCTTGGAAAGCAGGAATTCGTGCGTCTGCTTGCGGGGACCGTCGGTAAAGGTGAGCGTCACCTTGTCGTAATTGGGGAAGTCGCTGGGCTCACGCTTGCCCAGGGTGATCTGCACGCCGGCAGGAATGTTGTAGTAAGCGCGGACCTGTCGTTCCACACGCTGGGTAACGTCCTGGTCCACAGATTGCGCTATGCAGCCAAGGCACAGCAATAGCAGGGCAATAAAGCCGCGTCGCACTAAAAGCACTAATAACCGCCTGTACACGGGAATACTTGATTATCTCATGAGAGGCAGCCGACCTGCATATAGCGTAAGTTGGGCAGGGACCACGCGGAAAAGGACGATTTGGCGATTGAAGATTGACGACTGAACGGCCTGGGCAGTGCCAGAAGCCATCGAAACCTAGGGCTGCACGGCAGTGGAATCGCCGGTTTGATGGTCCTGGATCTGAAAGCGCAGGAATTCGTGGATAGCCGCCACCGCCTGAAAGTCGCGGGAAGTAATGCCAACCTGCCCGCCATCTTCGGTGTCCTGGTATTTGTAAAGAATCAAGCCCTTCATCCGCTTGAGCACGGGGACGCCGGGCGGGACCCGGCCATGGGTGAACAGCGGGGAAGAAAAGTCACCAGCCTTGAATGCCTGCGCAATATGAGCCAGGTGCATGCGGACCATCTCGCGAGTTGAGTTGTCAGCGGAGGCATTGGCGGCCACCCGGATGTAGCCACCGCTGGGTGTGAGCGTGAAGTGGTGGATCGTCTTAAGATGACTGAACCCCATGGCCACGTCGCCATGGCGCTGGACATCCTTGGTATGAATGGCAGTGGACTTCTCCTGTCCAGCGGCAGCGGGCTGTATAAGCATGGCACCCGCGAAAAGGGTTGTAGCCAGCGGCAAGGCTCGGCGGAGTCTCATACGTCCTCCAGAGCAGGAGCGCTTCGGTTGGACCGGGGCGTCAGCGTTGGTTAGCCGTTTTGTCGCGGAAAATCTATGGAGCGGGTTTTCTGAGCTGTTCCAGCGGTAGCACTGCATTCATGGAGCCGGAGCGGAAGCCTTCCAGGTCCAGAGTCACATAAGTGAAGCCCAGCGCCTTGAAAATGCGGGTGAATTCCCTGGCCAACTGCGGGTCAAGGGCGCGGGGCAGTTCCTCGCGGGCGATTTCGATGCGCACAATTTGCCCATGGTGCCGGACGCGGAACTGGCGGAAGCCCAGGGCACGCAGCGCCTCCTCGCCTTGCTCTACCGCGGCCAGGGCCTCCCGGGTCACCGGACGGCCGTACTCAATGCGCGAGGAGAGGCAGGCGGATGCGGGCTTGTCCCAGACGCGGAGGCCGGCCTGCCGGGCCAATTCGCGTATTTCCTGTTTGCCCAGGCCGGCTTCCAGCAAAGGAGCTGCCACCTGGTGCCGACGCGCCGCCTGCTGCCCGGGGCGGAAGTCGCCCTCGTCGTCCACGTTTACCCCATAGACGATGCAGTCAAACCCGCGCTGGCGGCGAAATTCCTCCATGAATGTGAACAGTTCATCCTTGCAATGGAAACAGCGGCTGGCGTCGTTGCGCACATACTCCGGGCGCTCCAGTTCCTGGGTAGCTACAACTTCCAGAGGAATTTGCCGTTCCTGGGCCAGGGCGATGGCGTCCTGCAGCTGAAAGCGGGCCAGGCTGGGGGAGTCGGCAATCACCGCCAACATATTTGGTCCCAGCGCCTGGTGAGCGGCGTCGGCCAGGAAGGCAGAGTCCACGCCGCCAGAATAGGCCACCAGCGTGCGGCCCAGCGAGCGCAGGCGGGCCTCCAGGCGCTCGCGTTTGGCGCTCAGACCCTGGGAATCGGGAAGGTGCTCACAACTTGCCACCGCAATATGTTAGTACGGCGCAGTGCAGATAGGCGAACCGCTTGCGAATTTTCGAATTTTCGACAGCCGCTGTCTGGTTAAACTCGCTCTAAAGCTCATGCACAGACGCTGTATCAGGGCAGCCGTGTTGTGTTTGGCGGCGCTCGCTCTTGTTTGCCACCCGGTTTGGGCGCAGCAAGCCGGCGGTGCGACGGTGGCGCAGCCTTCAAGCGCAGCGCCCAAGGGCGGCCTGGTCGTAATTCCGGCGCCACTAGAAATTCCGGCAGGCGCCCGCCGGCCTGATCGCGTGCTGCAGATGGGCCACACGGGCCAAATAACAGCCATGGCTTTCAGCCCCGACCGCCAGCGGCTGGCGACGGGCAGCGACGACGGCACCGTTCGAGTCTGGGACTTGGCCACCGGACAAGAACAACTCACTCTCACCGGCCATCAGAAAATCGTCACCGCCGTCGCCTTCAGCCCCGACGGCGGCCGGCTGGCCTCCGGCAGCGCCGACGGCGAGTTCGTTGTCGCCGATGCGAGCACCGGCAAGGTTGTTTATGCGCGCGACTTTCACCAGTGGGTGGATGCCGCTGCCTTCAGCCCGGATGGGCAATACCTGGCTGTCTCTATCCAGCAGAGCGAGGAAGAGGAGCAATCCAGCGCCAGCATCCAGATCTACCGGGCCGATACCGGACAGGAGTTCCGGACAGTGCCGCTCTCCTGGAATTCTGCTTTGCAGCTGGTGATGACGGCCGACAACCGCCTGATCAGTTCCGGCCTTGAAGGGGAGGACGATCCGACCAACGTTTGGGATATCGCCTCGGGTCAACTGGTGAAGACGTTTCCCATAGAAGCGCAGGCCATCAGCCCGGACGGCCGCTGGGCGGTCACTCAGGAATTTGAGCAGGGCGGGAAAGTGGCGCTGTGGGACCTGAAAACGGGCCACCAGGCGTGGGTAACCCCTTCGCCCTATGGGCGCATTTACTTCGCATTCAGCCCGGATGGACAGCAGTTGCTCCTGGCCGATCTAAACCATTCCGAAATGAAGTTGTGGGAAACCGCCAGCCACAATGAGATCGTGACTTTTCCTGCTAGCCAAGCTGTGGTCCGCAACGTTGTATTCAGTGGCGATGGGAAGTTAATTGCATCCGGGGCCGCAGACGGCTCAATTGCTATTTGGGACGCGACCACGGCGCACCGCGTCCAATTTCTTCCCGCCCAACTGGCGGTGGCAGCGGTGGCGTTCACCTCCGAAGGAGCCCTGGTGGCGGGCGATGCGCAAGGACTCGTGTTGTGGGACATGTCGGCAGGCAAGGTGCTTAAGAGGATCAGCGCCCGGCCGGTAACGAATATGATTGCCAGCGCAGATGGAAGCTGGCTGGCGGCGAATCCCGATTACCAGTTGGCGGTTTGGAACGCCCACTCCTGGCAGCCGGCCGCCCTCGCACCGCCTTCGACCGCGCGAACTTTCTATGCGGCGTTTGGAGGCATGCGACCACCGGCCGCGGAAATTGTCAATCCTGCCCTCAGTTGGAGCCGCATCAGCGATGACCCGCAAAAACGCATCGTGTGGCGCTCCTTCAATCCGCTGGCCATCAGCCCGGATGGAAAGCTGTTGGCCACATCTTTCATGCGGGGCGGCGACGTGGCCATCTGGGATACGGGCACCGGAGAAAGGCTGCGCACCATTTCCAGCGGCAACCTGGGGGTGAGCTGTCTGAGCTTCAGCCCCGACGGGCGCTGGCTGCTTACAGGCGGCCAAATAACGCCGTTGCGGCCAGGAGTCAACCTGCTGGAGCTGAAATATGGATTTGAGCTGTGGGATGTGAGCAACTGGAGCGAACGCTCTTTGCCCATGAGCATAACCGTGGGAGCAGCCGCCGCTTTCAGCCCCAGCGGCCGCCTGCTCGCTCTGGGCACGAGTGCTGCCGTCATCGCAATCTTTGATCTTACCCAGGGCAAGACGGTGCAAACTCTGGCCGGCACGGACCCGTTCCGGTCGGGATTCTTTGTCTTCAGTCCCGACGGCAAGTGGCTGGCCCAGCCCGGCCGCAAGGGGGTAAGCCTGTGGAGCCTGGCTGAGCCTTAATTTCTTAAATGAAAAAGGCGGCGAAGCTCGCCGCGTCGCCGCCATTCGGGACCGCTATGTGCGCTTGTTAGGCGCGCTTTGTTTTGTTCTTCCCCTTGGCCAGCTTCTTGCCAGCTTTCTTAACTTTTGCTTTCTTCGCGTGCTTGTGGACGCTTTGCTTGGCTTCGGCTTTGTCAATGCCGCGCTGTCCGTTGGCGCTGGCCGTGGTCTCGGCATGCTCGATGCCGGTTGTCATCGGCTTGCTGCCACGTCCCTGCGCCGCCGCGCTCAGACTGGAAATCCAAAGCCCCACCGCGAGCGTGAGAAGCAATGTGAAAGACCGTTTCATTTTTCCCTCCCCTTGCCTTGGGCTTGCTGTCTTTACAAACCCGGCGCCGGGCGCGGAGTTGCAGGGAGATCGGGAATTCCCAAGGAGTTACCAGAGTAACAATTTCGGAACGTGATTAATGGCAACCTGTTGAGCCGATTGTATTGTGCGCCTGCAAGGGCGGCGAAATCACTGCCGCATTGCAGCTTGCTTCACCATGCCCGCCGCTTGCTTCAGTTCAGGACGGTCGGCAGCGGGATCGCAGCTCTGCACCAGGGTGGCGTAGTATTCACGCGCTTCCGCCGTATTACCAGCCAGTTCGGCCGCACGCGCGGCGCCGTAAAGAGAATTGAAGCGCCGGGGCGAATCGCGCAGCGCGGC
>DASYWT010000331.1:0-24817 GCA_035935775.1 Terriglobales bacterium
GACGGCGACCTGATGATCGAATTCACGCCCACGGGCCGCCAGCGCGCCGCCGACGTCATCCGCCGCCATCGCCTGGCCGAGCGCCTTTTCACGGAGAGCCTGGGCATGGACGACCCGGCGGAAGTGGAAGAGCAGGCCTGCAAGTTCGAGCACATCCTCTCCCCCGAAGCCACTGACCGCATCTGCGCCTTCCTTGGCCATCCTCGCGCCTGCCCGCACGGCGCGCCCATCCCGCCCGGCGCCTGCTGCACCCTGCGCGACGTGGAAGGCGCGGACGTGCGCATGGCGCGCAAGGCAAAGTAATCCACCTCAGACCAAAACCGCAGAGGACGCGAAGGTCTTGAATTCCACGGACCTGTGATTAATGCTCTCGCGCTTTGACAAGGTTGTGGCTTAAGCCGCGCCGCACACGCCGCAAACTGATTTGTCATCCTGAGGTAGCACGACCGAGCCTCGCGAGAGCCTGCCCTGAGCGAAGCCGAAGGGGAGTGCGACCGAAGCAACTATGCGCTTGGTCAATGATGACCTGTTGGTTCGCATGCGGCGTCCCGGCGCGACGCGGAGTCCCGCGCCCACACGTGACACGCATCACAGATTTTTTGTGAGCGCAAAAAGTATGTTCATACATATCTGCGTTTAAACTGATGACCACGGTGGCCAGACTCGCGCCCGTTCCCGCTCCCAAGCGGCTCAATTCTTTCGAGCGTTATCTCACGCTCTGGGTGGGTTTATGTATGGTCGCCGGTCTGGCGATCGGCAAATGGATGCCCGCCTCGGTCAGCCTGCTGCGCTCGCTGGAATTCGGGCGGGGCAGCCAGGTCAACATGCCCATCGCCGTGCTCATCTGGCTGATGATTATCCCCATGATGATGAAGGTGGACTTCGCCTCCATCCGCCAGGTGGGCAGCCAGCCACGCGGGTTGCTGGTCACTTTATTTGTCAACTGGCTGGTGAAACCTTTCTCCATGGCGGTGATTGCCTGGCTGTTTTTCCGCCACTTCTTCAGCCCCTGGATCACTCCGGCGCAGGCCGACCAGTACATCGCCGGCGCCATCATCCTGGCGGCTGCCCCCTGCACCGCCATGGTGTTCGTGTGGAGCCACCTCACCGACGGCGACCCGGCTTACACCCTGGTGCAGGTTTCGCTGAACGACCTGATCATGCTCTTCCTGTTCGCTCCCATCGTGCGCTTTCTGGTGAGCGGAGCGTCTTCCTTGCAGGTGCCCTTCATGGTGCTGCTGTATTCCGTGATCGCCTTCATCGTCATACCGCTGGCGGCCGGGTCAGCGCTGCGCTACTGGTTCATTCACCGCCGCGGGCGGGAGTGGTTCGAGCGCAACCTTTTGCCCCGCTTTGCTCCCGTCACCATTTCGGCCCTGCTCGCTACCCTGGTTTGCATTTTCGCTTTCCAGGCGGACAACATTACGGGGCGCTACTTCCACGTGCTGCTGATCGCGGTGCCTATCCTGCTGCAGGTGTATTTCAACTCCGGGCTGGCTTACGGCTTGATGCGCCTGTTCCGCGTGCAGCACTCCATTGCCGCCCCCGGCGCGCTGATCGGCGCCAGCAATTTCTTCGAGCTGGCGGTGGCAACGTCTATCGCCCTGTTCGGAGCCGGTTCCGGCGCCGCCCTGGCCACGGTGGTGGGCGTGCTGGTGGAAGTGCCGGTTATGCTCTCCGTCTGCAATGTTTGCAACCGCACGCGAGGCTGGTTTAAGTGGGAGAAGAGTGCTCCCGGGCTATTGCCTCAAACCGCTGCTAAAGGCTGAGGAATCGTGACCGGTAAGGGGAGGGTTCTCTTTCTGTGTACAGGCAATTCCTGCCGCAGCCAGATGGCGGAGGGCTGGCTTCGCCACTTGGCCGGGGATCGCTTCGATGTGGCCAGCGCCGGCACGCGGCCCGCGGGACTCAATCCTGACGCGGTGCTGGTCATGCGCGAGGCGGGCGTGGATATTGCGGAACATCGCTTCAGGAACGTCTCCGAATTCCTGCACGAACCATTCGACTTTGTCATCACCGTGTGCGACAGCGCCAAAGAAGCCTGCCCTTACTTTCCGGGCGAAGTCCAGCGACTGCACTGGAGCTTTCCCGACCCGGCGAAGGCGACGGGCACACACGAGGAACGGCTGGCGGTTTTCCGCCAGGTTCGCGACCATATCGCCGCGCGGATCACAGATTTTGCAGCCCGTTACTGAATTGAGCGCAGTGTGTTAAAGCATCTTTAGATCCTTCAAAACCTCGGCGTACTTAGCGTCCTCTGCGGTTTTGGTCTAGTTCCACTGGCATCTGTCTTCGCGGGCGAGGGCGCCCGCGCCACAAGACTTCAGGGGCTAAATACTAACTGCCAAGTGCTAAGTGCTGCCTTTCTCCCCTTGCCCAATCGCGCGTCCGGACGTTACTCTGAAAGCTCCGCTTTCACACGAGGGACCTCAATGCCATCTACCCCGCGCTATGTCTGGATGGACGGCGCCCTGGTCGCTTCCCAGGACGCCAACCTGCACTTCATCAATGCCGGCCTGCACTACGGCATCAGCGTGTTTGAAGGAATCCGCTGCTACGCCACCGAGCGCGGTCCGGCCATCTTTCGCCTGCCGGAGCACGTGGACCGCCTGCTGGACTCCGCTAACGTCATTGGTTTCCGCGACCTGCCCTGGTCGCGCGAGCAACTGATTGCCGCCATTGACCAGACCGTGGCCGCCAACGGCTTCGCCGATTGCTACATCCGCCCACTCATCTGGCTGGACGGCGCCATGAACCTGGTGATTGACTCCGGCAAACTGCGCCTGGGCATCGCAGTGTGGGAGTGGGGCCATTTCCTGGGGGCAGAGGCTCGGGAGCGCGGCATTCGCGCCAACGTTTCCTCCTTCACCCGCCACCATCCAAACATCGCCATGACCAAGGCGAAGATTTCCGGCAACTATGTCAACTCGGTGCTGGCCAAAAGCGAGTCGCTGCGGATGGGCTTCGAGGAAGCCATCATGCTCGACCCCGCTGGTTACGTGGCCGAGTGCACGGGCGAGAATATTTTCGTGGTGCGCCACGGCGCCATCTATACCCCGAATACCGCCGCCATCCTGGAAGGCATTACGCGCGATGCGGTGATCACCCTGTGCCGCGACCTGGGTTACCAGGTGCTGGAGCAGCCGGTCTCGCGCGACCAGCTCTACATTGCCGATGAAGTCTTCGTCTGCGGCACCGCCGCCGAAGTGATTGGACTGCGCGAAATTGATCTGCGCCAGATCGGCGCCGGCAAGACAGGGCCGGTGACCAAGGCCGCGCAGCACGCCTTCGAACAGCTCATCCGCGGCCGCCATCCGCGCTCCGCGGAGTGGTTGCACCACGTCGCTGCAGCCGAACTAGCGCAAGCCGTACCCCGAAGATAAAGCTCAGAACTTAGAGAGAGTCAGCATTGCTCAACGGCTGAATCCGGCGCTGTCGCGCTTCTGGCGGGCAAGGGACTCGAGATAATCTTCGGGACTGGCGGAGGCATCCTGCGTTACCCCCAGGCGCGCCCGCAGGCGAGCGGCGATTTGCTCCGCGCTCTGCCGGCGGACCTCAGGGTTCAGATCGTAACGGCGCTGCAGGAAACGCTCGATCAGTTCCAGTTCATCGCCCGAAATCTGCAGTCCGGGGGAAGGCGCAGCGGCGGCGGTTCCAGGCGTGAAATCGGGCTGCACTTCCTGCAAAGCTTTCTCGTGCACCACGACGGTGCCGGCCACGATGTCGCCCAGGCGTTTGTTCCGCGCTGTCAGGAAAACGGAAATTATGCCCACCACGTAGAGCCCGGGAAACTGGTCCACGATGCGCAGCAGGTTGCGCATGAGGGCTTCATAAACAGTGATGGAGCGGCCCGAATCGCCGATCACCCGGATTCCCACCAGGCGTTTGCCGGGGGTTTGGCCGTTCCAGAAAATCTCGAACAGCGCGTAGTAACCGGAATACAGGACAAAACCAACGAGGATAAGAATAGCCCCCGTCCAGGTCCAGGCGCGGGGGGTCAACAGGGCAAGCGTTGGCAGAAGCAGTTCGGCGATGAAAATAACCAGCAGGAAGCCAAACGCCTGCAGCAGCATGTCCAGGGCAATGGCGAGAAAGCGGCTCCCAATCCCCGCCAGGGGAAATTCCAGCGGGATTTGTTCCGGGGTTTCAATGGTAAGCTTGTCCGGCGAGTACACCCTTGATCTCCACGCATTGGCTTGAAAAACGCCAGCCCTACTGGCGCCGGCTGGAAGCGCTGGTGGAACAGTCGGGGCGGCGCGGCATCGCCCGGCTAAGCCGCTCCGAACTGCAGGAACTGAGCCTGCTCTACCGCCAGATCGCTTCCGACCTCTCCACCGTGCGCGAAGATCCCGGCAGCCGGCAGATTTCCGCTTATTTGAACCAGTTGCTGGGCCGCGCCCACAACCTGATCTACATGGGACGCAAGACCAATGCCGCGGGCATTGTACAATTCTTCCGCTCCACTTACCCCCGCCTATTTCGCGAGAACCTGGTTTATCCCCTCACCGCATTTCTCATCTTCCTGGGAGCGGCCATCGCGGGCATGGCCTTGTGCTTCTCCGATCCTGGTTTTGAGCGCTACTTCCTGGGCGCGAGGATGGTTGACACCATTGAACAACATTCCATGTGGACGCAATCGGTGGTCTCCATCAAGCCCCTGGCCTCCAGCTTCATCCTGACCAATAACATCTCCGTGGCGCTGGCTACCTTTGCCAGCGGGATCGCGGCCGGGGTGGGTACGGTTTACATGCTCTTTTTCAATGGGCTGCTCATCGGGGTGATCGGCACCGCCTGCTGGCAGGCGGGCATGAGCGCGCAGTTATGGAGCTTCGTGGCGCCGCACGGGGTGCTGGAGCTGCCTGCCATCTTTATCGCCGGCGGGGCTGGGCTGCTGCTGGCGCGCGGACTGCTTTTCCCCGGGACCCTGCCCCGGCGGGACTCGCTGATGGAGGCCGGTGGCCGGGCGGTGCGCCTGGTGCTGGGCGTGATTCCCATGCTGGTGGTTGCCGGCTTCATTGAGGGTTACCTCTCGCCCTCCAATTTCCCGGTTCCGTTGAAGTTCGCCCTGGGGGCGGCCCTGAGCGTAGCGCTGGCCCTGTACCTGTTTTCAGGCGCCGATACCGCCCCGGCCGAAGACCCAGAGACAAGTCAAGCCCTGATGAAGACCTAGCCGGTTCGGCCTCAGCTCTCGTGCGCCGAATTGCGTAGGTGACTGAAAACCACTCACAAAGGACACGAAGGAAACGAAGGGTTTTTGAAAAAAAGCCTGGAACCACTGTCGGCGCCGCAAATGCCTCCTTCTTCGCAGAACGTGGCCCCAGGCAAACCAAATGACAATGAATTCTTGGACTTTGATTTTCCTTCGTGCCCTTGGTGGTGAAGGGTTTCCGCATCACAGTAGAGTGTGACCGGCGTGGCTGCGGGACCTTAAGGAAAGGGAAACAATGAACAGTTCGCGGGTTTCAGCCACCCGTTTATGGAGGCGGGGCATGCACGCCCGGTTTGTCCGCCAGTGGCGGAGACGGTCGTATAATGCCCTGTTTGTGCGATGGCAACCATGAGCAAGACTATTCCCGAACTGCGTTTAGCCCGGCGCATGTCGCGTCTGGGCACGGAAACCGCGTTTGAAGTGCTGGTCAAGGCCCGCGCCCTGGAGCGCCAGGGCAAGCACGTGGTGCACCTCGAGATCGGCGAGCCGGATTTTGCCACCCCGTCCAACATCGTGGACGCCGCTGTCGAGGCCCTGCACAAGGGCTGGACCCACTATGGACCCTCCGCCGGGCTGCCCGACCTGCGTCAGGCCATCGCTGACGAGGTCAGCCGCAGCCGTGGTGTGCCCGTTTCGCCGGAAGAAGTTGTGGTCGTGCCAGGCGGCAAGCCCATTATTTTCTTCCTAATCATGGCATTAGTGGAAGAAGGGGATGAGGTCATCTACCCCAATCCCGGCTTCCCCATCTACGAATCCATGATCCGCTTTATGGGCGCCAGGCCGGTGCCTATCCGCCTCCGCGAAGAGCTGGATTTCTGCCTGGATGTGAATGAGCTGGCTGATCTGATCACGGACCGCACCAAGCTCATCATCCTCAACTCGCCGCAAAACCCCACCGGAGGCGTGCTCAGCTCCCGCGACATTCGTAACATTGCCGGCGCTATCGGCGACCGCGACATCATGGTGCTCTCCGACGAGATTTACAGCCGCCTGATTTTTGAGGGCGAACACCATTCCATTGTGGCCGAAGATGGCTTTAAGGAGCGCACCGTCATCCTGGACGGCTTCTCCAAGACCTATGCCATGACCGGCTGGCGCATGGGCTACGGCGTGATGCGCGCCGACCTGGCCACCCACATCGCCCGCCTGATGACCAATTCCAACTCCTGTACCGCCAGCTTTACCCAGGTGGCGGGCATCGAGGCCTTGCGCGGCGACCAGTCTTCAGTGGAGTACATGCGGCGCGAGTTCCAGCACCGCCGCGATATCTTTGTGGACGGCATCAACCGCATTCGCGGCTTCTCCTGCCGTCGCCCCAAGGGCGCTTTCTACACCTTCCCCAACATCCGGCAGACGGGATGGCCGTCGAAAAAGCTGGCCGACGCGCTGCTGGACGAGGCTGGGGTGGCCTGCCTGTCAGGCACGGCGTTCGGCGAGTTCGGCGAAGGCTACCTGCGCTTCAGCGTGGCCAATTCCATTGACAACATCCAGACGGCGCTGCGCTCCATCGAAGAGTGGACGAAGAAAAACCTTTAAGGCCCTTTCGCCACAGAGACACAAAGAAGAATTGACGATTGTCGATTGAAGATTGACGATTGAAAACCACGCCTGCAGGTAATCAAATCGTCAATCGGCATTCATCAATCGTCAATTACTTTTCTCCGTGTCTCTGTGTCTCTGTGGTGAAAAAGGATTTTTGCTGTGTGATGGACATCACTGACCCCGGGTACATACCGGCATAGCTTCATGAGTTGGACTATGTCTGTACCAGGGGCGCTCCATGGCACTCATTGATTCCAAGAGCGGCAAGCACATCCGCGACTATTCCATTGAGCAGTTAGTAGAGGCCGCCAACCTGATGCGCGGCTACGACCTGGTGGCTTTGGCCGCCGCAGGCTCCGGCCACGCCGGCGGCACCCTTTCCATCATGGACATCGTGGCTGCATTGTATTTGCGGGTGGCTGATCTCGATCCCCAGAACCCCAACTGGGAGCGCCGCGATCGCATCATCTGGTCGGCAGGGCACAAGGCGCCTGCGCTGTACCTGGGCCTGGCGTTCGCGGGCTTCTGCAAGCCCGAGGATGTAGTCACGCTGCGCAAGCTGTGGTCGCCGTTCCAGGGGCACCCGCACTGGCCCAAAGTGCCCGGCGTTGAGGTTTCCAGCGGCTCCCTGGGACAAGGCTTGAGCGTGGCGGTGGGCGCGGCGCTCGCCGCCAAGCTCGACGGGCGCACGAACAAAGTTTTCTGCCTGATGGGCGATGGCGAGCAGCAGGAAGGCAACATCTGGGAAGCCGCCATGGAGGCCGCGCACTACAAACTCGACAACCTGGTGGCCATTGTGGACTTCAACCGGCTGCAGATTGACGGTCCGGTTTCCGAGGTCATGAACATCGAGCCGCTGGACGAAAAATACCGTGGCTTCGGCTGGGAGGTAGTGCGCATTGACGGGCACGACATGAAGCAAATTGTGGCTGCGTTGGAACAGGCGAAGACTCGTCCCGCAACTGCGAAACCGTTGCTCGTGATTGCCGTCACCACCAAGGGCAAGGGCGTCAGCTTCATGGAAAACGTTGCCGGATGGCACGGCAAGTCCCCCAGCAAAGAGGAAATGATTAAGGGCCTGGAGGAGCTTGGTCTGGCCGAGAAAATTCCCCATGAGCCGTTATTGGCCTTCGCGCGCCGCTACCAGGCCGACGTGGAGGAGAGGCTGGCCGCTAAGCAGCCCCGCTTTAACCGCGATTACTGGTGGAACACCGGCCGCAACATGAAGGTGAAGATGGAGCCCACGCGCAAGGGCTTTGGCCAGTCGCTGGCGCAACACGGCGATGACCCCCGCGTGGTCTGCCTGGGCCTGGATATTTCCGGCTCCATCACCATCAGCGAGTTCTATGCCGGCAAGCCGGAGCGCAAGCCGCGCTGGCTGAGCATGGGCATTGCCGAGCAGTCGGCCACCGCCGCCGCCGCCGGCCTGGCCAAAGAAGGCAAGCTGCCGGTGCTGGGCACCTATGCCACCTTTGCCGCCGCCCGCAATCTGGACCAGTTACGCGTTTCCGTGTGCTACGCCAACTTTAATGTCATGGTGGCCGGCGCCCATGGCGGTGTTTCCGTCGGCCCGGACGGCGCCACCCATCAGGCGCTGGAAGATTTGTTTGCGGTCTGTGGGCTGCCCAACATCTCGGTGGTAGTGCCCTGCGACTTCCTCGAAACCAGGAAAGCCACCGACTACCTGCTGCTTGAACATGTAGGCCCGAAGTATGTGCGCTTCGCGCGCGAGGCCACGCCCATCGTCACTCATGAAGCGACGCCGTTTCTTTTCGGTCATGCCAATGTGATCCGGCTGCGGGGCGAGGCGGAGCAGTTTGTGGACGCTTTCGAAACCATTCTGGCCTCCGACTATCGCAATGAGTCGGAAGACCTGAGCATCATTGCCTGCGGGCCCATGGTGCCGGAGGCGATGCGCGCCGCCTGGATTCTGAAGCGGGACTTCGATTGTGAAACTCGCGTCATCAACCTGCACACGCTGAAGCCCTTGGATCGAGCCGCCATCATTCGCGCCGCCAAGGAAACGGGCGTGGTCATCACCGCCGAAGAGCACCAGATCGGCGCGCTTTCCGGGCGGGTCAGCGAAGTCATCACCGGCAGCGGCCAGCTCTATGGCTTGCCCGTGATTACCGGCGCCATCGGGGTGAAGGACCGCTTTGGCGATTCCGGCGCGCCCTGGGAGCTGATCAAGGAATTTGAGGTCAGCGCCGAGCACATCGCGCAAAAGGCGGTGGAGTTGCTGGCCATCAAGAAGTCGCACGCGCGCGAGCACGCCATGGCGGCAATGTAGAAGCAGCATTCAGCACTCAGCAGTCAGCATTAATCCCGTGAGCATTTAGCGGTTACAATTGGCATTTAGCCCGTAACGAAATTGCCGCCAGGTTCACTTGGTTGATTTCTGTTTTCGTAGTTGGCTGCCTCGGGCTCGTCGGGCAATATGGCTTTTCTTAAGAGTATTTTCGCTGGAATTGTGGCGGTATTTGTGGCTGCAATTCTCTCACTCTTCGTAATAACAATCCATCTTACCATTGCACCTTCGGGGTCAGGGAACGGGACGATAGGATGGGATCCAATTTCCCTTTTGTCGCTGCGGACTTGGTTTGTCGTCCTTGGGATATTCGCTATAGGTTTCCTATGGGAGTTTCGTCGAGCCGCCCCGAAGTAGTCTCCTGGTTCCACGTTGCACGTTCGCCTTAGCTCAACTCCGGCTCAGCTCGCGGGCTGAATACTGACCGCTGAATGCTGAGTGCTCTTTCTGCAGTACAATTCCCAGTTTCAACAGTGGGTGTTTGCCAACGAGAGGAATCATGCCTGCCAACAACGCCTTTCGTGTGTTTGCCACCTGCGACATCGGGGGCGAGGCGCTGGATCGCCTGCGCCAGCGCGGTTACGAGGTGGAGGTTTATCCCAGCCCGGAGCCGCCGCCCAAGAAGCTGATTCTCGACAAGCTGCACCAGGGCGTGGACGGCCTGATCACGACGCTGCGCGATCCCATTGACGCCGAAGTTTTCGAGGCCGGGAAGCCGCGCCTGAAGGTGGTCGCCCAGTATGCGGTGGGCTTCGACAACATCAACCGGGCTGACGCCAACCGCTACCACATCCCCTTCACCCATACCCCTGATGTGCTCACCGAGGCCACGGCGGAATTCGCCTTCTTCATCCTGGGGGCGCTGGCGCGCAAGCTCTGGAACAGCGAGAAGCTGGTGCGCGAAGGCAAGTGGGGCGCCTGGCACCCCTACCTGCCGTTCCTGGGCGACGAAGTCACGGGCAAAGCGATTGCCATCATTGGCACCGGGCGCATCGGGCTGGCCATGATCAAAAAATCCACCGGCTTCGACATGAACATCCTGTGCTACGACCCGGTGTACCAGAACCACGACTACATCCAGGCCATCCAGCAGATCAAGGACTTGCGCTACGAGCGGCATCTCAACTCCGAGCGCACCTGGATCAAGTACACCAGTTTCGAAGATGCCATCAGGAACGCCGACTTCGTCAGCGTGCACGTGCCGCTGCTGCGCGAAGGCGAGGCCAAAGCGCCTACCTATCACCTGTTTAATGAATTTACCCTGCGCATGATGAAGCCCACCGCTTACCTGGTGAACACTTCCCGGGGGCCAGTGATAGATGAAAGCGCGCTTTACAAGGCGTTGAAAGAGAACTGGATCGCTGGCGCGGCCCTGGACGTTTTCGAGAAAGAGCCTTTGCCCGCCGACTCTCCCCTGCGCGACCCGGCGCTGGCCGACCGTCTGCGCCTGTTTCACCATTTTGCCAGCGGCGCCACCATCACCCGCCTCTCGCCCGACCCCAACAAGGGCATGGCCGGGCGCTGCGTGCAGGCCGTGATTGACGTGCTGGAGAAAAACTACGGCGGCGACCTGACCAAGGTGCCGAACGTGGTGAACAAGGAAGCGTTCGGGAAGTGAAACGGCGTAGCTGGTAGTTAGTGGTTGAACTCGGCAATCGAACTCTGCAAGCCTCTTCGCGATTGCCGTTCCGGGGTTCAACTAGGTACCAGGTACTGGGTACTGGACACTAGGCTCCAGCAACTACAGTCCGCTCGGCCGCTTCACCTGCAGTTCGTTGATCACCTGCTGCACATTGGGGACGCTGGACGCCAACTGCTGCGCGGTCTGCCGATCGTCGCTCGTGTCCACCTTGCCGGTGAGCGTCAGCACACCGTTTTTGGCCTGGTAATGAATACCCTTGTCCAGGTGATTGGCGATCAGCACCGCCTGGTATTCCTTTTCGATGGCGCTGTCCACGTCGCCCGAGATTTTCCTGGCCGCCGATTCCTGGTCCACGGGTTGCACGCTGATCTGGTTGGCAATGACACGGCTGGGAGCTGCCGACTTGGCCACGTCCATGGCGCGGGTTTTGGCCTCGGCCGAGTGGACGGTTCCGCCCAGGGTGATGAGATTCTTGCCCCGGTCCTCATCTACAGTAACATTCTGCAAATCAGCCTGTTGCAGAGCTTTCTTGACTGTATTTTTGAGGGCTGGATTGCCCGAGCGATTGCCGCTGCACCCCAGGGCAAAAAAGATCGCCAAAACTGACAGCGCCACCGGTAATCGGACTGGACGCATAGCTCTCTCCTGAGTTGGTCTGGGGAACTTCAGGACACTCTGATGCCGGCTGGGAAGTACAGGAGGGCTGGAGGCGGGCCGGGCGGGAACTCGGAATGTGCCGTCCCTACGGGGCTCGAACGTGTTATCACTGCGTAGCCAGGACTTCCGTCCTGGGCTTTACTATGACGCCCCTTCGGGGCTTAAGTCGCGACATGAGAAAGCTGAGGCTTGGCGGAACGCCTAACCACATCTGGGAACCGAGAACCGCGAACTGATCCTTATTTGACCGCCATGGCCGCCACCATGGAATGGAAGACCTTGATCCCATCCGCCCCGCCGAGTACCTGCTCGCTCGCCCGTTCGGGGTGGGGCATCATGCCCAGCACGTTGCGGCCTTCGCTGCAGATGCCGGCAATGTTCTCCAGCGAACCGTTGGGATTGGCTTGCGGCGTGATCTCGCCCGTGGGGGTGCAGTAGCGAAAAACGATGCGCTGGTCGCGCTTCAGATCCTTCAGCGTGGCTTCGTCGCAGAAGTAATTGCCATCCATGTGGCCGATGGGAATGGTGAGCACCTCATCCTGACGGCAGGCGTTGGTGAAGGGTGTGTCCGTGCTCTCCACTCGCACCTGCACCGGCTTGCACACGTACTTCAATCCCACGTTGCGCATCAGCGCCCCCGGCAATAGCCCCGACTCGCAAAGAATCTGAAAACCGTTGCAGATGCCGATGACCAGGCCGCCGCTCTGCGCGAATTTGCGCACCGCCTCCATGACCGGAGCAAAGCGCGCGATGGCGCCCGTGCGCAGGTAATCGCCATAGGCGAAGCCGCCCGGCACAATGATGGCGTCACAGTTCTCCAGATCGTGCGACTCATGCCACAAAAACGTGACCGCCTGCTTCGCCACCTGCGAGACGACCCAGTAAGCATCGTGATCGCAGTTGGAGCCGGGAAACACCAGCACGCCGAATTTCATAGTCTTGACCTTTGTAGCGCCGGCATCCCGCCGTCGGGCGGGCGTCTCACCCGCCGCTGCCGCACCGCGGCAATGTAGCCTGGAAATTGAAAAATTCTCTGTTCGAGTCTAGCACGAAGAAAAAAGGGAGCCATCCTGCCTGGGAAGGTACGGAACCGCCAGGGTGACGCCAGCGTAATAGTGGAGTAGGGAAGCGCCTGCCCGCATCCAATAGCTATGGAACTTCAGGCCATGGATTGGCGTGAGCACCTGCGGATTACAGGCGGAGCCCTGCACCGCTGGCTGGTCGCCCAGACCTACGATGCCCTCATTGTTTGCGCCTTGTGGTACCTCGGACTGAGCATTATCCATGTGCCTTGGGCGCCGCTATGGGCCCTGCTGGGCGGGGTGCTGCAATTCGTGCCCAATATCGGGCCGGTTCTGGCGCTGATTGGTCCGGCGCTTACCGCTGCCATCAGCGGCGGGGGGATGCGCACGCTTTACGTGCTGATTCTCTACGCCGCGATTGTGGTGGTGGATGGTCTGGTGTTGCAGCCGCTGTTGCAAAAGCGCATGAACCGCGTTCCCATCTGGGCTTCCTTGCTGGCGCCCATTGTCCTCGGCATCCTCATCCCGTTCTGGGGAGTGCTGATTGCCGCGCCGCTGCTGGCCGTGGTTTACGCCTATAAGGCGCATGTGGCCGGCAACGGCGCTTAGCACGAGCAATAAGCCGATTTCCCCCCGTGTTTTCCGACGCTAGCGTAGTGAGCCAAGAGCCTTGTTTGGCTGGGCAGACGATGGAGCCATGCTATAATTTCTCTTCGCCTGCATCTTTTTGAGGCACCTGTTGCTCTCCCCACGGGCGAACCCTGCGCATTCATAGAAACGAGGTTCATCATGTCTGGCCACTCAAAATGGGCCACCATTAAGCACAAAAAGGGCGCCCTGGACGCCAAGCGGGGCAAAATTTTCACCCGCCTGATCCGCGAAATTACCATGGCCGCCAAGTCCGGCGGAGATCCCGACAAGAACCCGCGCCTGCGCAAGGCCATCACCGACGCCAAGGCGGAAAACATGCCCGCCGACAACATCAAGCGCGCCATTCAGCGCGGCACCGGTGAGCTTCCCGGCGCCACTTACGAAGAGTTCTCACTGGAAGGCTACGGGCCGGGCGGGGTGGCAGTGCTGGTGGAGCTTTCCACCGACAACCGCAACCGCACCGTCAGCGAGGTGCGCCACATCTTCACCAAGCACAGCGGGAACCTGGGCGAGGCCGGTTCGGTGAACTGGATGTTTCACAAGAAGGGCGACATTATCCTGCCCAAATCGGCGGCCAAAGAAGACGACCTGATGAATATAGTGCTGGAAGCCGGCGGCGAGGACATGCGCGAGGATGGCGAGAATTGGGAAGTGCTGACCGATCCCCACGCCTTTGAGCCGGTGGTGGAGGCGCTGAAGAAAGCAAACCTGCAGCCCACGACCGCCGAGGTCGCCATGATTCCGCAGAACTACATCAAGCTGGAAGGCCCCACCGCCATGCAGATGATCCGCCTGGTGGAGGCGCTGGACGAGCATGACGATGTGCAGCATGTGTATTCCAATTTCGATGTAGACCAGAAGCTGCTGGAAGAAGTTGCCAGCTAGTACACTACGGGTTCGCAGATCGGGCCGCCGTATGAGGCGGCCTTTTTTTGTTAGCAGTCAGCATTCAGCTATCAGCATTCGGCCCGCGAGCAATTAGCCGTTAGCAATTAGCCTTTCCCGAACTTTTTGACTGGCACAGACCTTCAGGGGCCAAATGCTAAGTGCTAAATGCTAATTGCTGTTCCAACGGCTGAATGCTGAATGCTGATTGCCGCTTTATGGAGCAACGATGAAACTCGTCACAGCAGCCCTTCTGCTGTGCGTATCGCTCACTGTCTCCGCCCAGGAGCATCCCGCGGCGGGGAATAACGAGCTGGCCGTATTTGCCAGCGGCGGTCATGGCACTACCGGAACCACTTCCGATACCGGCATTCTCAGCTTTGGTTTGCGTTATGGCTGGGTGCTCACGCGCGCTCACGGACCGGGTCCTCTGCGCGGCCACTTTGAATACGCCGTAGATGCTGTGCCCGCCACGCTGGTTTTTCAGCGCAACAATACCTTCGGCACGGGAATTGACCCGGTCGTGCTCAAGTGGAATTTCGAGCGCCACGGCCGCTGGGCGCCCTATGCTGAAATTGACGGTGGCCTGCTCTTCACCACCGAGCAAGTGCCACCCGGCACTTCCAACGTGAATTTCACCCCCGGGGCCATGGCCGGCATTCAGTTTTTCGGGCATCATTGGAACCCACTGATTGCTGTACGTTACCTGCACATCTCCAATGCCGGTCTCAGCGCGCCCAACCCGGGTATTAATACGGTGCAGGTGATGGTCGGGCTGGGGCGGTTTTTTCATTGAGAGCAGCGTGCCGCGTTCGCGAGCCCTTCCGAAAGGTTTTTGTGGCGCGGGCGCCCTCGCCCGCGATCTGGACCTGCAGGAGAAAATAGCCGCGGTCCAGCCCGCTGGGGGAAACAGCTTTTAGCCCATGGCGTCAGAAGCTGTTTCAGAACCTGTTTCAGGATCTTCTTTCGGAAGGGCGCAGCTTCAGCTACGCCGTAAAACTCTTGCCCAGGCAGCGGCTTCAGCCGCTGCGGGTCGCCTTTGATAGGAACACCCCCCGGCGCCTGAAGGCGATGATAATGACTGATCTCATTGGCTCGCCTGAAGCCGAGCCCTTCCGAAAGCTTTTTGTGGCGCGGGCGCCCTCGCCCGCGATCTGAGCCTGCCGAGTGATTCTGATTGGGCCCTGACGATTCCGTATCAGGGCACGTCTTCAGACGTGCCGCTCTCGTATATGCTGAATGCGCGGCTTTAGCCGCTGTCCCGGCTACGGCGGGGCGCAAGCCGTGCCCTCGTAGCAATCCGCCTTAACGAAAGTTGCCCGCTCTGCCCGCGCCCGTTATTCTTGTCGCGTATGTCCACCCTGGTTGAATGTGTTCCTAACTTTTCTGAAGGCCGCGACAAGGCCAAAGTTGACGCCATCATCGAGGCCATGAAGGTGCCCGGCGTTTACCTGCTCGACCGTGAGATGGATGTCGACCACAACCGCTGCGTCATCACCCTGATAGGCGACCGCGACTCTATCCAGGAAGCCGCTATTCGCGGCGTGGGCAAGGCGGCGGAACTGATTGACCTGACGAAACACCAGGGCGCGCACCCGCGCATGGGCGCCGCCGATGTTGTGCCCTTTATTCCCATTGAGGGCGTCACCATCGAAGACTGCGTGGCCATCGCACGCCGGGTGGGCGAGGAAATCTGGAAGCGCTTTCAGATTCCCGTTTATCTCTACGAAGCGGCGGCCACCACGCCCGAGCGGCAGAACCTGGAGAACATTCGCCGCGGGCAGTTTGAGGGCCTGCGGGAAGAAGTGAAAACCAACCCGGCGCGCCGCCCGGACTTCGGCGAGGCCAGGCTGCATCCCACCGCGGGAGCGACGGTGGTGGGCGCGCGCAAGTTCCTCATCGCGTACAACATTTATCTGAACACCGCCGACGTGGACGTAGCCAAAAAGATCGCCAAGGCGGCGCGTTTCTCCAATGGCGGGCTGCGCTACGTGAAAGCGGCCGGTTTCCCGGTGCGCGGCCAGGCGCAGGTTTCGATGAATCTCACCGATTTCGAACAGACGCCTATCGCGGGGGTTTTCGAATTTGTGAAGCGCGAGGCGGCGCGCTACGGCGTGATGCCCACCAGCAGCGAAATTGTCGGCCTCATCCCCAAGCGCGCGCTGGAAGATGCCGCCGAGTGGTTCCTGCAAGTGGAGAATTTTGAGTCGTCGCTCATTCTGGAGAACCGCCTGGCGGCGGTGACAGGCGGCAAGATGGCGGTGGGCGGCCTGCGGGCGGGCGTCGAGCCCTTTGTCGAGCAGTTGGCTGCGCCAACGGCCACCCCGGGTGGGGGAAGCGCTTCGGCAGCGGCAGGAGCCATGGCGGCCGGCCTGGCGCATATGGTGGCGGCAATGTCGCGGGGCAAGAAGAATTACCTGCAGCACGAGCGCGAGCTCAGCGAAGCCATTGCACGCCTGGTGCAGCTCCGGGAAGAGCTTAAGGCCGCGATTGATGCTGACGCCGAGTCTTATAAAGCGGTGGTAAAAGCTTACAAGCAGGCTAAAGACTCACCCAACGGCGCGCTGACGGATGCGCTGAAGGGCGCGACCAATGTGCCTCTGGGCGTGGCCGAGCGCGCGCGCGAAATCGCCAGAATGGTGGAGAAGCTACGCGGCATTACCAACCCGCGTATGGCTTCGGACCTGACCGTGGCCGCGGCGCTGGCTCGCGCCGCGGTGGAGGGCGCACTGGCCAATGTGGAAATCAACCTGGAATCGCTGAGCGATGAAGGCTTCACCCGCCAGGTGCGGGAGAAAGCTGCCACGCTGCGGGGCTGAAAGGAAAGAGCGCAGACATCTTCGTCCTAGGGGAGGAAGTCCAGAGGGGAGGAAGTCCAGGGCTTCAACCGTGGGGAGAGAATCCCTGCGCTCTGTCATCCCGAGCGAACGCGACCGAGCGCAGCGAGAGAGCGGAAGTCGAGGGACCTTGCGCTTCTTGCCGCGGGTGGGTCGATGCTTTTGGGTGGCGCAGGCCTTCAGGCCTGCAAAAAGTGGCTGCTGATTTAAGGGGCTTTAGCCACTGAGGTACGTGGCCTTGACAGAACCACCCCAGCGGCTAAAGCCGCCTGCTTCACGGCAGGTAGTGCCGCGCTAGAGCGTTGCGCCACCCAAGATCACGTTGTTTGGGACCAAAGGCGATGGGATCGCGACAAGAAAAATCCGGCACGTCTCTGAGGATTCACATGAAAATCCGTCTGCTTAACACTCTCGCATTTGTGGTTGTGATTCTGGTTTCTTTTTCCTCCGCCCAGCAGCTTTCGCCCGCTGATCGCGCCACCGCCGAGCAGGCCATGAAGCAAGTTCGCCCGCAGGGCATTCGCGCGCACATGCGCTTCCTAAGCGATGACCTGCTGGAGGGCCGGGGCACGGGCACGCGCGGCTATCAGATTGCCGCCAAGTATGTGGCTTCGGAAATGGAAGCCATGGGATTGGAACCGGCAGGCGTGAATGGCACCTGGTTTCAGCCGGTGAAGTTTCGCGGCTCCAAGCTGGTAAGCGACCAGAGTTCCTTGGTGCTGGTGCGCGATGGCAAGGAGCAGCCTTTGAAAGAAGGCGTGGATTATGAAACATCCGGCGCTGTCTCGTTCACTGACGTGAGCGAGGATGCGCCGGTGGTCTTCGCCGGTTTCGGCGTCAGCGCGCCGGAACGCCACTACGATGATTATGCCGGCGTGGACGTACACGGCAAAATCGTCGCTGTGCTCTATGGCGCGCCCGCCAGCTTTGCTTCCACCGAGCGCGCTTATTACTCCGATGGCATCGTTAAGGCTGCCAATGCGGTAGCCCATGGGGCTGTGGGCATGCTCGCCCTGATGACTCCGGACGATGCCCGGCGTTATCCCTGGGCCTGGATTGTGCCCCAGATCCGTTCTGGCGCGCTGCGCTGGCTGGATGACAAGGGAAATCCACACGACGTCTTCCCGCAATTGCGGACGGCAGGCTTGCTAAGCCAGAGCGGCGCGGAAGCACTCTTCGCCGGCTCTCCCAAAACTCTCGAGCAGGCCTTCGCCGCGGCCAAGGCGAGCAAACCACAGGCGTTTCCTCTTGCGGTTACAGCCAGGCAGCACATGGTCAGCAAGCACGAGGAGGTCGAGAGTCCCAACATTCTGGGTGTGCTGCGAGGTTCTGACCCGAAGCTGCGCGAGGAATACGTGGTTTACACCGCGCACGTGGACCATCTCGGCCGCTGCCATCCTGTGGATGGCGACGACATCTGCCACGGCGCTTTTGATAACGCCTCCGGGGTAGCAGCTTTGCTGGAAGTAGCGCGCGCCTTCACCCGCCTGCCCCACCCGCCGCGCCGCTCCATGCTGTTTGCCTTTGTGACCGGGGAGGAAAAGGGCCTGCTCGGTTCCGATTACTTCGCCAACAACCCCACCGTGCCTAAGCAGGACATTGTGGCCAACGTCAATATTGATAGCGCCCCCGGGCTGCTTTACCCGCTGAAGGATATTGTGCCTCTCGGCGTAGAGCACTCTTCGCTAAACACCGACGTGCAGCAGGCGGCCAAAATGCTGGGCTACCAGATCAGTCCCGATCCCATGCCGGAAGAGGTGTTCTTCATCCGCAGCGATCAGTACTCGTTCGTGCGCCAGGGCATACCGGCGGTGAACGTCAGCGACGGTCTGCAGAGTTCTGACCCCAAGCTGAACGGGGAAAAGATCATCAAGACCTGGATGACCACGCTCTATCACACTCCCAAGGACAACATGAACCAGCCGTTTTATTATGATTCGGCCGCCAAGTGCGCGCGGCTGAATTTCCTGATCGGCTACGAAGTGGCCCAGCAGGCGCAGATTCCAGAGTGGAATCGCGGCGACTTCTTTGCCGAGAAGTTCGCGCACCACGCCGGGGTGGGAGCAGGAAAATAATGCTGCTTGGGATAGACTGCACTTTTCTTGGTGCAAGTCTCCAAGTTTGTAGTTAAATTGGTCCATTTTTGGAGTACCCCGACCTATGGCCGCACACCGTGCCTGAATTGCTCTACCTTTCGCGGGAAGAGGTGGCTTCAGCCGCTCCCCCTCTGCCGGAGATCATTGAGGCGGTAGCACTTGCGTTAAACGAGAAGGCGCACGGGCGAGTGCTGGTGCCGCCCAAGCCGACCCTTCATCCCTATCCTGACACCTTACTGCAGGCCATGCCGGCCTGGGTGGAGGCGGCCCACGCCGGGGGCATGAAGTGGGTGGCGGCGTTTCCCAAGAACAAGGAGCGCGGGCTGCCCGCCCTAAGCGGACTCATCATCCTGTGCGACTCGGAGACTGGCCTGCCGGAAGCCATTCTGGATGCTGCCTGGATCACGGCGGCGCGGACGGGGGCGGCCACGGCGGTGGCAGCGCGGGCGCTTGCTCGGTCCGATTCGAAAACCCTTGGCCTGCTGGGCGCAGGCGTGCAGGCGCGGGCCAACGTGGCGGCGCTGAAGCAGGTTTTGCCTCGGTTGAATCAAGTCCTCGTCTATGCCCGAAGGGCTGAGGTGCTGGAAAGCTTTCGCCGTGAGGTGAGCGACGAGCACAAGCTGAAAGTGCAGGCCGTCGCCTCGCCGGAACAAGCCGTGCGCGATGCCGACGTGGTTGTGACCGCGACCACCTGGCCGCGGGTGAACGGCGAGCCGCCCGTTCTGCCCGAATGGTTGCGCAGCGGTGTGTTCGCCTCGCTGGTGGATCTTGATGCGAGCTGGACCGCAGCCGCCGCGGCGCACTCCGACCGCCGTTTCACCGACGACCTGCCGACCATGGCTCTGGCGCGCGAGAACGGCACCTTTCGCGCCTGGCCGGAGGCGGAAGACCTGGGGCGCGTCATCGCCGGCATGCGGCCAGGCCGGCAGCGAGACGACGAAAGGTTGTTGACCGTAATTCTAGGTCTGGGCATCTACGACGTGGTGGTGGCGCGCAGGGTGGTGGATGAAGCCCGCAAGCGCAGACTGGGCACCAAGCTGCCCTCCTGACCAGAGGTAAAGGCCGCTGCGGGCAATCCGGCGGACAATCACTTCGGCCACCCTGCTTACGGTCCTGCAACTGAGCTAGAATATCCAGAGCCTTTCCGGCCGGCAGATAAGTATGGAACTACTGCTCAACCTGGCTTGGGTACTGGTGGCGGTTGCAGCCGTTGTTCTCTGGCTGCGCCAGAACCGCCGTGGTGTGTCCGCCGCCCGCGTCAGCCTGCTCCTTCAGTCCATTGCCCTGGCGTGCGCGCTCGCCGTTCTGTTTCCGGCAATCTCCGCCACCGATGACCTGCACGCCGCGCAACTGGCGGTGGAAGCCCAAGACGTGGCGCGCAAGGTATTGAGGAGCATGAATACGGTGAGCTCCTCCAGTGCCGTGGACTGGCTGCATTTCCTGCCGGCGTTTCTGTTGCTGGCCGTGATGCTGGCCCCATGCCATAGATTCGTCCGCACGGTTTCGAAAAGTCCTGTCTTCGCGCTTGAGGCGGCATGCTTCGCCTCCCTCACAAACCGGGCACCTCCCGCCCAGATCAGCGCCTGATCAGCTGTTTCTCAAGAGTCATTTAAAACAAAACAAGATGCGAGTGCCCGTGGACCCTCGCGCCTGCTTCTCCCGGACCCGACGGGGTCCGGGGAAACGTACTTATGGGAGAAAGGCTCGTGAAGTGCAACTTGATTTCGGGCTTGGTGCTGCTGGCTCTGGCGGCCGGTTTCGGCTGCTCGCGAAGCGAGGTCTCAGCCAAAGCCCCGCTGGTGAAGGTTGAAGAAGTCTCGGACGTGAACCTGCTGACCGTGGCTCACCCGGAGCAATTCGCGCTGGTGGCCGTGGGCACGCGCCAGATGCACGATGAGCTGAATGTCAATGGGGTGGTGGCTGCGGACGTAAACCGAACTGTGCCGGTTAACTCGCTGGCATCGGGGCGCGTGATTTCGTTGCGGGTGCAACTCGGGGATGAAGTTAAGAGGGGGCAACTCCTGCTGACCATCCATAGTCCCGACCTGGCCACTGCGGCGGCCAATCTGAAAAAGGCGCAGGAGGACGAATGGCTGGCGCGCAAGGGCCTGGAGCGGGCACAGGGCCTGTATGCCAAGGGTGCGCTGGCGGAAAAGGACCTGGAAGCGGCCCAGGATACGGAGCAGAAAGCCAAGGTAGATGTGGACACCGCCCAAGATGCGGTGCGCGTGCTCGGTGGCGACTTGAAAGAGCCGTCGCCGGTCGTGGCGCTGCACGCGCCTGCTTCTGGAACCATTATCGAGCAGAACGTAAGTCCGGCCGCGGGTGTGAAGTCGCTGGACAATTCGCCCAACCTGTTCACCATTGCCGACCTGTCGCGGGTCTGGATTCTGTGCGACGTCTATGAAAACAATCTGGCACAAGTGCATCTGGGCGATCTGGCGGACGTGCACCTGGCCGCCTATCCCGACCTGGCGCTGAAAGCCCGGGTCAGCAACATCAGCCGGGTGCTTGACCCCACGACGCGCACCGCCAAGGTTCGCCTGGACCTGCCCAACCCCAAAGGCATCCTTCGGCCCGGCATGTTTGCCAGCGTGACCTTCGTTTCGCAGGCCAACCACGTTCGCCCGGTGGTTCCGGCATCAGCCGTGATGCGGCTGCACGACAAAGACTGGGTGTTTGTTTCCCAGAGTGGAAATCAATTCCGCCGCACCGCGATACAAGCGGGGCCGGAAACGGGCGATGGCTGGCGCGAAGTGGCGGGGCTCAAGCCGGGAGAGCAGGTGGTGAAGGACGCGCTGCAGTTCTCCACCACCGTGGAAAACGAGCAGTCCAGCGATCAGGAACGAGTGCATGATCAAGTGGCTCGTTGATTTCGCGCTGCGCAACAAGTACATGGTCCTGTGCATAGGTGTGCTCCTGCTGGTGTGGGGCGCATTCTCCTTCCATACCCTGCCGGTGGAAGCGTATCCCGACGTGGCCAACAACTGGGTGCAGGTAATTACGCAGTGGCCAGGGCGGGCGGCGGAAGAAGTGGAACAGCAGGTGACGGTGCCCATCGAGGTGCAGATGAATGGCATCGCGCACTTGACCAGCCTGCGCTCCACTTCGGTTTTCGGGCTCTCCACCGTGACCATGATTTTCGACGATGAGTCGAACGATCTCACCAACCGGCAGCAGGTTCTGGAACGGCTCTCCCAGGTCAACGTGCCGCCCAATATCAGCCCGCAACTGGGGCCCGACTACAGCCCGGTAGGGCAGATCTACTGGTACACGCTCACGAGCAGCAATCCCAGCTACGACCTGATGGAACTGAAATCGCTGCAGGACTGGGTGCTGGAAAAGGAGTTCAAGTCGGTGCCCGGAGTGGTGGACGTGAGCAGCTTTGGCGGCCTGACGCGCGAATACCAGGTGCAGGTGGACCCCAACAAGCTGGTCAGCTACGGGCTGACGATTGGTCAGGTGGAACAAGCGCTGGCGGCCAACAATACCAATGCCGGCGGCAGTTTCATCGAGCAGGGGAGCCAGGAAATCAATGTCCGCGCCGTGGGCCTGATGACCAGCACCGACGACATTGGCGCTACGGTGCTCAAGACCCAGAACGGCACGCCGGTGCGGGTTCGCGATGTGGCCCTGGTCACGCAGGGACCGAAGATCCGCCTGGGCCAGATCGGCAAGGCGATTCACCGCGAAGCGGGCCGGGTGATTGATTCCGATGACGTGGTGGAAGGAATCGTCCTGCTGCGCAAAGGCGAGGAGGCTGACACCACGCTCGCCGCCATCCACGAAAAGGTGAACGACCTCAATGACCACGTGTTGCCGCCGGGCGTGAAGATCATTCCGTTTCTGGACCGCAGCGACCTGCTGCACTACACCACCCACACCGTGCTGCGCAACCTGACCGAGGGGCTGCTGCTGGTCTCAGTGATCCTGTTTTTGTTTCTCGGCACTGAGCGTGGGGCGCTGATTGTGGCGTTCACCATTCCATTCTCACTGCTCTTCGCCTCCATTCTGCTGGATTTGCGGCACATTCCCGCCAACCTGCTGTCACTGGGGGCGCTGGATTTCGGCATGGTGGTGGACGGCTCGGTGGTGATGATCGAGAACATAGTCCGCCACCTTAATGATCCGGCAAACGAGGGAGTGAGCACTTTCAAGAAGATTGCGCGCGCTGCCCATGAAGTGCAGCGGCCGGTGTTCTACGCGCGGGCCATCATCATCACCGCGTACCTGCCTATTTTTACGTTGCAAAGCGTGGAAGGCAGGCTCTTCCGGCCCATGGCCTGGACCGTAGCCTTCGCTCTGGTGGGGGCGCTGCTGTTTTCGCTGGTCCTGGCGCCGGTGCTGGCCGCGCTGGTATTCCGCAAGGGAGTGCAAGAGTGGCGCAACCCGCTTCTGCACTGGCTCACGGAGCACTATCGCAGTTCGCTGACCTGGGCGCTAGAGCACAGCCGGATCACCGTGGGCATCTCGCTGCTGGCGCTGGCAGCCAGCTTGTATCTCGCCTTCGGGGGCGCCATCGGTTCGGAGTTTCTGCCCCACCTGGATGAAGGGGCGATCTGGGCGCGCGGCACGCTCGCGCCCAGTACCGGCCCGACGGAAGGGGAACGCGTAGTGAAGCAAGCGCGACTGATTTTCGCCAGTTTTCCGGAAGTCACGCAGGTGGTCAGCCAGGTTGGCCGCCCCGACGACGGCACGGACTACACGGGCTTTTTTGACACGGAATACTTCGTGGACCTGAAGCCGCGCTCGCAGTGGCGCCCGCAGTTTTACACGAAAGATGAATTGATCGCCGCCATGGATCAGGAGGTTTCGAAAATTCCCGGCGTCAGCTGGAACTTCTCGCAGCCCATCTCCGACAACGTGGAGGAGGCAGTCAGCGGTGTGAAGGGCGAATTGGCGGTGAAGATTTATGGTGATGACCTCAAGACCTTGGAGAAAAAAGGAGACGAGATCGTCAAGAGTCTGAGCGATATCCCCGGAGTGGCCGACCTGGGCATTTTCCGCGTGATGGGCCAACCCAACCTTGATCTGGTCGTGGACCGAGCCAAGGCGGATCGCTTCGGCATCAACGTGGCGGATGTGCAGGACGCGGTGGAAACCGCGGTTGGCGGTAAGGCAGTGAGCCAGGTGCTGCGTGGAGAACGCCGCTACGACCTGGTGGTTCGCTACCAGGAACCGTATCGGGCCACGGTGGACGACATCCGAAACATTCGCATTGTTGCGCCGGGCGGCGAACGCGTTTCCCTGGGACAGTTGTGCGACGTAAGAGAAGAGGACGGCGCCTCCCTGATAAATCGTGAGAACAACTCGCGCTACATTGCCATCAAGTACAGTGTGCGTGGCCGCGATCTGGGAAGCACGGTAGAAGAGGCCATTCGCAAGGTCCACGATCAAGTCAGGATTCCGCAGGGATACAGAATTGACTGGGCGGGAGAATATGCCAGCCAGAAGCGCTCCGAACGCCGGCTGATGCTGATTGTTCCACTCACCATGCTGGTGATCTTTCTCATCCTCTACCTGGGCTTCAATTCGTCGAAATGGGGATTGCTGGTCATCTGCAGCGTTGCCATGGCGCCCATTGGCGGTCTGCTGGCGCTGTTTGTGAGCGGGACAAACTTCAGCGTGTCCTCCGGCATAGGCTTCCTGGCGCTGTTCGGAGTATCGGTAGAGATCGGGGTCATCATGGTTGAATACATCAACCAGTTGCGGGCCACCGGTCTTTCCATCAAGGATGCGGCACGGGAAGGCGCCATCCTGCGCCTGCGGCCCATCATGATGACCATGCTGGTGGCTACGCTGGGTCTGCTGCCGGCGGCGCTTTCGCACGATATCGGCTCCGATTCGCAGCGCCCCTTCGCCATCGTCATTGTGGGCGGCCTGATTACCGATCTGCTGCTCAGCATCTACCTGCTGCCCACGCTCTATGTGTGGTTTGCAAGGCCCGACGACAAGCTGCCGGAAGTTC
>DASYWT010000332.1:0-16093 GCA_035935775.1 Terriglobales bacterium
TCAGGCTGAACCACAGCACCAGGCAGACAAGAAAGCCCATAATAGGGACGATGAAGTTGGTTAATTTTTTTTCCTGCTGGCGCAAGAAATAGTGGGTGAATGAGGAAGCGTTTACCCCCATGAAGGCCAGCAGGGCGCCAAAGTTCAGCAGTTCGGCGCCGCGCTCAAAACTGATGGTCAACCCTCCCAGCAGGGCTAGCGCCCCCACCAGAAGGACGTTGTTGCGGGGGATGCGCCGCTTGGGTTCGATGAAACCAAAGAATGATTTAGGGATAGCGTTCCCGCGCCCCATGCCGTAGAGCAGGCGGGCCGCACCTAGCTGCGAGCCCATACCCGACCCGATGGTGGCCACCAGCAGGGTGAGGTTGATTACGCCGAACATCCACGGTCCGCCGGCACGCCCCGCCACGGCCACGTAGGCGGTGTCCACGTCGGGAAAAGTCGAAGCCGGCCACACCAACTGAGCGGCGTAGACCTCCATGGAAGCCAGCACGCCGGTCAGCAGGCAGACCAGCACAGTGGCCAGCAGGATGTTGCGCCGCGGGTTCGCTGCTTCCTCTGACAAGGTGGAGATCCCATCGAATCCAATGTAGGTCAGCACCGCCAGCGAGGTGCCCCCCAGCACCGCCCGCGTTGAGTATGTCTGTGGGTCGTAAAAAGGCCGAGTGAAGAAGGCGAGGCCATCATGAGGTGTGTGGAATACATACCGCGCGGCCATGACAAAGAACAGCGCAATCACCACGCCCATCGCGGCCGCCAGGCCGTCGTTGATTCTGGCCGAGGTGCGAATACCATTCAGGTTGAGCGCAGTAAAGAGAGAAGCGAAAAAGATCGCCCAGACGAAGTAGGGAACTCCGGGCGCGAAGAGGATGGCGAACTTGCTGCACAGGATGGTGCAGATCACCGGGTTGAGCATGTAATCCATGGCCATGCTCCAGCCGGTGACGTAGCCCAGGGCGGGATGAATTTCCCGGCCGACGTAGGTGAAAGCCGATCCCGCGCTGGGGTAAACCCGGGCCATGCGCCCGTAGCTGATGGCGGTGAAGAGCATGGCCACCATGGCGATCAAGACCGTGGTCACGGCATGGCCATGCGCGCGCTGGGTCATGACGCCGAAGACGGGCATGGGCGCGGTGGGCTGGATGACAATCAAGCCGTAGAGCACCAGGTCCCACAAGCCCAGCGTACGCCTCAGCCGGGGCGCGGCATTCGCCGAAACCGCTGTTCCATCGGACATGGAAGGTTTTGCCGGAGCGGCCAGCTCAGAGAGTAGTCTACGGCTGCTCCCCAGGCAATCATTTACCAGGGATTGGCCGCTTGCCTCGCGGTTGGGCCCGTGTCCCTCCTCAGAAGTAAAACTTCAGCGCCAGCTGAATGAAGCGGGGGTCGCGTGCCGACTGGGCGAAGCCCCAGGAGCAGTTGGAGTTGCGGTTGTCCACGGGGCAGCCGTTTACGCCCGCGGGCAGGTCAAGGCCATGGTCAGTGGCCGGATTGTCAAAAAGAAACGTATTCGGAAACAGCAGCGGGTTCATGTGGTTCCACACGTTGAAGAATTCGGCGCGGAATTCAAAGCGCTCGCGTTCGTTCAGCGGGAACGTTTTGAACAGCGAAAGGTCCCAGTTCTGAAATCCCGGGCCACGAATGACGTTGCGTCCCGCGTTGCCAAAGGCGCCAAGCACGGTGTTGGTGGCAAAGGCGCAGGTGTTAAACAGGGTGCCAGGGATGCAGGGCTTGGTGTTGGGATCGCCGACTTGATTGGGGCGGGCGGAACTGGCGACATCGCCGCCACCATCGGAGTTCGATAGGTCGGTGGCAATGTCGGTGGGGGTGAAGTAGTTGCCGGTAGAGGCGGTAGTAATGCCGGCGACTTGCCAGCCGCCGATGATCTGATCCAGCACGCCACTGGCGTTGCCGGCGAAGGTCTTGCCTTTGCCGAAAGGCAGCTCATAGAAGTAGCTGAGAACAAAACGGTGCCGGATGTCGAAATCGGCGTTGCCATATTCCCGCTGCGGGAAACGCTGGTCGCGGAAGTCCCCGGTAGCGAACGAGCCCAGGTTGGCGCTGGAGGCGTCGTCAAGGGCATGGCTGTAGGTGTAGGAGGCTTCAAACTGCAGGCCGCGCGAAAGCCGTTTCTGCAGGCGCGCTTGCAGGGAGTTGTAGTTGGAGAAGGCATTCGACCGGAAGGTCGTAATGGTGGTGTCGAACACGGAGGGATCACAGTTGGGCAGTAGCGCGGTGTTGCAGGTGTGCACGGGCCGGCGGGGCAGCAGGGGAGCGGTCTGATCCACTGTAGGCACAGCTTGGTTGCCGTTGTAAAAAGCGTACAGTTTGGTGCCGCGCGAGCCGGCGTATGAAACTTGGAGCATGGTCTGCGATGGCAACTGGTACTGCAGGCCGAAGTGCCACTGCTGGGTGTAAGGCGTCCGCAGGTTGGGATCACTGGAAAACAGCTGCGGTGTATTGGGGTCGCTGAGCGAATTTGCCGGGAAGCCCTGGGACAGGACGTTGAAGTTGGGAATGGCACAATCGTTCGGGCCGAGCGCAGGGTTGGCTGATGCCAGCCCGCAGGGTGTGTTAAACGACTGGATGGAAAAGAACGGCGGGTTAAAAGCCGGGCTGGGGTTGGAGTAGGGGCCGTTTTCGTCGCCGCCGTAAAAAACTCCGTAACCTGTGCGCAGCACCAGTTTGTCGTTGATCTGGTAGGAGAGTCCAATCCGCGGGGCAAAATTGTTCAGGTCAGGATTAATCAGCCCGCGCCCGCCGGTGCGCAAAATGGGAATGCTCTGCGCCAGGGTTGGGGTGAGTTGCAGGTTCTGCCCTTTAGGCACGAGCAGCCCCTGAGACGCAAAATCGAAGGTGGCTTGCTGATCGTGGCTCTCCTTGACGGTGGTGAAGAGCTCATAGCGCAGCCCTAGATTGAGGGTAAGGTGGGGAGTAACGCGATAGTCGTCCTGTGTGAAAAACGCGTACACCGGCCGGTGATAGTCAACGTTGTGCAGACTGGTAATCTGCCCGCCATCAGTAATGCCAAGCAGGAAGGAAGCGAAGGCGGCGCCGCCGCTACTCGGCGCGGCAGGATTGTCGGTAAAGCCGCTGCCGAAATCCAGGGTGCCGCGAGAAGCCGCAGGTTGGAAGATAGTGAACTGTTCGCGGCGGATCTCGGTACCGAACTTCAACGAATGTTTCCCATGCACCCAGGTCAAATTGTCGGTCAGGACGTAGCTGTTCTGGATCTCAAGCGAAGGCAGGAAGGTGGAGCTGCCGATGACGGCGGAGCCGTCGCCGAAGGTAATTTGCGGCAAGCCTCCATTAAGAGGGGCAAAGGGAATACCTGGATAGTCAATGCCGAAAGACGGATCGCCGGCGACGTTCTTATCGAAGTTGAGCTGGAAGCGGTGAGAGTTGATGCGGTTGTAGCCGGCGCGGAACTCGTTGACCAGGCTGGAGGAGAACAAGTGAGTCTCGCTTAGCGCCAGGCTGCGGTAGGAATTGTCTTCCAGGCCGTCGAAGAACCCGCCGCCATCGAGCACGTTGTTGAAAGGCGCGGGAATGAAGCTGGGCTGATTCTCGTAGCTGAAGCGGCCAAAGAAATCGTCCTTGGCTGCGATTTTGTGGTCAATGCGAATATCAAAGTTGTTGCGGCTCTGCTGCCGGCGCGGGTCCACCAGCAAATTCGAGCCGCTGCGGTTGGTGTTGGGCGCCGGGTACAGGGCAGCTAAGCGGGCGCCTAGGGGATCAATCAGGCCCTGGGGGAAAACGTTTAACTGTCCGCCGGAGGTAATGGGCACTCCGCAGAAGCCATCGGGGTTCAGGTTCGATGCCTGAGTCAGGCGAGTGTTGAAAATCTCGCCGAAAAATGTGGGGTTGCCTGCGCAATCTGCGGCCTGTCGGTTCGTGGGGAGCCCGGTATTGGGGTCCACGGCCATGGCCGGCAAGTTGGTTAGATCGCCGCTGAAATCACCGGCCCTCATCTGCGGGGTAGGAATCACACCCAGAATGGGCGTGGCCTGACGCACGCGCAACCCTTCATAGTCTACGAAGAAGAACGTGCGGTTCTTGATGATGGGGCCGCCCAGCGTAGCGCCAAACTGGTTCTGCTTGTAGGGCTGCTTGCCAAACTCGTCAAATGCGTTGGTGGCGTCGAACTTCTCATTGCGCACGAACTCGTAAACGTCGCCGTGGAACTGGTTGGTTCCGGACTTGATCACGGCGTTCATAATGGCGCCGTTGCCGCGCCCGAATTCGGCGCTGTAAGCGTTGGTCTGAACTTTGAACTCGCCGATTGCATCCACCGAAGGCTGAATGACGTAAGTGCTCTCGTTCAGCAGGTCGCCCAGGTTGGAATTGTTGTCCACCCCATCGAGCAGGAAGTTGTTCTGCAAGGCGCGAGCGCCGTTGGAGCTGAAACCAAAACTCTTTTCCTCGCGCGAGCCCGGTTCCGCCGGAACCACCCCGGCGCCCAGTTGAGCCAGTTGCGCGTAGTTGCGCCCGTTCAAGGGCAGGGTTTCAATGCGCTGCCCGGTCACTACCTGCCCCAGGTCCGAAGTCTCGGTTTGCAGTTGCGGGCCCTGGGAGGTCACGGTGACCTCCTGCTGCACCTGTCCTACCTGCAGCGTGACGCTGACCGAGGGGCGCTCCTGGACGTTGAGTTGCACCGGGCCGACCACCACGCTCTTGAAGCCCTGCTTCTCCACCTTGATTCGGTAGCGGCCAATCTTTAGAGGGCCGGACACATATTCACCGGAGGAGTTGCTGGAGGTGGCAAACGACGTCCCGCGGTCCACGTCGGTGATGGTGACGCTGGCGTGCGGCACCACGGCGCCCGAGGAGTCGGTGACGGAGCCCACTATGCTTCCTGTATCCTTTTGCCCCCAGCACAAGCCGGCGGCCAGCAGGATCATGCAGAAAGCAAGCAGAGCGTGTAAACGAGTCAATGAGGGCGACATAGCAAGCCTCCTTAGCGGCAGGAATACGGCAAGAATCCCGGGCCTTGTGCTCAACCAAATCCAGCGGCCAGCGAAGTTGAACCTTCAACAGCGAAAACCGCTCTTATTGCGGACTTGCTTCCAACAGCAAGTGTTCACTAAACGAAACTTTCAGCTTCGGGCTTTGCGAGTCAACCATGCCCAGTTGCTTGCCATTCTCGTAATCCGTCAGCTGGTAGCGGCCGGGTTTCAAACCGCGCAGCTCGACCTCACCCGACCAGTCCGGGTTTTTCTCCGGTGCATAGAAGGCGTAGTACGTCTTGCCGTCTTTGGCGATCACGTAGCCCTCGGGCGTGTCGTAGCCATAGGTGTAAAGATCCAGAAACTCGCCGCGGGAAAGCATTTTCGTGCTGTAAATATCAATCCACTTCTTCCAGTAATTTTCCTTTTGTGGCGTGAGTTCGACAGTCTTGAACTTCGGCCCGTAGTCAGGCCAGGTGAACTTGGTGCCGAGAACGGCGCCGGTGCCGATGGTGGAGGCGAAGTCGCTGCCCACATCCACCTCGTGATTGCTGTTGGCGAAATTGATTTTGGTCAGCTCCACATGGTCCCCATACACCGCGGCCTGCGGGCCAAGCAGGGCTTTATACATCTTGGTGCGCAGGCGCACCTGGCGCGAACCCACCGGGTCGGCGGTCACCGCCTGGTCAATGAACGGCAGCCAGGCCATGTTGGGCGGCGTGCCGCAGGGGCAGCTCTGGGTAACGCTGTCCGGCTTCAGCGCGCGCGTGGTCTGGAAGATAATCTTGTAGATTTCACCCATGGCGTGCACCGAATCCATGGGGGATTTGTGGTGGTGCTTGGGGTTGTAGCAGGGCGGTACGATGTAAGAAAAGTCGAGCTTGCTGCCATCGAAGCCCCATTCGCGAATGAACTTTTCTGTGAGCTGCTTGTAGTACTGCTGCACCGCGGGAACGGCCGGGCACAGCGCGCCCATGTCGGCAGTGGCGCGCGCGTGCTTGCCATTTTTGTCCAGTATCAGCCAGTCGGGATGTTGCTTCGCCACCTCCGCCAGCTGGTAACGCCGCCCATTCAGAATGTCTTTGCCCTCGCCGTCCTCGACCACCAGGGGAATCCACCACAGGGTGATGCGAATGCCCGCCTTGTGATAGGCATCCACTACTTTGCGGATGGAATCGTCGGGGAACGTCCTGGGGTTTGGGTCCCAGTCGCCGCGATTGTTGAACCAGCCCGCGTCCAGCGTGGCCCAGCGGAAGCCTAGCTGCTTGAGCTTGGGAATGGTGCCCAGCATCTGCTTGGGCGTGACGTTCATCTCATAGCCCCAGCCGCACCAGTTCGCCTGGTAGTCACCGGTGGTGGCGCTGGGAAGCGTCCAGCCCTCCCGCTGCAGAACACTGGAGTAGAGATGCAGAGGCTCGTAAAAGTCGCCGCGGAACACGGCGACAAAGCTCAGGGGCGTGGAATAGACTTCGCCCGGCTTCAATTCCTGTTCCGGTTTTAAAGTGAGGGAAGCGCTCACCCGCTGATCCGCTTCCGTACGCACCGGTAACGACATGACCCAGGGAAGGAGTTCGACGTGGCCAATGGCTTCGCCCACCGGCCGCGTCCAGAAGGCGACAACCGGAATACCACCTCCGGTGCTGTTTTCATCGTTGTGCATCACCGTCTCCATCACGTTGGCACGGGAAAAGCTGGTGGAGACCGGCATCACGTCATCCTTCCCCCACTTCTCACTGGCGCCGGAGAACGACCACATGGAGTACGGCGCTGCTTTGGCATCAGCCTGCGAAGCGTTCAGGCGGCGCCGCTGGGCAACCACCTGGTCAAGCGGCAGAGAAGAGTTCCCCGTGTTCCTGTAGGACACGGTAGTAAAGGCAATCTGTGGAAACTCGTCAGTTATCTCGATGGTCAGAACCTTTTCCAGGGAGGAATTGCTGCTGCGGCCGGAGATCTCCACTGTCTTGCCTCGGGAGCCTAAACGGCCCGCGCCCTCAGTGACTCTGGCGGCAGCGAGGTCGAGGTGAAAATCGTCAATCGTTTTTCGGCCGCTGACCACAAAGTCGCTGCTTCCGGCCGGGTCGGGGTCATCGAGGGACAACGCCTGGCCGCCGCTTAATAGCGAGGCCTTCAGATATCCGGCTGGGGACAGTTCAAATTTTGCTGCCGACGTGGTCAGGACTACTGCGCCCCCGGTAACTCTAACCTGGACGGTGGAGCGCTCTGTATCCGCGGAGGGCGTTGGATGACGGCTGCAACTGGCAATGATGAGCAGGCTGAGGCACGCCAGCATGGCTGGACGAAAGGCGATGCGTGCTCGCATCCTCAGGAAAGTCATGGATGGCAACCTTCAGCTGGCCGCCTGGTTTTCCAGTTTGCTGAGCTGCTGCGCCGGGCAGACGAGGAGATCAGCAAAAACCGTTCATTAAAACGGTTTACATGGTGATACCGGATAATCCCCTCTGTCAAGGGTGTCCAGCGAAAATCCGCACGCTAGCGACGCGTCGCCACACTGGTCTCGCCGGCGGCGTCCAGGAGGCTGCGAATCGAGGGGGCGAGCGACACTCCGGTTTCGCGAGCAAACGTCCGCAGGTTCTCCACCCCGGCCTCGGGATGGATGGTGTGAGGGGAGGTCGCGGTGTAGCTGCCCAGAAGCACGGCAAAATCCAGAGCGCTGGCCGCCAACTCCGCGCGGTTGCGTTGCAGTGAATGGTCCTGGCGCAGGAAGGGAACGCCGGCCACAGTCGCCACAATCAGGCCCGCCAGCAGCGCATCGCCGGCTCCGGCGGTAGAGGCCACCCTCACCTTAGGCGCGGGGCAGAAGTCCCAGGAACCCGAGCAATACCCGAACGCGCCCAGGCTGCCCGCCGTGACCACAAGCCGCAGACCAGGATAGCCGGCTTTCACGACCTTTTCACAGGCTTGCAGAAAGGGATGCGGCTTCTCCGGATCAAAGGCGCCGCCGGCCAAAACCGCGGCCTCGCCTTCGTTCAGGCTCACCAGTTCCAGATTCGCGAACATACCCAACTCCAGCGCGGGAGCCACCTCCGCGGCGGTAAAGGACGCGGAGCGAAAGGCGCCGTGTCGGCCGGCGATTTTCAAAAAATGAGCCCGCGCTTCCAGAGGAACTTCGGGTGCGGCCAGCGCCACCGCCGGTTCCGTGAACAGATGTTCCAGCTTGTCTATGTCCTTGCAAGTCAACTGGGCAGCGGCCGAGTTACTGGTGGTGATGTTGCCGCCGATGCCGTCGGGATACTGAAAGCAGACGCTGAACAGCGTGGGCGATCCGGCCACAGTCTGCACCTGCTCCGTATCCATCCCGGCAGCTTTCATTTCCACGATCATCTGCCGCCCGGGCGGGTCGTCGCCGACTTTTCCCACCGGAATCACACGGAAGCCGCTGCCCGGAGCCCGCAACAGCCTGGCCACGTAGTGGCTGATGATGTGGAGCTTGCAGTAGTCGCGAATGTCGAGCAGTCTGCCCAGGCGGCTTTCGTCCCGCCCCAGGGTGTGATTACCATCGAGGGCGAAGAAAATGCCGCTGCCGATTCCGCCGATACCGATCATCCGGCAGTAACCGGCAGGTCCATCCCCGCGCGGCCGCCGCTTCGTGCTCAAAACAGCTCCCAATCCGGATTCTCGCTGATGGGATGGCGCGCCGTTTCCTCCGTGGCGGTAATGATGGCGTCGGGATGACGCTGCAGCAGGGTCATGGGATACTCGGGCGTCGGCTCGCTGAACAGCGCCACCCGCAGAGCCGTCTGCTTCCACGCGCCGGTGTCGCTATAAACGCGCACTTTCCCGGCAGCCAGGCACTCGCGCACGCCCAGCGTGATGGACATGGGCGGCACAAACTGGTAGGCGGCGCCGAAGGTTCGCTGCGCCAGGGCGAGAATCGTGTCAGGATTGTTTTCCTGAATGCGAATGGTGGAATTGGCCACATCCTCCACGGTCAGACTGCTATAGGGATTGCGGCGCGCCTGGTTGTAGGCTACGTGGCCATCCTGACCCCAGCCACCTACTGTGATGTCAACCGGCGCCTGGGCAATCGCCTCCGCAACTTTCTGCGCGGTCGCAGGAGTCAACCAGAGGCGTTGCGCCTCAGGAACGGCAAGCTGCGGCCGGATGCCGCCGTAAAAATGCTTCTCCATGTAGGTGCGGAAATTGTAGGGATGATTCCGGGGCAGAAGCCGGCCCTGCCAGTCCAGGCATTCGTCCATGTGAAACACAAACAGGTTGGCGAGCGAGACGCTGCGCGCATTAACCAGGTCGGTATAGGGCTTGTACCAGCAGGTGGGTCCGCAGGGAATAATGGCCCGGGTGGCGCGTCCATGCCGGTTGTTTTCCTCAATTACCTCCACCAGTTCCCGCGCCATCAGGCCGCCCATTTCCTGGGAATCGCGCACCACCCGCAAGCGCACCTTCAGCCCCGGATGCCGGGCCAGGTCGCGGCCAGGAATGCTGCACCAATTGTAGAGTTGTTTGCGATCAATGGCCGGCATTGCGGTTTCACTCATTAAAAGCATTTACTGTGGGCTTTTGCAGGCGGCCTGTCAAGCGTGAATCGGACTAGCCACGCCGTGGCGGGGCCGTGGACTGGCGCACTATCAGCCGAGGAACAACCCGCCGGTGCAGGGGCTTGGTTGCTTCCTTGCTGTTGCGCGCGTGAATCAGGTCGCGAATGATTTCAGCGCCAATGGAACCTTGCATTTCCAGGTGCTGGTGGACGGTAGTCAGCGGCGGGTTGTAGAAGCCGGCTCCGGGAATGTCGTCAAAACCGACTACGGAAACATCCTCCGGGACCCGATGCCCGGCTTTGGTCAGGCAGCCGATGGCGGCGAATGCGGTCAGATCATCGAAGGTGACCAGAGCGGTAAATTCCTGTTCCCGGTGCAGGAGGTCGCGCGTCAACTGCACTCCCCCGAGATAAGTGGAATTGCTGCCTTGGATTTCGACCACCAGCTTGGGGTCAATTTTCATGCCTGCCTGCCAGGCAAACTCGCAAAGGCCTTTCCACCGCGGAGCGCTGTCCACCAGGGCCTTGGGACCGCGGATGAACGCGACCTTGCGGTGGCCCAGGCCGTAAAGGTATTCCAGGGCGGCGAAGGTGCCGGCCTGGTTGTCCACTACCACCGAGCTAAGAGTATCTTCCGCCAACTGGCGGCCAATTACGACGGTTGGGACCTCGCTGCGGGCGAAGTTCTTTAGCAAATCGCTTTCCAGATAGAGCGGGTTGGCGATGGCAATCACGCCCTCCACCCGGCGTTCCAGGAGCAGTTCCACGCAACGCTGAAAACGCGCCCGCTTGTTCTGAATATCGGTCAGAATGGGCAGGTAGCCGGAGTGGTAAAGCGAATCTTCGATCCCGCGCAGTATCTGTGTGCAGTACGGGTCGGTGATATCGAAAACCACTACGCCTAAGGTCTGGCTGCGATTGCTGCGCAAAGAACGGGCAAATAGATTTGGCCGATAGCCCAGATCCTTGGCCGCGCGCTTTACGCGGTTGCGAGTGGTCAGCGGTATGTGGCGGGCCAGCGGCGCATCGTTGAGTACCATGGAGACAGTGGTAACAGATACCCCACTCTTTCCGGCCACATCCCGAATGGTCACCGTGGAACTTCTGCTCACCCGCATGTTGTCTGGCCTTTGCGGCGGCTACGCGGCGAAGTGTAACACACCACCGGCCCCCAGATACTGCACCGAGCCGCGCGGGCAGGCCAAATTGACAAGCTTACCGGCAGACGGTAGATTGGCTCCGCGCAGCATATTACATCGTTTTAATAGCCCGTGTCCGTGAGCGCCAAAAAACTCCGGTTGAACCGCATTTTTCACGGCCGCAGCCACGGTGTTCTGGTCGTAGCCTTCGATCACCCTCTGGTGCTGGGGCCGATTCCAGGCACGGAGGACGCGGCCGGACAGATCCGCCGCTTTGTGAATGCGGGTTGCGACGGCATTCTGCTCAGCCCCGGGATGCTGCGGCACTGCGCCGACGCGTTGCTGGCTCCCGCCATGCCTGGCATCATCGCGCGCATTGACTGGTCAACCATCTGGGGCGCCCCGGAAACTATGGCCCAGAAGCAGGCCCGTAGCCGCCTGCTGGCTCGACCCGAAGAGGCGCTCCGCCTGGGCGCCGACGCCGTGATCACTTACCTGGTTGTGGGCACAGGCGACCCCGAATTCGAGGCCGGGGAAATCGCCCGCACGGCGGAAGTGGCACGGGAATGCGAAACTCTGGGTATGCCGCTGATTGTAGAGTCGCTGGCCCGCGGTCCCAAGGTGCAGGACTATCGCGATCCGCAGTGGCTCAAGCTTCACACTCGCATGGCCGCGGAACTGGGCGCCGATGCGATCAAGACCGATTACTCGGGCAATGTCGCCTCGATGGCCTCAGTGGTGAAGGATTGCCCTATCCCGATTCTGGTGCTGGGTGGAAGCAAGACCGGCTCGGACGAAGACGCCTTGCAAACCGTGCGTGAAATCGCGCAATCAGGCGCTGCCGGAGTTTTCTTCGGACGCAACGTGTTTCAGGCGAGGGACGTGGAAAGCTTCCTCACCAAGGCCCGCTCCGCCTTGAAAGTTGCGGAGGGGCAACGCCCCGCGGCATCAGGTTCGACAGGTCAATAGCGTCATGAGCATCTTGGCGGTGGATGTTGGATCAAGCCGCTCTAAAGCTGTCCTCTTTTCGCCCGCCGGCGAAATCCTGGCGCAGAGCACCCGCCAATACTCGCCGCAGTTTCCCCAACCCGGATTCGCTGAGGTGTCTCCACTGATTTTCTGGGATGCGCTGTGCGCGACTGCGCAGAGTGCCGCGGCCAGGGCGGGTCAGGATCGGGTGCAGGCGGTGTGCATTGCCTCGCACGGCGAAACCTTCGTGCCGGTGGACCGCCATGGCCGGCCCCTGGGCCCCGCCATTTTGAACATGGATAGCCGCGCTACTGCCGAAGCCGCCTGGTTCGAAGCGCAACTCGGCCGCCGGCGCATTTTTGAAATTACCGGCCACATCGTCCATCCCATGTACCCGATTCCAAAAATGTTGTGGCTCAAGCGGCATTGCCCAAAGAGTTTTGCCGAGGTCGAGCGCTTTCTAGGGGTCACCGATTTTCTGCTAGCCGGCCTGGGCCTGCCCCCCTACATTGACTACTCCCTGGCGTCACGCTTTCTTGCCTTCGATGTGCGACACGCCTGCTGGTCGGAAGAAATGCTCTCCGCTGTGGGTCTGTCGAGCGAAAGGCTGCCCATCCCTGTCCCCGCCGGGACGATTGCGGGGAAGCTGACTGCCGAGGCGGCGGCTCAAATCGGCGTGCGCGCGGGCACAGCGGTGGTAGTGGGAGGGCATGACCAGCCCTGCGGCGCGCTAGGAGTCGGCGTGACAAAACCCGGACGCGTCGCCGATTCCATGGGCACCTACGAATGCCTGCTGGCATCGGCAGCCCGGCCAACACTGTCGGAAGCAGCGTTTTCCGCTTCGCTGAACTCCTATCGCCACGTCGTTCCCGAACAGTTCGTCACGCTGGCTTACTTTCCCTCGGGAATCATGGTCAGCTGGCTCCACGACCTGCTGTATCGCGGCGGTAGCACGTCGGAAGATGATGTTTCAGAACTGGAAGATTATGCGCGGCTGGAAGCCCACGCTCCGGCTGAGCCCTCCGGCGTCTGCGTTCTTCCCCACCTGATCGGCACCTGTAATCCCGACTTCAACCCCAAGGCCCGCGGAACAATTTTTGGACTCACGCCGGCAACTACACGGGAGCAGCTCTATAAGGCCGTTTTGGAGGGAATTGCCTGCGAACTGTCGCTGATGGCAGAAATTCTCTCCCGCGCTGTGGGCGACTTTACTGATGTTTACGGCAGCGGGGGAGGCACTCGCTCGCGTCTGGGGCTCCGGCTTCGCGCCGCGCTCAGCGGCCGCCGCTTTCATGTGATGCGGTCCCAGGAAGCAGTCTGCCTGGGCGCTGCCATACTGGCGGGCGTGGCCACGGGAACCTATTCCAGCATCGCTGAGGCGGTGAGCGCGCTGGTTCGGGAAGAGAGCGTGGTCGAGCCCGACCCCGTATTGGCCGCTGGATATGCGTCTCAAGTCCGGCAATACCGGTCCCTGTATCCCGCGCTGGCGCCGGTGCGCGACATTCCGGCTCAATTTGCCCAAGGAGGCGAACCGCAATGATTCAGCCTGTCGTCGGCTTCATCGTCTATGGCGTGCACAAGGACGGCCTGAAAGATCCCATGGGCGTGCCGTTTATAGATTCCCAGGTGGTCAAGAACGCAAAAGCGGCGCTGAGAAAGAGTGGGCTCAAGCTGGTGGAGCACGATTTGGTGGTTGCCAGCAAAGAAGAAGCTTGCGCCGCCATGCGCAAGATGAAGCTCAATGACCAAGTTGACACTATCGTGCTTTTCTCCGGTACCTGGGTATGGGCGGCGCATCTGGCGGCGGCCTTGCGCGACTACGCCGCCACGGGCAAGGGTGTTCTACTGTGGACGCATCCCGGGTCGCAAGGCTGGCGCCCGGTGGGCGGCCTGGTCATGCATGGCGCGCTGCTGGAGATTGGGGTGGAGCACAAGTTCGTCTATGGAGCCACGGCTGAACAGGATACGGTGGACAAAATCGTCAGCTTTGCGCGCGCCGCACATCTGAAGAGCCTGCTGAACGGCGCCACCCTTGGCGCCTTCGGCGGCCGTGGCATGGGCCAGACCTGCGGCGTTGCCGATCCTTCTCAGTGGATGCGCATGTTTGGCGTGGATATTGATTCCCGCGATACCACCGAACTGATCCGCACCGCCGAGAAGATTCCCGCAAAACCCATCGCAGCCTTGGAGCCGCGACTGAAAAAGTTATTCGGTAAAGCGCCTGACAAGGGCGTGGTGAATGAGCGCTCCATCCGCCTCTATCTGGCGCTGAAGCAGCTCGTGGAGCGAGAGAAATTTGATTTCTATACTATCCAGTCATTTCCCGGCCTGGGCGACGACTATTCCGCCACCTGCTTCGCGCAGAGCATGATGCTGGAAGATGGCCACGGCACCTCCACTCTGGGCGACTTCAACACCGCGCTCACGGTTTTCCTGCTCACCAAATTAAGCAAGGAGCGCGTGTACTACGGCGACCTGCAGCACCTTGATAAGGCCAGGAAGGAAATCAAGATCATCGGCGACGGCGCTTGCCCGCCTTCCCTCGCCAGCCAGCTTGGGCCGGCCGGATTTGCGGAGCACGGCATTCCCACCGAAGGCGAGGCCGGCGGCCTCTCCGTCAAGTTGATCTGCAAGGTGGGCGAGGGCGTGATCGCTCGCCTGGGCAGGGTCAACGGGGAATTTCAGATGGTGGTCACCCGGGCCAGCGTCTTCGAGCCCCCGCGCAACCGCGTGAAAGAACGTCTGCACGAGTGCGGCATTCCTTTCTGGCCGCACGGGTTTGTAACTGTCCATTGCGATGTCGAGCAGTTGCTGCAGCATTGGACCAACGAGTACGCCTGCCTGGGCTACGGCCCTGACCTGTATGGCGCGCTGGCGGATTTCTGTCAGCTCACCGGGATCAAACCGATCCTTCTGTGAGATGGATTCAACATAAGCGTTGTCGAAACAGGAGTCACAATGAGAGCTACAAATCGCGCAGTTCTTCTGAGTGCTGTGATTTTCACTTTGGTGATCGCCGGTTGGTCAGCCCGGCGTTTGAGCGCCTTCTCCCCCGCGCCGCCTGCTTCGGAGATGACCACGCAGCAGGCGCTGCAAGCCTTTGCCGGTATTCATCCCATTGATGTCCACGTTCACATTTTCAAGACCGACCCCGCCTTCCAGGCCATGCTCAACCGCCTGAATCTGAAGGTGATGAACATCCTGGTTGTGGACGACACCCAGCCTCACCGCAAGCAGCTCTCGGCCCAGGTTGAGATTGCCCGTGAACTTCTCCACTCCGGCCAGGGTCATATCGCCTGGTGTACCACGTTTGATCCTTACAAGTTCGACAGCCCTTCGTTTGACCCCGACGCTATCCGGGAACTGAATAGGAATTTTGTCGACGGCGCAATCGCCGTCAAGATCTGGAAAAACATCGGCATGGAATTGAAGCACAACGGTAAGTTTGTGTTTGCCGACGATCCGAAATTTGAACCCATCTACAAGGACATTGCCAGCCACGGCAAAACCCTTATGTCGCATCAGGCAGAACCGGACGTGGCCTGGGGCCCGCCTGATCCTTCTGACCCCTCCTGGTCCTATTACCAGGAAAATCCGCAGTGGTTTCTGTACAAGAAGCCGGGGTTCCCCTCCAAACAGCAAATTCTGCAGGCTCGTGACCACGTGCTGGCAATGAACCCTGACCTGCGCATGGTCGGAGTCCACCTGGGGAGCATGGAAAAGGACCTCGACAACATCGCCCGCCACTTCGACCGCTATCCCAACTTCGCCATTGATATGGCGGCGCGGATGGAGTACCTGATGCTGACCCCGCGCGAGAGGGTGCGCGCGTTCCTCATCAAGTATCAGGACCGCGTGCTCTATGGCACCGATCTGGATCTTTCGCCGGATGCCAAAGTGGACGAGGACATTAAAGACTGGCAATCAACCTACGCGCGGGATTGGAAGTTCCTGGCCACCGACCAGACGCTCGATTACAACGGCAAGAAAATTCAAGGCTTGGAACTGCCGGAGCCGGTCTTGCGGAAAATCTTTCGCACCAACGCCCAACACTGGATTCCCGGCCTTTAAACGCGGAAGGAGATGCGCCGGTCATGAAGCTCACCCGAGTGCTTGCATTCGTGCTGCTGAATTCTTTGTTCCTGCTGCCGGCTTACAGCCAAACTAACTCCCTCAACAATCGGTGGCTGTCGGTATCAGTGCGTCCGCAGGATGGGTCTTTGGAGTTGCGCGGGGAAGGGCTGCGCGCCCCGATACTGGTCGCTCGGGTCGGCGCTGAAGTCAATCATCAGTGGATCTGGTCCACGGATTATCCGAAGCATCAGGCCAGTGCCAGCGCCTCCACTTTTCAGGACACCCTGGGTTCCGGCCACCAACTGGAAGTCACCTTTGCCGGTACGAACGGCAAACCAACTTTGCAATACACGCTGCAGCTCTACGACGAGCGCCCCTTGGGCAGCGTTGCTGTGCAAGTGCAGAACACCACCGCCCAGGCCATCACGGTTCAGGACGTTCGCGTGCTCGAT
>DASYWT010000333.1:0-3775 GCA_035935775.1 Terriglobales bacterium
CGTCTGGTCGCAGGCGTGATCGTAGCGGCAACGGCGATGGCGATTTTGTGGATGCTGGGCGCGGCGCTGGGGCGGTTGGTAACCCTAAAGGCGTTGCTGCCGGAGCGGCAGGGCGCTTACAAGGCGCTGCTGGGCCTGAGCTTCCTACGGGCGGGGCTGTGGCTGGCGACGGTGCTGGCCGCGGGCGGGGCGCTGATTCTTGCCCATTTCGCCGGTCCGCGGGGGGACGCGGCGCCCAGCCTGGTGCTGGCCGTAATCCTGATCGGATGCATATGGCTGGTGTGGGCTCTGCTCAACTGGCTGCTCTCGCTCTCAGCCATATTCGCGGTGCGGGACCTGCAGGACACATTCGGGGCGATCGCAGCGGCGGTGGACCTGGTCCAAAACGCCTGCGGAGAGGTGGTGCTGACCAGCCTGCCCTTTGTCCTGCTGCATTATGCGGCGTTGGCGGCAGCACTGGCTTCGGGCGTGCTGGTTTTTGACCTGATGACGCGGGCGCCGGAGGCGGGATGGGCGCTGGTGGCGATCGCGGCAGGCTACTTCGCCTACGCCGATTTTCTCTACATCACGCGGCTGGCGGCGTATGTGGCGTTGGCGGGGCCGGGCGGGGAGGCGCAGCCAGTTCCTGAACAGGTACCCCCGCCAGAGCTGACGTTGCCTGTGTCCGAAGCGGGAGCACTGGGGCTGAAGCCCGACATCGTTTGATTCCTCAGTCCCCGGACTAAAGTCCGGGGCTTCCACGCTGACTCCCGACTACTGACTCCTGTCTTTCTGCTTTACACTACTAGCATCGCTCTGGCACAGTAGACCGTGGAAGCCCAATCTATCGTCGTCCTCGACTTCGGCGCCCAGTATTCGCAGTTAATCGCGCGCCGCATCCGCGAACAGAATGTCTTTTCCGTCGTCCTGCCTTGCACGGCAGCAATTGATGAGATCAGGAGCTACGCTCCGGCCGGCATCATCCTCTCTGGCGGGCCCAGTTCGGTGTACGACCAGGATGCACCCGCGGCCGACCCGCGGGTGTTCAACCTGGGCCTGCCCGTGCTTGGCATCTGCTACGGCCTGCAGTTGATGACGCACGTGTTGGGCGGCAAAGTGCGCCCTGCCGACAAGCGCGAATATGGCCACGCCACGGTGGAGATTCTCGACGGCTCGCGGCTTTTCCACGGCCTGCCCAAGCTGCTCTCGGTTTGGATGTCGCATGGCGACACGGCCATGGAACTGCCCCAGGGATTCCGCCTGATCGGCAAGACGGCAAATGCGGTGGCCGCCATCGAGAATCCTGAAAAGCAGATGTTCGCGGTGCAATTTCACCCCGAGGTGCACCACACCAAGCTGGGGACGGAAATCCTGAAGAACTTTGCGCTGGAAATCTGCGGCGCCCAGCCTAACTGGACGGCGCAGCACTTTGTGGACGCCACCATGGCCCAGGTGCGGGAGACGGTGGGAGCGAAGGGGCGAGCCATCTGCGCGCTTTCCGGCGGCGTGGATTCATCGGTGGCCGCGGTGCTGGTGCATCGCGCCATCGGCGACCGGTTGACCTGCGTTTTCGTCAACAACGGGGTGCTGCGCAAAAATGAATTCGAAAAAGTGCAGCAGAACCTGCGCGACAAGCTGGGCTTGCACGTGGTTGCAGTGGACGCTTCAGAGCGTTTCCTGGCGCGGCTGGGGGGCGTGACCGACCCGGAGAAGAAGCGGCGAATTATCGGCAACGAATTCATCGTCATCTTCGAAGAAGAGGCGGAGCGCATCCAGCGCGAGCAGGGGCGCGTGGAATTTCTGGTGCAGGGGACGCTCTACCCCGACGTGATCGAATCGCGCTCGGTGCGCGGCCCTTCCCAAACCATCAAGACGCACCACAACGTAGGAGGGCTGCCGGAAAAGATGAAGCTGCGGCTGATCGAACCCTTAAAGGATTTGTTTAAGGATGAGGTGCGCAAGATCGGCCGCGACCTGGGCATGCCGGAAGAGATCCTGCAACGGCAGCCTTTCCCCGGGCCTGGACTGGCGGTGCGCATCCTGGGCGAGGTCACGCCGGAGCGGCTGGCGCTATTGCGCGAGGCCGATGACGTCGTGGTCAGCGAGATCAAGCGCGCCGGGCTTTACACGAAGATATGGCAGTCGTTCGCCGTGCTTTTGCCGGTGATGTCGGTGGGCGTGATGGGCGATCAGCGCACCTATGCCTATACCTGCGCTATTCGCGCCGTGCATTCCGAAGACGGCATGACTGCCGACTGGGTGCCGCTGCCTACCGAGGTGCTCAAAACCATCTCCAGCCGCATCGTGAACGAGGTCAAGGGCATCAACCGCGTGGTGTACGACATTACCTCCAAGCCGCCGGGCACGATTGAGTGGGAGTAAGTGCGGCAGTCAGCTTTCAGCCCCTGCATTCAGCCAAGACAACTTCATTCGCCGCGGATAAACGCGGATAACGCAGATCTCTCATAACTTGAATGTCATCCTGAGTGAGCGCGAGTTGAGCGCAGCGAAATAAGCGCGAGTCGAAGGACCTTGTGCTTGGCTCAGCGCAAGGCACGAACAGGGGTAGAGACGTAACTTGTTACGTCTCCCTTTCAGAAACGGACACCGAGACGTTGCCAGCAACGTCTCTACCGAAGGGCGTAGCAGTATGAGGGGACGGTTGCCCAGCCGGTTTCGCGGGCGAGGGCGCCCGCGCCACAAACATTGGTAGAGACGTAACTTGTTACGTCTCCCTCGTACGTGCAGAAGAAGCTTGTTTGATCGCGGCGAAAGGAACTTGAACAAAAAAAAAGCAGGGTGTGCCGGTTAGCACGCCCTGCCGGTTCGTTGCGATTTGCGGATTTAGTGCCGCTTATCCGGTTTGGACTCGTCCTTGGATTCCTGCTTGCCGTGTTGCGGCGCCGATGAATTCGACGGGCGCGACTGCACTTCGCGTCCGCCGCTGGGAGCCGATTCCTGACGCGGCGCCGGACGTTCTACGCGGGCCGGTTGGGAATTTGGCTGCGGATTGTTGGACCGAGCCGCGGGACCGCCCTGATTGCCGCCGCGATCATAGCGACCAGAACCGGAGTTCGGCTGGTTCTGCTGATAGCGGGGCTGAGCCTCTTCAGATTGCGGGCCGCGTCCGTTGCGCTGACTTGCACCAGAGTTGGCCGGGGGCTGAGGCACGGAGTGAGGCTGCGAAGCCGAGGAACCGAAGCCAGGCTGCTGCCGATTATCCTGCACCGGCTGCTGCTGGCGGTTGTCCCGCGCCGGAGGTTGCGGCACGGAGTGGGACTCACCCTGCGAGGAACCGAAGGAACGGAAACCAGGCTGCGGCCGGTTGTTCTGAGCCGGTTGCTGCTGCCGGTTGCCCTGGGCCGGAGGTTGCGGCACGGAGTGGGACTCATCCTGCGAAGAACCGAAGGGGCGGAAGCCCGGTTGTGAGGCGTTGTTGTTCTGCGGCGGGCGAGGCACATTGCGGTACTGGGGCGCCATCTGCTCGCCATTGCCGGCGTTCCGGTTCACAGGCTGCTGCTGAACTTCCTGCCTGGGCTGTGAACGCAAGCCGTGCTGAGCCTGCGGCATCTGCTCGCGTTGCTGTGGCGGGTTAGCAACCGGTTGAGGGTTGTTGCCCGGCTTAGAACCAAACGGTTCCTGCTGCGCCATCTTGCCTGGCCGGTTTACCTGCTGCTGCGCGATTCTGGTGCGCAGCGCCTGCTCGGTGTTGCGGTCGAGCGGGCGACCGGGGTTGTGCTCCAGAGCTTCCTGTTTAGCCGAGAAGGGAATGGGGCGCGGCGGGGCCGCCGTCTTC
>DASYWT010000334.1:0-2023 GCA_035935775.1 Terriglobales bacterium
GCACCGAGCTCACCGCGGACGACTCATTGGCGGCGATGCGAGCGCGCAACAGGTTGGGTATAGCGATGGCAGCGATGATCAGAATGATCGCCACCACAATCAGAAGCTCGATCAGTGAAAAACCCTTTTGCTTTTTCATTCATCCCCTCGTCAGGTTAAGGTTAAGCACCCTCTCACCCGGTGTTCCTGACAGGAGCAAGTTGGTCGCCATTGGAAGGGTTTTTGCTGCCAAGCGGTAAGGCCTGCGAAATGTAGGGCTTGCCCCGGCGTGATTCGCGCCCGGGGCTTTCGCTTACGACATTATTTGGCATCAATAGCTGCGATCTGAGACACTTTGTGTCATTTTCGGAATTAGGTCATAAATGGTATTATATCAGTAACTGTATACATAATGTGACCCGGTAAGAAAGCGCTCGACTTCGACTCGTCGATTTTGCAGGTTCCCGCCGGACACATGTCGTGGGCGATTGTTCGAACAGATCTATCGTACTTTGGTCACTGCCATATATGTCACTAACCGTATATATACTCCGACACACCTGAAGCTATGACGTCTCCGGTCGCTTTTGTAGTTCGTGGCGTTGGGGACAGTACTGACACTTGGTTTGAGACTGTGCCGCCTAGAAACGGCGATCTCGGGGTGCCGAACGCGCGCCCTCCGGGGAGTTCAGTATGCCAGCGCCTGGTGCTCCTGGCCGTGGCAGGTGAGAGTGCATGTGCCGTGCCCCACACCAGTGCGCGTGTACTGCAGCACGCCATTGCTGGCCGGGCCAACGATGCTGCGATCGAAGTTCATGAGCATGGGTGCCGAGGAAGCGTGCGGATCGTGGCAGGTGGAGCAGGCCGCCCCGTGCTGAATATGTTCGGCATGCTTGCTAAAGCTGAGGTCGCGCAAAATGCTGCCCTGCACGTCGTGGCATTTGTCGCACAAGCCGTAACTGCTCACGGAGAAAGGTACGCCCGTGCTGGCGGCTCCCGCGCTGGCGGGAGGGAGTTCGAGCGCGCTCTGCCGTTCGAGGAGATGGGGAATGTTGGAGCCGTGCGGGCCCGCCGGGCCCAGGCCGCTCCCCAGGTTCCGCCCGGTATCGCTGTTATGGCAGTCGCTGCAGTAGATGTAGCTCACGGCCGAGAGCAACCGTCCGGGCAGGGGACCCCCGCCGGGAGAAACGGGCGCTGGCCGCAGGCTAGGCACCTCTCCTCCCGGCCCGGCGGAAGCATTCAGCGGCCGCGTCACCGGGTGGAAAGACAGACTGTACTGAAACTCCATCCGCTGGTTGAAGCGGTTGGGATTGCCCAGATTGAACTGCCGTTGCGGATTGCGCCCGTAGCCAATGCCGGCGATGCTGGTATCCATCACCTGGGGCCTATTGGCGCTGTCCCCGTGGCACTTGAAGCAGACTTCGTATTCGCTGGCGCTCTGCGGCAGAAACGTGTTGCCCGAGGACTGCCCGCGTACTCCCGCCAGCGCTCCGCTCACCTGGGGCGCCTGTCCCGCGCGATTGTAGGCATAGTGCGGATTGTGGCAATCCACGCATTCGGCATGCCGTGCCGCTCCGGCACTGGTTTCCGGCATCGTGTACATCGGGGAATTGGGCGCCTCCGATTCGTCGTGTACTGAAGGCGTGATCTCCACCGGGTGGTGATAGGTCTTGCTCATTTCCGCCTGCACGTTCAGCCTGGTTACAGTGCCGTTGTGGCACTGGTAGCAGGTCTGTTCTTCGGGAAATTTCACCAGCCGTTGCGCCACTTGCGGCGAATGCGGCCGATGGCAGCTCTCGCAGCCATTCAAGCTGACTCCGCGATAGCCGGTGTGCGCGCCTTGCTGGCTGGTATATGCCATATCCTCGGTTGGATCGGGCGGCAGATGGTGCGCCGAAGTCATCCAGCCCGCGGGCTGGTGGCAGCTCAGGCACAAGGAGGACTGATTGTTGGGCTTGACCAGAAACTTGCCCTCCGTCGCGTCCAGGTTTTCCTGGTGCGGGTCGTGGCAGCTGGTGCATTGCACCTTTCCGTTGCTGTCGAG
>DASYWT010000335.1:0-4154 GCA_035935775.1 Terriglobales bacterium
TGCGGGAGATCTTGCCCCTGCCGCTTGAGATGTCGCGCTAAGCTTCCAGCACCGGGCGATTGCGCCCGCCCCAGGCCGCAGCCCGACACCGGTTCGGCCCGGCCCGGGTCACAGACCACGACCGCGATGGGCCTGCCCGGCCGTAGAAGTCTCCGAATGTAGAGCGAACCAGGCCTAAGAGGCGATTGCTCCCTGGGTGCGGGTAGGCACCACCACCACGCCGCCTCCGCGATCCAAGGCCAGGGTCATCTGCGTGGCACAGCGGCCGCACAACCAGAAGAACTCCAAACGGCGGGCAAGTTTACGATCTTCTACGGGCGGGTTATCCGCGTTCTGCTCAGATGAGCGGTTGGCAGTGGTATCCGCCCCTACTTCTATCTGGTACAACTTGCCTTCCCGGAGATAGAGAAAGGGGGCTGTGCAGGCTGGATTGGCGCATTTGGCGAGCATGGCACCTCCTTCGCGTGATAGCAAGCAGGCCGCGTCCACACGTACTCCTTGTGTCGGCTGACCACAACTAGGATGCCAATGACTCGCGGCGGGTTTGTGGAGATTTCCAGTTAAATTTCAGGGGTGCGGAACAGAACAGTAGTTGGTAGTTGGTAGTTGACCATCATGTTGTTCTACTCCGAAAAAACCCCACGTGTCATCCTGAGCGAGGACGGGCCATACATATGCCCGTCCGAGTCGAAGGACCCCGCGCTTGATTTCGCCGATAGTCAGTTCGAAGCAAACACAAGGTGCTTCGACTCGCTTCGCCGCTGGCGCGGCTCCGGCTCGCTCAGCATGACAGATAAGAAATGCGCACCGATCCAGAATTGATGCTCATTCCGAAATTGCACCCTGGTCCAAGCTGCGTTAAGGAGGTGCTTCGACTCGCTTCGCCGCTGGCGCGGCTGCCGCTTGCTCAGCATGACAGCGCAAAAAGTCGGCTTGCCGCTCGCGATGACGGTCTCCTGCGGAATGCATTCGCGGGCGAGGGCGCCCGCGCCACAAAATAGATTGCGGCGAGAGCCGGCAACTGAAGACCAGCCTCTTAACGACCAACGACTAGTAGCCAACGGCCATCAAGGAGACTTCACCAGCGGCAATTCTACAAAGCTTGCGCCTCCCGGCTGGTGGTACACGCGCTGCGTGGCTTTGCGGTAGTCGCCGGGTTTCGCCCAGAAGATGCTGGGCACGAACGTCTGCGGGTTGCGGTCATAAAGCGGAAACCAGCTTGACTGCACCTGCACCATGATGCGATGGCCGGGCAGAAAAACATGGTTCGCCGTGGGCAAGGCAAAGCGATAGAGCAGCGGCTTGTCGGGTGCGATGGGCTTGGGATCTGACAGGCTTTCGCGATAGCGGCCGCGGAAGATATCGGCGGAAATCATGAGCTGGTAGCCGCCCATCTCGGATTGATCGGCAACCTGGTCGGGATAGACATCAATCAGCTTGACGACCCAATCGGAGTCGGTGCCGCTGGTGGAGGCGACGAGATTGGCGACCGGCTGGCCGCTGATTTTGACCGGTGCAGTCAAGACATCGGAAGTGAAGGTCAGAACGTCAGGGCGGCCGGAGGCCTCGCGCTGGTCATCCACCAGCCACTCGGACCAGGTGAAGCCGTCGGTGTAGCCGACGGGCTGAATGGGGCGAGCCCGAAAAGGCACCGGCTTCGCAGGATCGGAAACATATTCGTCGTAGGCGGCAGCGCCGGATTGCGGTGCAGCAAAGCCGACTTTTAGCCCCGGCTCGAGATATAGCGCCGTGGGCTGGATGGTACAGCCACTCGTGCATCCCGCCGGCCATGCGGGCAGGCGTTCCCAGTGGTTAGTTCCGGTTTCGTAAGCCATGACCGGCGCGATGTCCGCTTTGGGTGCGCTGTCCTTCAGATGTTGGTCGAGAAAAGGCCGCAGGATGTGTTGCTGGAAGTAAAGCCCGGTATCGCTGTGGAATTTCAGAGCACCGAGCTCGCCGGCATCCTCGATCTCCTGGCCGTGGTGCCAGGGGCCCATGACCAGGTACACCATGTCGTTATTCTTGTCCTTAGGCTTGATGGCCTTGTAGACAGCGATGGCGCCGTAGATGTCCTCCTGGTCCCAGAGGCTGTCCACCAGCATGGTGGGAACTTTCAGGGGCTGGGCGCCGAGAATGCGATCCATGGCCTGCTCGCGCCACCAGGAATCGTAGCTGGGATGCTCGAGAAGCTTGCGCCAGAAGCCAACCTGCTCCAGGCCGTGAAGCCGCCCCATCTCGCCCGCGGAGACTGCGGCCATCCATTCGTCGTAGTCGTCGTGATGGCTGAACCACCAGTTCTCGGTATTGGCGCGCGTGCCTTCTTGCTCGTAGATGTAGGGCAGGTTCTGCTGGCGGAAAGCGCCATAGTGGAACCAGTCATCGCCCATCCAACCGTCCACCATGGGATTCATGGGCACCGCAACTTTGAGCGCCGGATGCGGATTCACCAGCGCCATGAGTGGCAGGAAGCCGTCATAGGAGATGCCAAGAATACCGACCTTGCCGTTGCTCTCGGGAACGTTCTTTACCAGCCATTCAATGGTGTCGTAGGTGTCGGTGGATTCGTCCACCGGCGTGGGATTCAAGGGTCCGTGCAGGGGCCGGGTCATGACGTAGTCGCCCTCGGAGCCGTATTTGCCGCGAATGTCCTGAACCACGCGGATATATCCGCCCTGGACGATAACGTCTACGGCGTTGTCGTAGCCCTGCAGGATGGGGCCAAGATGCGAACTGGCGGCATGACTGGTCTGCGCGCTGGCGCTATAGGGGGTGCGGGTGAGCAGCATGGGCGCGTTGTGGGCTCCCTTGGGTATGACGATGACCGTGTTCAGGCGCACGCCGTCGCGCATGGGAATCATGACGTCGCGCTTGACGTAGTCGAAGGTGGAGGTGGCGGGCTGGAGATGTGCCGGGGTTTCGCTGGGAAAGTTGGGGTATTTGGGCGGTTCCTGGGCGGAGCAGAGAGCGGTAAGCAGAAAGCAGGCGGTAATAGCCAGGGGCGTGCGCAAGGTTGGTCTCCGTGGAATCAGCTCGAACGAAGGAGTGTACGCGGGGAAGGGGCGAGGGGCAAGCCGGCGCGTGCTCCGTCGCATGCAAGAATTTCTCTGCCGTCTACCCTTCGCTTCCACCGCTGAGCTTTACTCTTCCGACCCTTCGGGGCTGTGCGGAGTAACTAGCGGAGGTTGCGGTTCCGAACCGTTCGATGCTACTGCTTTTTCTTAGGCGGGACGTACTCGGCGGGCAGGGCGGCGCCTTCGCCGAAGAAGAACTGCTCCAGTTGCTTGGCCAGAAATTCCTGGTCCTGGGGATTGGCGGGGTTCAGCCGATACTCGTTAAGCAAAATCTTGCAGTGGTCCACCCACATGCTCCAGGCGTCGCGGGAAACGTGCTCATAGATGCGCTGGCCGAGCTCGTTGTCGAAAGGCGGCTCATCCAGACCGGGCAGTTCGCGCTGGAACTTCACACAAAAGACGGTGCGGTTGGGTAGGGAGGACGAAGTGCTGCTGCTCATGTGATCCTCAGAACCAGATTATCGCATAGCGGCTTAGCCGACGGTTGACGGTCCAGGTCGGCAGCCCGCAACGGTCACAGGAAAAACGAAAGGTCCTTCGACTCGCGCTCGCCTCGCTGCGCTTGGTTCGCGCTCGCTCAGGATGACAAACCTAAAGCTCGGGCGGACACACAAATAGGCGGCAGTGCAAGCGAGGTCCCTCGGGCCTGAAGGCCCTCGGGATGACGCCCTCCTGCGGAGGGCGAATGCCGGAGAAGGCGTCCGCGCCACAACGGCAGCGGGCTTCCCGCGGGCGAAGGCGTCCGCCCCGACACGCCGGCGCTACCCGCCACTTGCTGCTAGGCGGGCCGGAGTTGTAAGGTGTCCCCTTTGCGAAGCGGGGTATTCGACCAGGCCGCATAAGAACTCGCGGTATTTCTCCGTCAGGAGTGGCGAGGAAACGCGTGGGACTGACCTACATTGACTGGATCATCATGCTGCTGTACTTCGCCTCGGTGCTGGGCATCGGGGCGGTGCTGAAGCGCTACATCAAAACCAGCACCGATTTTTTCCTGGCCGGGCGATCTATTCCCGCCTGGGTCTGCGGCCTGGCCTTCCTCTCCGCCAACCTGGGAGCGCAGGAAGTGATCGGCATGGCCGCCTC
>DASYWT010000336.1:0-2005 GCA_035935775.1 Terriglobales bacterium
AAGGCGACGCGGCTCCCCTCACCCACGAAGTCCTGCGCAAAGCCGTCCTGGACATCAGCCATCGTCCCGTTGTCCATGTCAGCTAGCCCGCATTTCTCACAGGGGTTGATTTCGAAGGGACCGGAGTAGTCGAAAGAGATGGCAAAAGGCCGTTCTTTTCAGGCATAACTGCGTTGTCGAGACGTAGTTGGAATGCCCGGGAGAGAAAGGCCTTTGATGACAGAGTGTAGCCAAGTTTCGTTCTCCTTTGCATCTCATTTTTCGCGCCGCGTGGAGGCCGGGTTCACGGCTGGTCAAGTATCCAGCGAGGGCGGATCGTTGCTGCTGCGCGAAGTGGACCGCAAGATCAACCTGCTGGGGCGTCTGGTGGGCTGTTTTCAGGACGGGCGGATGCCGCTGCTGGTCAAGCATGCCCTGCCGGAGATGCTGGCCCAGCGCATCTATGGGCTGGCGCTGGGCTATGAGGATCTGAACGATCATGAGCAGTTGCGCTCCGATCCGCTGCTGGGGGTGCTGAGCGGCAAGCGGGAGTTGGAGGAGCCGCTGGCCGGCAAGAGCACCCTGAACCGGCTGGAGTTGGCCGGGCGCACAGCGCGCTATCACAAGATCAGCTACTCGGCCGACAAGATCGACCAGCTGCTGGTGGACATCTATCTGGAATCGCAGGCCACCGCGCCGGAGCAGATGGTGCTCGATCTGGACGCCACCGACATCCCCCTCTACGGCCATCAGCCGGAGCGTTTCTTCCACGGCTACTACGACAATTACTGTTATCTGCCGCTGTACATCTTCGCCGGCGATCAACTGCTGGGCGTGCGCCTGCGGCCGGCCAATCAGGATGGAGCGGCCGGTTCGCTCGATGAAGTCAAGCGGCTGGTGGCCCAGATCCGCCGCCGCTGGCCGGCGGTAAAGATCGTGCTGCGCGGCGATTCCGGCTTTTGCCGCGAGGAACTGATGGCCTGGTGCGAGCGCGATGAGAACCGCGTAGATTACCTGTTCGGCCTGGCGCGCAATCAGCGGCTGCACAAGATCATCGCACGCCAGTTGCACCAGGCCCGCATGCTGCACCATTCCACCGGCAAGGCCGCCCGTCTCTTCGCCGAGTTTTCTTACCAAACAAAGAAGAGCTGGTCGCGCGCCCGCCGCGTGGTGGCCAAGGCCGAGTATCTCGACAAGGGCGAGAACCCCCGCTTCGTAGTCACTTCCCTGTCAGCCGAGCAATGGCCGGCACAGGATTTATATGAAAAGTTTTACTGCGCCCGCGGCGAAATGGAGAACCGCATCAAGGAACAAATGTGCCTGTTTGCCTATCGGCTCTCCACCGACGAAATGAAAGCCAACCAGCTGCGCCTCTACTTCTCCGCCCTGGCCTACACCCTGGTCGAAGCCTTACGGCGCCTGGCTCTCAAAGGCACCGAGTGGGCCGAAGCGCGCGTTGATACCATCCGCCTCAAGCTGTTCAAGATCGGCGCCATCGTGCGAGTCAGTGTGCGCCGCGTCCTGCTACAACTCAGTTCGTCCTATCCATGGAAAGCGCTTTTCGCGCATGCCCACCATGCCTTGCGCTGTTGAACCAGTGCCCCGAGCCCCAGCCAACCACTTCTTCCCCCTAGTCCAATCTCACCGCGGAGCCATGTCCAAAATACCCCTCCGACCTGCAAGAAACATGCCCCATAACCTGCCGCGACCCCCTCGACACCACCCACACCGCACACCCACGCCCAAATGATCCCTCCGACCTTCAACACCAGGCGGGGATGCAGTGCGTGTGAGATATGCGGGCTAGCCGTCACCCTTTTCCCCATGGCAGCGTGATTATTTTCACAGCAGTCAGTCATGGAATCGGGTTCCACCCGCAACCATGAAAATGCAACCGCGGATCCTTCACGTCGTTCAGGATTACAGCGCTGATGGGTTAACGAAAGCTATTTTCAGGGCAGATCCTTCACGTCGGCCGCTTCGCGGCCTGGGTTCAGGACAGTGTCAGAGATTTCATCGGCTTCCG
>DASYWT010000337.1:0-2350 GCA_035935775.1 Terriglobales bacterium
TCGCCATCGTGGTCGTAATCAATGAAGGTCATGCCCATGGGCAGACCGCTGGTGTGAATGCCCGCCGCTTGGGTCACATCAGTGAACTTGGCGCCCTTATTGTTGTGATAAAGAGCGACGCGGCCGTTGAAACCAACCGCCAGGTCGGTGAAGCCGTCGTTGTCGTAATCGCCTGCCGCGCAACTGATGGCCGGCGCTTTGGGGTCAAGGCCTACGGCCTGGGTCACGTCGGCAAACTTGCCTTCGCCCAGATTGCGATATAGCGCCATGCCGCCCTGCTTGCCGCCGCTGGCCACGAAAATGTCAATCTTGCCGTCGTTGTCGTAATCGAGCAAACAGGCGCCGGGTCCGAGGCGCTCCGCAAGTGTCTTCGGCCAGGCGCCCGGTCCGGCCGTAGCCGCCAATCCCGCCTCTTTGGTCACATCTACGAACTGCACGGGGATCGCTGCCGGCACCGATTCCACGGTGGCCGACGAACTCTCCGCCAGGGAAAGCGGACCCTGGTCGCCATAGGCCACGCTCATGGCCGCGCCCAGCTTGGATTTGGTGATTTGTTGGAACTTGGCCAGGCGCGCGCGCGCCTCTGTCATGTTGCCCGACTGCTGATAAGCGCGCGCCAACCCGAACTCCGCCGAGGCGTGGTACGCATCCAGCTCCAGCGTCTTCTGAAATTCCTGTATGGCCTGCGGAAACTGCTGCAGCTGCATGTGCACCGTGCCCAGGAAGTAGTGGCTATCCGCGTCTTTGGGCTCGAGCTCGGCCGCGTGTTGAAAAGCCTCCAGCGCTGCCTTGGGCTGGTTGTCGCCACGGTAAAGCAGGCCCAGGTTGTACCAGGCGCGTGCGTCGCGTGGGTCAGCCTTCACCACTTCCAGCAGGACCTGCCGGGCGGCTTCTATTTGTTGCAGATTAAGCAGCGCGATTCCTTCATTCACCTTCGCCGCCAGCAGCTTGGAATCCGCCGCGCGTGCCTGCTGGAAATAACCCAGGGCCTTTTTGAAAGCCTGCTGGTTCATGTAACCAACGCCGAGGTTATTCAGCCGGTTGGCCTGCACCGTGGCGCTGCTCTTGGAAGTGGAACTCCGGGGTGGGATGGCAAGCAGACCCAAACCAACGCCAGCCAGCACAAAAAACATTGCATGTCGGGGAGAAAACAGTGCGCGCATGTCCTGCAGGAAGTCTAATTCTATTCCGAGCGCTTGGCGAATTTGCGGCTGGCTATAATGCCTCGCCCTTCTTGAATGGTCACCGTCTGCCCGCCTGCCACGTTGCTGAGCTTGTCCACCTGGCCGCTGGGCCAGTGTATTTCGACCGCATCGGCTCTGGCGTGTGTGCCCAGGCCGAAGGTCAGCACCAGTTCACTTTGCGACAGGTAACTGGATCCGCTGCGCAGCATCTGTTCTTCTTTCATACCGGCCACCGTAACGTGCGCCACCGCGCCGATGCCATCGCGGTTCGACTTGGCACCCACCAGCTTGATGCGCAGGCTGTTATTGGTTCCGCCTTCATTGCGGAACAGGTAAGCGCGTCCGGCGTTGGTGGTTACAAGGATGTCCAGGTCGCCGTCATTATCAATGTCAGCGTAGGCTGCGCCCCGCGCTACCTTCGGACTGGCGAACGCCGCTCCCAGGGCCTGCGTGACCTCCTCGAATTTTCCTCCTCCCCGGTTGCGGAACAGGTGCGGCGGCTCGGCAAACTTCACCGTTTTTTGCACCTTCTCGATCTGGTCTTCGATGTGGCCATCGGCCACAAAAATGTCGGGCCAGCCGTCCAGGTTGTAGTCGAAAAAGAAACAGCCGAATCCCAGCGTCAGCAGGCTGTCGCGGCCGATCGAGGACCGCGGCGCCTCATCCACAAAAAGCCCGTTGCCCTCGTTGTGGTAGAGCGACACCATCTGATTGGCAAAATTGCTGATCAGTATGCTGGGATGCCCGGTGTGGTCGTAATCGGCGGTGTCCACGCCCATCCCCGCCCGCGCCACGCCATCCTCGCTGAAAGCGATTCCCGCCGGCATGCCCTGCTCGGCAAACGTGCCGTTGTGCTTGTTCACATAAAGCTTGTTCGGCTGGGTGTCGTTGGAAACCAGGATGTCGGGCCAGCCATCGCCGTTGTAATCCAGGGTGGCGATGCCCAGGCTCTTGGAGGTCGGATCATAGACCCCGGACTTTTGCGTGACGTCTTCAAACTTGCCGTGGCCCAGGTTGTGCCACAACCGCAGCGATGCCCCTTTGTACGACTCCGGCGTGCAATATGACTTATGGCTGCCGTCGAGCGTGCAGTACAGATCGCCCTTCTCCGTCCACTGAACATAGTTGGCCACCACCAGATCGAGCAGGCCGTCGTGGTCGTAGTC
>DASYWT010000338.1:0-45488 GCA_035935775.1 Terriglobales bacterium
CGTGGGAGATGGCGTTCATGCCGGCCATCAGCACCACCAGGTAGGCAAACAACCGCCAGTTCTTCACAATGGCGCGGCGGTAGGTGCTCCAGTCGGTGCGCGACTCATGCCATACCTGGCTTTCCTTCACCTTTGAGCGAATGAACAAGGCCAACAAGGCCGGCAATCCCCCGATAAAAAACATGGGGCGCCAGCCCCAGTGGGGAAACACAATGTAGTAAACCACCGCCGCCAGCAGGTAGCCCACGGCATACCCCTCCTGCAGGAGGCCGGAAATCCAGCCGCGCGACTTGGCGGGTATGGACTCCATGGCCAGCGAAGCCCCCACTCCCCACTCCCCGCCCATGCCGACTCCGTAAATGAGCCGCAGAATGAGGAAAATCCCGTAGCTCGGCGCCAGACCGGAAAGCACCTCCACCACGGAGTAGAAAACCAGGTCAATCATCAGGGGGATGCGGCGGCCGTAGCGGTCGGCCAGCAACCCGAAAATCAGCGCCCCCACCGGACGGGTTGCCAGGGTAGCCGTCAAGGTAAGCGCGATAGCCGGAATGGAGCGGTGAAACTCAGCTGCCACCGTCGGCAGCACCATGACCAGGACGAAAAAATCAAACGCATCCAGGGTCCACCCCAGGAAGGCCGCCAGGACCGCATTACGGCGATTCGCTCTTTCTTCAGCCGATGCAATGGCGTCTGCCATCATTCCTCCGCGGCGCACTGGGCCGCTCATCACGCTAGGCCGGAACAGCTTAACAAAAGCTTAAGAGACGTTAAGCTCCACTTAATGAGCCGTGCGGTAGTCTTCCCATCCGCTTCTGCTGGCGGCTTGCTATCTTACAGGCCTCTCTGAACCGGACGAGAGATCCAACTTGACGCGTCGTCTGGCTATAGCGGACCAACAATTATGAGGACCATTGCGTTGCGGAAGTCTGGCCTAGCTCTGCCTCACGTGGGAACGGGCGTGTTGTGGGCTTTTCTTTGTCTGGCCCTGAGCCTTATGGCCGCCGCCCAGGAAATCCCTGTCAACGAGGAGTTTCAGCCCCTGGTGCTGGTACGCATCATTCCGCTGCGAGGCGCCGAAGGCCGCTTCGACCACATGACCGTGGACGTAAAAGGCGGTCGCATCTTCGCGGCAGTCTACGGCAACGATACCGTGGAAGTCCTAGACGTCCACAGAGGCACGCGCATCCACACTATCAGCGGCGGGCTGAATGAACCTCAGGGCGTGGCTTACATCCCGGAAAGTGATCACATCGTGGTTTCCAACAGCGGCAATGGAGCCTGCCAGATTTTTGATGGCGCGACTTACAAGCTCATTGCCACCGTCAAGTTTCCCGACGATTCCGACCAGTTACGCTACGACCCCGCCGCCAAACGCGTGTACGTTGGCTACGGCGACGGGGCCATTGGAGCCTTCGATGCCACCACCAACCAGCGCGTCGGCGAGGACTTCGAACTCGGAGCCCATCCTGAGTCTTTTCAGCTCGAGCAGGGCGGCCCGCGCCTGTTTGTGAACCTCGCTTCCATCAATCAGGTCGCGGTAATCAACCGCGCTACGCGGAAGGTCATGAAGTGGCAGCTTACTGATGCCGGCACCAACTTCCCCATGGCGCTGGACGAAGAACATCACCGGGTATTCATCGCCGCGCGCCGGCCGGCGCGTCTGCTGGTGCTGGATATGGATTCAGGAAAACTGATCGCCAGCCTTCCGGGCGCCGCGGATTCTGACGACATGTGGTACGACCCCACCCGCCGCCGCATTTATGTCCCCAGCGGCGAAGGCTTCATCTTTGTCTTCCAGCAGATTGATGCCGACCACTATGCGCGCATCGCCAAGATCCCCAGCGCCATCGGGGCCCGCACCAGCGCCTATTTCGGACAGGTGGGAAAGCACAACAGCCTTTACCTGGCGGTTCCCGCGCGGGCCGACCGAGGCGCGGAGATGTGGGTTTACGAAACCCGCGACTGAGGCGTGCCCGCGTGAAGCTTCACGCTTCTCTCAGGGAATGCGATAAATGGCGGCCGTCCCGGCGGAACTCGCCAGAGCGCTCGCGTTCAAGGCTGATTTCACTTTGCTGCTGGGAACGTACACGATGTCTCCAGGGTTCATCGCGATGTCAGCGGCTTTGGCGTGCAGCAACTCCTTCATGGGAACCGAGATTTCCTTAAGCCCGGAAGGCGTGCGTCGCACCATCTTGGTGCCGGAGACAGCCGCCAGATGAGTTGGCCCACCGGCAGCCGCCAGAACCTGGAGCAGGGTCACGCCACCACTCGAGTTTAGAGCGTAGCCTCCCGGCTTGTTGACTTCTCCCAGCACATATACGATGCCTGCCGCCGGCACCACCACCGTATCGCCGGGCTGCAGTTGAACGTTGTTACGCGCCACTTCCGCCGGATCATTGGACAGGTGAATGGTGGTCAACTGGTCAGTATCGCGATGGGAAATGGTGATGGTATTCGAAGCCTTGTCCGTCAGGCCGCCCGCGGCTTCCAAAACGTCCAGCAACCGGTGCGGGCCGAGCACAGAGAAAACTCCCGGTCTCGCCACCTCACCGGCCACGGAAATCTCGCTGTTCGTGTACTCCTTCACGAACACCGAAACTTGCGGGTCCTTCACGATGTTCCTTTGCCGTAACTGGCTGCTGATGGCCTCTTGCGCCTGGTCGCTGCTCAAGCCGGCAAGGCGAACATTACCAACCAGCGGCAGCGATATGTTTCCGTCGCTTCCTACCCGGGTGTGTCCGGAGAGGTCAGGCGCTCCATAAATGGTTATGTCCAGTTCGTCTCCCGGCCCGATCACGAGAGGAGAGTCCTCTCTCCTTGCGGCCGTTGACATAGTTACCGTAGCCGCTGGTGCTGACGCTTTAGCTGTTCGGCTTGCGCCATCAATGGGCTGCACTTGTTCAGCGCTTGGTGCGCTCTGGGCTCCGGCCGCTGGCAGGAATCCTAACAATCCAAGAAGACATGCACACGCAAACGCGCGCGCAAACTGCTGGGCACAATATTTTTTCATGGCTTTGTGGCGCATTTTAAGCTGTGCGCTGCCGGGGCACAAGACTCAAATTGTGGGCGGTGAAAATTTTCTGTCTCCTTGGCCATCATGATGGGATTTGCATCGGGAGGTTGGCACGACCCGCGGGGCTCTATCGTCACCTCTGCGCGCTTGCTCATTCGGCCGCGAAGGCGGTGGTCCCGATCCAGAATTCCGCGAGCGAGCTGAGATTCTTCTTGTAGCTCCGCGACGCGGTAAATTGCTTCCCTCCGCGCAAGCGGAGCAGGTACTCTCCCGTCACGCAAGGCCGCACTTCCTCCACCAGCGAAGCGTTGACCAAAACGGAACGATGAATTCGGACAAAGCCGTGCGGCTTCAGCTTTTCGGCCAGAGCCGAGAGCGACTCGCGCAGCAAATACGAGCCGGTTTGCTGCTGCAGCAATACATAATTACCCTCTGCTTTCACCGCCAACACCTCGCTGAGGTCGAGAAACAGGATTCGGCCTTTGGACTTGATGGCAATCTTGTGCGGCTTGCGCAGCGCGGTTTCCAGTTGCGGCAGTGCGCTCATCAGCTTGCTGGCGCGCTCGCCTTCTGTCCTTCGCATGGCGACGGTCAGGGCCTTATGAATGCGCTCTTCGGAGAATGGCTTCAATACGTAGTCCACGGCATGTTTCTCGAACGCGGCCAGCGCGTGCTCATGATGCGCGGTGACGAACACCACCGAGGGCAAAGGCTGGTTTCGCTTGCTCAGACAATCTATGAGCTCAATTCCGGACAACTCCGGCATCTTGATGTCGAGCAGAAGAATGTCGTATGTGCCGTTCTGCAGCTTCTCCAAAGCCGCCACCGCATCCTCTGCCGAATCGAAGCTTTCCACATCACTCCTCGCTCTCAGGATGTTCTCCAGGGCGCTTCGAGCCAGCGGTTCATCATCCACGATCAAGACTCGCACGGTCTGCCTCCTCCACCCCAATTCCATCCACCGCACACGCATCCTCAGCCGCGTTTTGATTGGAGCCCAATGCGGGCAAAACCAGCGTGGCGCTGGCGGTCTGGTCCCCGGCCACGGCAAAGGAAAACTGGGCTCCCTCGGCGTACAGGCACTTCAGGCGCGCTTCTGTGTTGCGCAGTCCCACTCCGGTTCCCGCCGGCCTTTTGCCGCCTACGCTGTTTCGCACCCGAAGCTCGAATACGCCCTCTCTTCTCCGGGACGCAATCTCGATCCAGCCCCCTTCTCGCGAGCAGGCGATGCCGTGCCGAATGGCGTTCTCCACCAACGGCTGCAGGATCAATTGCGGCACCAGCAATTGCCGGGTATTTGCATCCACCGACCACTCTACCGCCAGCCGCGTCCCGAAACGCATCTTTTCAAGATCCAGATACTCCCTCACGAATTTCAGCTCCTCGTCCAGCGGAATCAGATCGGAGCTGCCATGCTCCAGCGCGATTCGCAGCAGGCTCGACAGCTTCACGATCATCCCCTTGGCGCTTTTGCCGTCGCCATCAATCAAGGTCGAGATTCCGTGCAGGGTGTTAAACAGGAAGTGCGGGTGCAGCTGCATTTTGAGCACTTGCAGTTCGCTGGCCGTGAGCGCCCGCTGAAATTCCGACTTTTCCAATTCCTGTTCTCGCATGCGCTCGAAGTACTCGTAAGCATGCGCTGCCACCACGATGGCGATATACATCGTGACCTGGTCCGCAAACCCACTGCGGATCAGTTCGAACGGACTATGCCCGGCCCGGGAAACATATCCTTGCAGCGCCGGGTCCCAGGGCGGCACGATCACCCAGTGAATGCTGGCGTAAAGAACCATGAACGGGGCTACGCCCAGGCAATAGATCAGCAACGAGCGGACAGGATGCCCGGTGTGCGCCAGGTAGCGGCGAACGACGTAGAAGATAGGGGGCGTCAGCAACGCGAAAGTGAACCCGCGCGCTTCCGCCAGGCGCAGCATGTCGAGCAGGGTCGAGTGTATGTTGAGCGATTGATCAAAAATCCGGTATTGCCAGCCGGTCAGCAACGAGAGGGCGCACCATACCCCTATGGACACCAGATAAGCGCGAACGATTCGCCGAACGGAGCCACTTCCCTGCACTGCGCTGCCTCCCCGTCCAAAAACTCAGATTTTACCCCGACTGGGAAGGGCCTGGCCTGTATCCGGTGCCAGACGGCGAAAACATTATCCAGCTCTACATCAGGCTGGTACGAGTGAAGCAGGATTCTGCGGCGTCTTTTTTGGCTGAAAACCTGCGCTTTGCCCCTGTTTCTGCAACGCCGGTCCACGAGACCGCCGTCCCCATCACATAGCGCGTGCGGAGAACGGTTGGGCACGCTTAGCATTAACGTTTGTCCTGTGGGCATATCACGCTTTTCGGGCAATCAAGGCCGCCGGGAGGAGTTCAGGAAGTCATGCATGAGAGCGCAATCGCGCGCGCAGCGCGCCCCCGATTTTTCGAAACCATAATCCTGGGCGGGCTATTGATCGGCATTCTGGACGGCTTAGACGCGGTCATCTTCTATGGCATAGCCGACAGCGTTCCACCCCACACCATATTCCAAGGTATCGCCAGCGGGCTTCTTGGGCCGCGATCGTTTCACTACGGCTGGCTTACCGTGCTCCTGGGAATCGCGCTGCACTTCCTGATTGCTTTCGGCGCGGCCACTGTTTACTACGCTGCCTGCCTGAAGATTCCTTCTCTTTTGCGCAGTCCGTTCTTGTTCGGGCCGGCATTTGGGCTCGCCGTCTACGCCTTTATGTATGGGTTTATTCTTCCTCTCTCAGCAATTCCGTTTAAATCCAGCGGCACCTCCGGTGCGGCACTGATAGATGAACTGCTCGCGCACATCTTTCTAGTTGGCCTTCCCGTCGCCCTCCTGGCATCACATTCCGCTCATACCCAGCCTGGCTCAGACTTTGCGCCCGCCGAGGTCTAGCCCGCGCAACATCATAGCTGCCGAGACGAGAACCGCGTTGCCCTCATCTTGGCTCAGCGCAAGGGAAATAAGGATCCACCCTGCCCGCGCTCAACCGATCGAATATTGAGGACTCAACCAGTTTGTAGTCGTTGGGAGCGGCAACCAACTCGTAATGCTGCCATCGCATCAACCCGTAATCCTTCACCAGGTAATAGAGCTCCTTATCGCGACAGGAGTCGTAGTGGTCGCCGCAATTGTAGCGATAGCTCACCACCACGGTAGGTGCGCTGCCGCTTAGGGGTTTCCAGGTCATCGGATAGGGCCCCCAGACTTCGTTCACGCCCTTGCGCAAGCTTTTCACCGTGTAATCGGAGCAACTGGTGAAAACCTTGTAGCGGGTGTCGGGCACAGTGATCGTCGCATCCTTGCCGCCCTTCAGCGCCAGGCAGCGCGGCGCCAGCGGCTCGTTCTTGTCCTCAAATTCTTTGAAGCTGGCCGGGCTGCTCCAGCCGTTTTCCGTAATCCACAGATAGATGTAGTGCGTGTCGTAGAGCTGAATGTCCCAGGGCCATCCTTTGGCGCTCTTCGTCCAGTAGAAGCGGTCCGGCAGAACAGTTGTGTACAGGGGATTGTGGTCGCCTTCGGCGTGCTGCGACGTGTCCCGGGCAATGAACCAGCGCAGCATGTCCTCTTCGCCAGCGGGACACTGCAGGTACTCAGGAGCCGGCAAACCCGCCCGGGGAATGGGGGAGGGCGGCCGCCGTTCGCAGCCTGCCAGCAGGAACAGGAAAAGAAAGGGAAGCCACCGCTTCATCTCGTCTCAGCATACCTTGTCTGCCGCCGCGCAAAGGCTCGCCGGGACGTTACCTCGGCTATGTCGAAAGGCTGCCACCCTGCCATTTCCCTCTTCCCTTCACGCCGCGACTGCTCAACAATAGTTGTACAACCCCATGTTTCCGGAAACGGCGGTCCCATCGCCCGGTAGCACCAGCCGCGCGCTCGAACGCTATTTTGAGATCGCGCTCTACCTGCTGCTGGTGGCCGGTTTCGGCACGCTCGCCTCCACCGGCAAATTGGACGCGCCGTCAGTCTTTCTCGTCGGCCTGGCCCTGATTTTTCGTGGCTATCTTGTGGCCAAGGGGCAACAGGTGGTTATCTCCGAGCGGATTGCCTCGCTGCTTACCCTGATTTACGTTCTTTTCTTCGCCACCGACTTCCTTCTCCTGGCTCGCAGCTACGTTACTGCCACGGTCCACTTGGTGCTCTTTGCCACGGTTGTGAAGCTTTTCTCCGTTCGCCGCGAGCGTGATTACCTCTATCTGGCAGTGCTCTCCTTTCTCATGGTGCTGGCGGCAGCCGTGTTGACCGTGGACAGCATCTTCTTCGGGGCTTTCGCCGTTTTTCTGCTGGTGGCAGTAACCACTTTCATTCTCATGGAAATGCGCCGCTCGTCCAGCGCTGCTGCAGTGCGCGCCCGAGACGATGCAACAACCGGGCGTACGCTTGGCTGGTGGCTGGTCGCTGCCGGGCCCATTTTCCTGGCTCTTATTCTCCTGGGCGGCACCGTTATTTTCTTTCTTGTTCCTCGTGTCTCCACCGGCTACCTGGGCGCCTACGCTCCCGGCGGCCGGCTTGCCACCGGTTTCAGCGACAACGTTCGCCTGGGCCAGATCGGTGAAATCCAGCAGTCCGACTCGGTGGTGATGCACGTGCAAATTGAGGGCGATACCGCCGGAGCCTACGACCTCAGATGGCGTGGCCTCACACTCAGCTTGTTTGATGGTCGCAACTGGAGCAACCCTCTGCCCGAGCACCTCCTTCCGCGCCCATCAGAAGGGCGGTTCCTGATTCCTCCCTCCCAAGACGCACCGGAACGCCATTCAGCGGCGCATCCCGTGCGCTACCACGTGCTCATGGAACCGATCGGCACGACTGTCTTTTTCCTCGCGCTTCGCCCGCTTTCCCTGGCCGGCCCTTATCGCCAGATTGCCGCTGACGAGGCTGGCGCTGTCTACGACGTGGATCGTGACCGCGCCATTACCGGCTATGAAGCCGTCTCCGATTTAGTTCAGCCCTCGCTTGGCTTGCTCCGCGCTGGCTCCGGCAACGTGCCCCCTTCTGTCGCCTTACGCTACCTGCAATTGCCGCCATTGGACCCACGCATCCCGCTGTTGGCCCGTCAGATCACCACTTCCGCCAACACCCCCTACGACAAGGCCGCCGCTATTCAGCAATACCTCATGACCCACTATGGTTATACCCTGCAGTTGCCGCGGACCATGCCCCGCGACCCTCTGGGCAATTTCCTGTTCGTGCGCAAGCAGGGCCACTGTGAGTATTTTGCTTCTGCCATGGCGATCATGCTGCGCACCCTGGGCATTCCCGCGCGCATTGTCAATGGCTTTCGCGGCGGCGAGTTCAATGACCTCACCGGCAGCTACCTGATCCGCGCCCGCGACGCCCATTCCTGGGTCGAAGCCTACATTCCAGGATACGGCTGGACTACTTTCGACCCCACGCCCGCCGGACTGGGACTAACTCGCGGGCGCTGGAACCGGCTGCAACTCTACCTGGATGCCGCTTCCGAGTTCTGGCGAGAGTGGGTGGTTAACTATGATGCGGCGCACCAGCGCACCCTTGAAGACAGCACCGCGGAGCACACTCGGGCCCTGTGGCAGCAACCGCGCGCCTGGCTGCGCGCCCAATATGCATTCCTGCTTGCCCGTGCCCGGAACACCCAGCGCTCCCTGCAGCGTTCCCCATTGCGCTGGGGCCTCGGCCTCGTCGGCGCCGTCCTGTTTCTGTTCCTGCTGGCCAACGCTCGCCGACTGGCACGGGCCTGGCGTAACCGGCGAACCGCCGCCCATCCTGGCCAGGCTCCGCAGATGGCCGCCGGCATCTGGTATGAGCGCATGACCCGCGCCACCGCCCGCCGCGGCTGGCGCAAAGCGCCCGCGCAAACTCCTCAGGAGTTTGTGGCCAGCATCCACGAGGAAAAACTGCGTCAATCTGTGGCCCGCTTTACCACACACTACGAGCGGGCTCGCTTCGCCCAATCCGCCGAAGATGCCCAACGTCTGCCCGAGCTGTATCAGGAAATCAGCCTTACTCGCCGCTGATTGGCCCGGATTTCATAGAAGCCGCACCTGCGCCACGTTCCGGTTGACGACAAAGATTCGCAGATTGTTGGTCATGGCATCGGCCGGAAAGAGGAAAAATCCAGACTTCTGTGTGTTCCAGGCCTCCGTCGTACCGATAATCTTTTCCCCATCCTTAAACGTGACTTCCAGCTTACGGCCGCGCCCGCCATTGGCGTCGTAGTGTTCCGTGTATTGAGGATTGCCGGCGAAATCCTTCACAAAAAACAGCGCCTTGAGATCGGCTAGTTCCACATCTATGCCGGCTTCGGGCGGCGAGTTGGCCTCAGGAAACAGCCGGAACCGCTCGCGCAAGGGCGAAAAGTTGAAGACATACCCTTTCAGCCGCCGTCCATCCAGGCAGGCCACCACCAGCTTGCTGGGCTCTCGCAAGTTGTGCGCGGATGCAACCACAGACATCTCGCCCCGACCTCTCCGTCTCGCATTGTGGAACACAAACGAAGACTCCGGAATCGCTGAGCGCCCCTGCGAGCAGAAGCCTTTGTCCCAATTTGGCTGCTGGTTCGAGATTGGTAACGCGTGCCCACACCTTTCTGAATCTCTCGCTTGCATTCTCGCGAGCCAGCCTTGACATTTAACGGTCCCCGTTGATCATTGGCGCACCACCTGGAGGGTTGCTGTGAATGACAAAAAGCCCTACTCCCCACCCGATCTGCGTGTAAGGTTGCGCTCGTCGCCGGCGCCACCCGCGGCGCCGGACGCGGCATCGCTCTCGCTCTGGGCGAAACGCCGCTCTTTGTCGGCCGCGCCGTCGCCGCCCTGGCCGCTGATCCCCAAATCATGAAGAAGTCGGGACGGGCCTTCAGTTCCTGGGGTCTTTCAGATGAATACGGGTTCTGCGATGCCGATGGCGCCCACCCGCATTGGGGCCGGCACTTTGCGGCCAAGTACGGCGACTGCATGAAATCCTGCGATGAGGGCTTCTACAAGTACTGGTCGGGCGGCCCGATTGACGTCCTGTGGCCGGATTGGCCCTGAAACATCTACCTCGCCCGCCTGTTAAAATATAGGAATTCCATGCTGGTAAAAGAGCCAATCGCAGCCCCATCACAGGAAAAATCCAGCTCTCGCCGGCCCACCCGGGTGGGCTTTGTGAGCCTGGGCTGTCCCAAGAACCTGGTGGACAGCGAGGTCATGATGGGCCTGCTGCGGCGCGCTGGAGCGGAACTCACCCCCCGCGCGGAAGACGCCGACGTGATCGTGGTCAATACCTGCTCGTTTATTGGCAGCGCCAAGCAGGAATCAGTTGACACCATCCTCGAAATGGCCGGGCACAAAACCAGCGGCCGCGCCCGGCGCCTGGTTGTAGCAGGCTGCATGGTGGAGCGATACCGCGATGAGATTCGCAAGAACATTCCGGAGGTGGACGCGGTAGTCGGCACCGGGGAATTGGAGCAGATCCTCGCCGCCGCCGGCATTGCACCACATCCCGCGGTTCCGTCTAACGGCAATGGTCAATCGCCGTTCACTATCCTGAACCAGCGCCCCGAGGGCCGCGCCCGCGAAACACAAGGCCGCTTCTCACGTCAGGAGTGGGACGGCGCCATCGCCGACCTCCCCAATTATCTCTACGACGAGAACACGCCTCGCTTGCTGGCCACACCCGGCTACTCCGCCTATATCAAAATTGCCGAAGGCTGCGATCATCCTTGCAGCTTCTGCATCATTCCTCAGTTGCGCGGTAAATTCCGCTCCCGCCGCTTCGAGTCTGTTATAGCCGAGGCCGAGCGCCTGGCCGGCAACGGCGTACGCGAAATCACCCTCATCGGGCAGGACACCACCTGTTACGGGGAAGACCTGGGGTTGAAGGATGGACTAGCCCTCCTGTTGCAAAGGCTGGCGGAAATCGAGGAACTGCGTTGGGTGCGCTTCCTTTACGCCTATCCCAACAAGATCACCGGCCGCTTGCTTGAGACCATTGCCGCCAATCAGAAGATTTGCTCCTATATTGACGTGCCCTTGCAGCATTCGTCGCCGGCGGTGCTCAAGCGCATGAAGCGGGGCGGTGGCGCAGACCTGTTCCTCCGCTCGATTCAGAAAATGCGGCGCACGATTCCCGGCCTGACCCTGCGTACCACTTTCATTGTCGGCTTCCCCGGCGAGAGCAAGCGGGATTTTGAGGAACTTTGCGACTTCGTTCGCCACGCCGAGTTCGATTGGCTGGGCGCTTTTGGGTACTCCGACGAAGAAGGTTCCGCTGCCTTCCACCTCGATGGCAAGCTTCCCGCGCGGGAGATTGAACGACGCCGCAGGCATCTGATGAGCATTCAGCGCCGGATTAGCAAGCGAAAAAAGGAAGCGCTGGTCGGGCGCGAATTCGACTTGCTGCTGGAAGGCCCGTCGCAGGAAACCGATCTCCTGCTCGAGGGGCGCACTGAAATGCATGCCCCAGAAATTGATGGCAAGGTGCTGATCAACGACATTGGCGCACTCGAAAATGTGCGTCCCGGCGAGTTCTACCGCTGCCGGATTACGGAAGCGCAGGACTACGATGTGGTCGCAAAGATATGCTCCCATGCCCCGTAAGCGAGTGCTCAGTCTGCGCTGTCCCACGTGCAAGAAGCTGGTGCTACGCACCGATACCGAGTTTCCTTTCTGCAGCGAGCGCTGCCGCCTGATAGATTTGGGCAAGTGGGCCAGCGGGGGTTACGTAATCTCCACTCCCATCACCGATCCGGAAGAGATGGGCTTTAAATCCAATCCCCAGGCGGCAAAAGAGCAGAAATTACCCCGTCACAATGACCAGGCCGGAAGCCAACCGACGAAGCATAAGCCGCAATGACGCCGCCCAATAACTCAAGTGCAGAAAGCGCTGCGGCTTCCCTCTTCAAGGCCGGCAAGCTCTCCTGGCTCATCGCCACCTTCTTCGGCTGTGGCCGCATACGCCCCGGACCGGGCACCTGGGCTTCGGCGGCAACTGTGCTGCTGTGGTTGCTCATCTCACAAGCTGCCGGCGCCAGATTCCAGGTCTTGATTGCGCTTCTGCTGGCCTGCCTGGCCATCGCTCTGGGCATTCCCGCGGCCACCCGCGTCGCTCGCGAGAGCGGCCTCGCAGATCCTTCTTTCGTCGTGATTGACGAAGTGGCGGGTCAAATGATCGCCCTTCTTGCCGCCCCTGTGCGATGGAAAACTCTGCTGGCCGGCTTTATACTTTTTCGGGCGTTCGACATTGTGAAGCCTCCGCCGCTGCGCCTGCTGGAGAAAATCCCCGGCGGCGCGGGCATTATGCTGGACGATGTGGGAGCCGGCTTGTATGCGCTGTTCATTTTGCAGGCAGCGCTCCACTTCGGATGGTTGCGCTAGTTCCGCCGCCAGATCTCGAGAGTGCGAGGATGGGCATTTCCGAACGGCTGCTGGGCAAGAAAAACGTGAATGGCAAGCCGCGCATTGACGCGGTTCGCCCTCCGGCTACGCTGCCCGGAGGCGAGGTCCGCATTGTCGGCAGCGGCTTGCGCCCTCCTGAATTGCGCCGCCCGCGCGTGCAGTTTGGTGAACTGGAAGGCTCCGTGCTCATCAGCTCCGACGACTTTCTGGTGGCCCGCGTTCCCGAAGGCGCTATGACCGGCCCTGTCGTGGTTTCCACCAACGGCAATACCAGCAATGCCCATGAGGTCAAGGTGGCCGTTACCATCGCCGAGAACCTCCACCCTGTCACCAACCCCGCCCTCGATCTGGAAGGGAACATTTACGTCACCTTCTCCGGTTCCAGGGGTCAGAAAGTGCCGGTCGCGATTTACAAGATAGACACCAACTATGCCGTTAAACCCTTTCTGGCAGAGATGATGAACGCCACCGCCATCGCCTTCGACCGCACCGGCCAGATGTACGTTTCCTCCCGCTACGACGGTACCGTCTATAAAGTTGCACCCAACGGCACCATGTCTGCCTACGCCGAGGGGATGGGCGTGGCGACCGGTCTTGCCTTCGACAAAGAAGAGAATCTTTATGTGGGCGACCGCAGCGGCACCATCTTCAAGATTGGCCGCGACCGCCAGATTTTCGTGTTTGCCACTCTCGAGCCCAGCGTTTCCGCCTACCACATGGCCTTCAACACCACGGGTGATCTGTTCGTCACCGGACCCACCACCTCCAGCTTTGATTCCATCTATCGGGTTGACCCGCACGGCAGCGTAAAAGTTTTTTATCGCGGCCTGGGACGGCCCCAGGGCCTGGCCTTCGACACTGACGGCAATCTCTACGTCGCCGCCTCGCTGGGCGGCAAACGTGGCATTGTGAAGCTCACCCAGGATGCGCAGCCTTCGCTCGAAGTCGCCGGCCATGGCCTGGTGGGGCTCGCTTTTGCTCCCGGCCGCTCCGCCATTCTGGCCACCAGCAACGCCGTTCACCATCTCTCCTGGGATATCCAGGGCAAGCCCCTGCTGCCGCAAGAAACCTAGTACTCCAGTTCTCAGTTCTCAGTTCTCAGTTGGCGATCGCCGGCCGGGGCTTTCGTGCCTGGGAATGGCGCATGATGTGAGATCATTTCCAGGTGCTGACCGCTGGCCACTGATCACTGACTTCTGGGAACTGAGAACCGAGAACTGAGAACTGCTTCATGAACGCTGAGATCATCGCCGTGGGCTCGGAGCTGCTGACACCCTTTCGTCAGGACACCAACTCCCTGTATCTCACCGATAAGCTCAACCAGTTGGGCGTGGAAGTGGCGTTCAAGACCATTGTGGGCGATCGCCGTGAGCAACTCGCGGATATCACCCGCACGGCGCTGAGCCGCGCCGGACTGGTCATTCTGATGGGCGGCCTGGGCCCCACCGAGGACGACTTGACCCGCGAAGCGGTTGCCGACGCGCTTGAACTCTCTCTCGACCGCGATCCCACGATTGTGGAAGCCCTGCGCAAGCGCTTTTCCAAGCGTGGCTTCAAGTTCACCGAAAACAACGCCAAGCAGGCGGACATCATCTCCGGCGCCACGGTCCTCACTAACCGCAACGGCACTGCGCCCGGGCAGTGGATAACCGGCAGCTACGACGGCAACGAGAAGATCGTCATTCTTCTCCCCGGGCCGCCTCATGAACTGAAGCCGCTGTTTGAGGAACAATGCCTGGAACGCCTGCGCCAAATTCTGCCCCCCGCGTTCATCGCCAGCCGCGTGCTCAAGGTCGCCATGCTGGGCGAATCCCACCTCGATGACCGCATTGCGCCCATCTACCGCCGCCATCCCAATGTTCAGACCACCATCCTCGCCTACGCCGGTGAAATCGAAATTCACCTGCGTGCGCGCGCCGATTCACTCGAAGTCGCACAGCAGCGCGTGGATAAGCTGGCGGAAAAACTGGAGGACGAACTGGATGAGTCTGTCTTTTCCCGCCAGGGTGAATCGCTGGAGCAGATTGTTGGCTACTACCTGCAGATGCGGAATGCGACCGTCGCCGTGGCCGAGTCCTGCACCGGCGGACTCATCGGGGAGCGCATTACTTCAGTCAGCGGCAGCTCGCGTTATTTTGTGGGCGGTGCCATCGCTTACTCGAATGAATTGAAAAATAAGTTTGCCGAGGTGCCTAAGGCGCTGATTGCCGCACAAGGCGCGGTCAGCCGGGAAGTCGCCGTTGCTATGGCGGAAGGCATTCGCAAGAAGTGTGGCGCCACCTGGGGCCTGTCTGTCACGGGAATCGCCGGCCCCACCGGGGGCACCGAAGATAAGCCGGTAGGACTGGTTTTCCACGCCCTCTCCAATGGCGAAGCCACAGAGGTTGTGGAACGCAAATTTCCTGGCGACCGCGAGCGCATCCGCTGGTGGGCTTCACAGCAGGCGCTGGATATGCTGCGCAGAAAGTTGATGTAAGCAGCGATTAGCGATTAGCAGATTTATGAGACGGCTTCCAGTTAGCATTTGGAAAATGGCACCTACGTGATGAACTTTGTCGGTCTTCACGCTGAATGCTGATTGCTGAATGCTGAGTGCCGCCGGTTTTCACGGGCAATACCCTTCGATGGCTAACTGCTAATTGCTGCTTCTATGCGTCTTTTCGTCGCCCTCGATATTGATCCTCAAATCCGCGGCCGCATAGCCCGCTTTTTGGACGGCGTGCGTGAATTTGCTCCGGATGTGCGTTGGGTACACGCCGAGTCGCTCCACCTCACGCTGAAGTTCATCGGCGAGCAACCCGACGGACGGCTCTCGATCATTCAGGGAGCGCTAGCTGAGATCCATTCCCCGGCAACCGGCTTGAACTTTCATGGCTACGGGTTCTTTCCCACAGCGCGGTCCGCCCGCGTTTTCTGGGTGGGCGTGGATGCCGACGAGCACCTCACCCACCTCGTCAGCCGGGTCGAGCAAGCGCTGGAGCCCCTGGGCATCAAGCCGGAAGGACGCGAGTTCAGCCCGCATCTGACGCTGGCGCGCGGCAAGTCGGGGGCCCCGCAGCGTCGCCCCGACGATCGTCCTAACCGCAATTTTCAGCGTCTGCAGGAAAAATTGAGCGCCCTGCCGCCGCCTGAGTTCGGTACAATGACCGCCCGCGAGTTCTTCCTCTACCAGAGCAAGCTCTCGCCGGCGGGATCGCAGTACACCCAGCTGCAGCGGTTTCCGCTGGAATAAGCCGAGGTATGGGCATCTACTCAAATTTCGTTATTCTTGGCGTCGTCGCCTACTTGTTCGGATCCATTCCCTTCGGCTATCTCCTGGTGCGCGCTTTCCGCGGAGGCGACATTCGGCAGTCCGGAAGCGGCAACATCGGCGCCACCAACGTTGCCCGCTCGTCGCCTGCGTTGGGAATCGTCACGCTGCTGCTTGATGCGGCCAAGGGATTTGTGGCGGTGGGAATTGCGGTCGTGCTCGCCGGTGGCCCCGGTCGCGCTGGCTCTTCTTACCTTTATTCGGCAATGGCCCTGGCGGCGTTCTGCGCTGTACTGGGACACATGTTTCCCGTATGGCTGAGGTTTCGCGGCGGCAAGGGCGTGGCCACGGGAGTGGGAGCGTTCGTGGCCATTGTCCCCAAGGCAGTTCTGCTTGCGATCTGCGTCTTTGCCGCCCTGGTTGCCCTTTTCCGTTATGTTTCCCTGGGCTCGATCGTAGCTGCCGCTGCGCTTCCGGCCCTGATTTATTTTTTTTATATTCAAGCCGGCTTTCCCATGCAGAGTGTGCTGGGCGCCGCCATGGCGGTTTCCCTGCTGATCATCGCCAAGCACCACCAGAACATCGCCCGCCTGCTCGCGGGCACCGAGCACCGCTTTTCCTTGAGGCGCGGATGAAGGGAGAGCTCGCGTGAGCGAAATCGCCGTCATCGGCGCCGGCGCCTGGGGCACAGCTCTATCCATCGTTCTCGGCCGCAAGCGTTCGCACACGGTTCGCCTTTGGGCCTACGAGCGCGAAGTTTGCGACTCCATCTCGCGCAACCGGGTGAACGAGCCCTTCCTGCCGGGCTATTCCGTTCCTGAAACAGTTGCGGTCAGCAACCGTTTGGAAGAGGCGCTTGCAGGCGCGGAACTGGTGGTCAGCGTCATGCCTTCTCACCACTGCCGCCGTCTGTTCCGCGAAATGACGCCTCTGCTCCGCCCCGATATGCTCTTTGTCAGCGCCACCAAAGGCGTGGAGAACGACACCCTGTCGCGCATGACCGAGGTGATCACAGACGTGCTTCGGGAGCTGTCCGGTTTCCGTCCTCGGCTCGGCGCCCTTAGTGGACCCTCCTTCGCCCGTGAGGTAGCGCGTGGCGACCCCACCGCCATCACCATCGCCTCGCACGATACCGCTCTGGCACAGACGGTGCAGAGCGAGTTCAGCGACCCCTTTTTCCGGGTCTATACCAGCGAAGATGTGGTAGGCGTAGAACTGGGGGGTGCGCTTAAGAACATCATTGCCATTGCTGCCGGCATGTGCGATGGACTGGGCCTGGGGCACAACTCTGTGGCTGCCCTCATTACTCGTGGACTGGCGGAAATCACCCGGCTCGTGGTGGCTTGCGGCGGACACCGCGAAACCATGGCCGGCTTGGCCGGGCTTGGGGACCTGGTCCTCACCTGCACCGGCGAACTGTCGCGCAACCGCTCCGTAGGCGTGGAACTCGGCCACGGTCGCAAGCTTGCCGACGTGGTTGCCGGTATGCACGGCATGGTGGCCGAAGGCGTGCTCACTACCAATGCCGCGGTCGGCCTGGCTCAAAAATACGGCGTGGAAATGCCCATCACTCAGCAAGTTCACGCCATCCTCCATCAGGACAAGTCTCCTCGCGATGCCATCCACGAACTCATGACCCGCCGGGCCACCAGCGAAGTCGGCCTCTACCGCAACAGTGCGAACGGCTGAGAACAGCAGTCTGGTACCCCGCGCGCTCGGTACTTTCGTAACTCCCCCTGTACCCCCGTTTCCCCTGCTCCTGGCCTTCTTCACAGTAAAATTTCTCAGGCTCCCCCCCAAAATAGAGCAGCGCCGTTGACGAGCAGGGATTCCTTGTTCAAGAAACTACCCATTCCCGCGCGCATTCCCATCCTCTACCTCATTCTCAGTGTGCTCATGCTGGTCAGCGTGGTCCCCATGTATTTCTATTCGCAACAGATGATTGCGATGAACCGGGATCGGCTCAAGACCAACGAAATGATGCTGCAGAACACCATTACCCGCTCCCTGGCGGATAACATTTCTGAGCGCCAGGCCACCGTGCGCCTGATGCTCAACAATCTTTCCTCCGCCATTCAGATCGCCAGTGGCGGCGATCTCAGCGGCAATCACGTAAGCGCCCCGGAACTGCGCGCCCTGGTGGAGAACTTCGTTTCCTCCTCCGACAACCTGGTCTATGCCACGCTGCTGAACTCCCAGGCCAAGGGCATCTCCGCCGGCCGCATCGCTCCGGATGCTTTTCTGCAGCGCGAACTAGAACGCGCCTTTTCCGCTGCCCGCGACGGCCGCATCTATAACGGCGACGCGCTCACCGCCTATGGCGGCAAGGCTCCGCGCACCATCATGGTGATCAGCACGCCCATCATGGCGGGCGGCCACTTTATCGGCATGCTGGGCGCCGTGGTTGATCTTCAGTTCCTTATCCGCCGCATGCAGGAAGTGAGCAATGGCGGCCTGATCACTTATGTGGTGGACCGGGAAGGCCGACTGGTGGCGGGTGTTAAACCCGAATACTCGACCGGCCAGGAAATGACCAACCTGGAGATCGTGAAAAACTTCGTGGAGCAGGGCGGCAAGGCGCAATTCGTCGCCACCAAGGAATTCAATATTTCCAGCGGCCGCCAGACCGAATCCATGCTGGGCACCTATAGCCCTGTTCCGTCGCTGGAATGGGCGGTAATCGCGCAGAAACCGCAGCTCGAGGCCTACCGCGGCATTTACGAAATGCAGCGCACCGCTGGCCTCCTGGCCCTGCTCTCCGTGTTTATGAGCGTCGGCATCAGCAGCTACGCGGCCCGTAAAATTACTCATCCCATTCAGGTCCTGACTGATACCAGCCGCGCTATTGCCCGCGGCGATTTCTCGCAGCGCGTCCAACTTCACAGCCGCACCGAGATTGGCGAACTGGCGCAGACTTTCAACACCATGTCTGACGACCTGGAGCGCTTCATTGACGATCTGAAGCGCGCCGCCGAAGAGAATCGCGCTCTGTTCTTGAACTCCATCCAGATGCTCGCCGGCGCGGTCGACGAAAAGGACCCCTACACCCGCGGCCACTCTGATCGCGTCACCCGCTACTCCGTCCTCCTGGCCACCGAAATGGGCCTGGAGAATGAGTTCATAGAAAAGGTGCGCATCTCCGCCCAGCTGCATGATGTGGGCAAGATCGGCATTGAAGATCGCGTGCTGAAGAAGCCGGGCGCGCTTACCCCGGAAGAGTACGAGATCATGAAGACCCATACCACCAAGGGCGCCAACATCCTGCGCCCGGTTAAACAATTGGCAGAGATGATCCCAGGCATCGAACTGCACCATGAGTCGCTCGATGGCCGAGGTTATCCCTATGGCTTAAAGGGCGACCAGATTCCCCTCATGGCCCGCATCATCGCCGTGGCCGACACTTTCGATGCCATCACCACCAACCGCCCTTATCAGGCGGCGCACGACCACGCTTATGCGGTGCGCATCATCAGTTCCCTCGCCGATAAGCGCTTCGATCCCAAAGCGGTCGCAGCGCTCACCACCGTGTTTCACCGCGGTGATTTGGAGTCCGGCGCTTCGGCGACTCCCCAACCTCCGCCCCCGCCGGTCAGCGCGGTGGAGTTACCCGCCGACGTCGCCGCCACGGTGGAGAGCGGGCGCTACTAGCCGACACTGCTCCGTGCCGGCTGCATCAATCCGCGTACGGGTCCTTGAGATAACCTTCCACCGCGAAGTCTTCGCCAAAGCGGTGCAGGCTGAAGGAACGGATGTAGGCGGCTTCGCTTATGCGGCGGAAGCCCGGCCCGGCAGCAAAGGGCACGGAGCCGCTGCCGGCCAGGATCTTGGGCGCATAGTATAGAAAGACCTTGTCCACCACTCCGGCGGCGAGCGCCGCCCAGTTCACCATGGCGCCCCCTTCGATCAGCAGGCTGGTAATCTCCAGCTCTCCCAGACCAGCGGTAATGTCCTTCATGCCGGGACGGCCGTCGCTGGAACCCAAGCCTACCTGCTTCACGCGCACGCCATGCTCCTCCAATTGCCGGCGCTTTTTCTCTTCTGCAAATGAGCAGATCACCAGCACATCTTCGTTCACTGTCCTGACCACGCGCGACTCCAGCGGCAGGCGCAGGCGGGAATCCACGATGACGCGCAGCAGCGGCCGCCGCCTCGGCAGGCCGCTGCGGTCGGTAAGCAGCGGGTCGTCGGCGATGATGGTTCCTACGCCTACGAGAATGGCATCGTGCTGATGGCGCAGCTGGTGAACATGGGCCCGCGCCGCCTCACTGGTAATCCAGCCCCCACTTACCCCGCCCGCGCCGAGAGCCGTCGGATTCGAGGATTCCCCCGGCGGAGGAGCAATTTTTCCGTCCAGCGTCATGGCAGCCTTGAGCGTTACCAGGGGAGTCTTGTGCCGAATATATTTGGCAAACGATTCATTCAACTTGCGCGCTTCCTCCGCGCTCGGGCCCACTTGGACCTCGACCCCGGCGGCCCGCAGCGCGGCAAAGCCCTGGCCCGCGACCAGCGGATTGGGGTCTGGGATGGAGGCAACCACCCGCTTGACGCCGGCGGCGATTAGCGCCTCCGCGCAGGGGCCGGTGCGACCCTGGTGACAGCAGGGCTCGAGGTTAAGGTAAAGCGTGGCGCCACGAGAACGCTCGCCCGCCTGTTCGAGTGCCAGGATTTCCGCGTGTTTCACGCCTTCATAGGTATGGCTGCCCAAACCAACAACTTGGCCCTCGCTTACCAGAACAGCCCCCACGCAGGGATTGGGGGAAGCCAAGCCAACGCCCTGGCGCGCCAGTTCCAGCGCCGTGTGCATGTAGCGGTCGTCAGCTTCGTCAGCCATGGAAAACCTAATTCACCACAGAGACACAGAGGCAGAGAGAATTTTAGATTGAAGAATGAAGATTGACGATTGAAAAGCTCGTGCAGGCAGTTTTCGAATCTGCGGTGTGAGTTTAGAACCAGGGCACTGCGGCACGCTGGGATCAAGGGTCTTAATCGTCAATCATCAATCGACAATCGTCAATTCCTCTGTGCCTCTGTGCCTCTGTGGTGAACCGGGTTTACCCGAACAGTGAATCCACGAAGGCCTGCGGATCGAAAGGCAGGAGGTCGCCGGCCTTTTCCCCCACACCGACATAACGCACCGGCAGCCCCAGTTCGCGGGTGATGGCCACCACCACACCGCCCTTGGCCGTGCCATCCAGCTTTGTCAGCACGATGCCGGTCACGCCGGAAGATTGGGTAAACTGCCGCGCCTGCTGCAATCCGTTCTGGCCAGTGGTGGCGTCCATGATGAGCAGGGTCTCGTGAGGCGCGCCAGGAACGATGCGCTGCGCCGTGCGCCGCATCTTCTCCAGTTCCGCCATCAGGTTCACCTTGGTGTGCAGGCGGCCGGCCGTGTCCACGATGACGTAGTCGGTTTGCCGCGCCTTGGCGGCCTGCAGTGCGTCAAAGAGCACCGCCGCCGGGTCGCCGCCCGGCTTGGTTTTGATCACTTCCGTACCCGTGCGCGTGCCCCAGATTTCCAGCTGCTCGATGGCTGCGGCACGAAAAGTATCGGCGGCGCACAGCAGCACAGACTTACCGTCGCCTCGCAGTACATTGGCCAGCTTGCCGATGGTGGTGGTCTTGCCTGTGCCGTTGACCCCCACCACCAGAATGACCTCGGGTTCGCCCTCCGCTTTCTGCGCGGGTTGAGAGTTGCCCTGCGTCAGAATCCCCAGCAGCTCTTCTTTCAGCAGACGCTTCAGCTCGGCCCCATCTTTAATCTGCTTGCGGTCGGCCTTCTCGCGCAGGTGTTCCAGCACCTCGTGCGTGGTAGTGGTGCCCAGGTCGGCGCCTATCAACGTGGCTTCCAGGTCGTCGAGCGTGGCTCGGTCAATTTCCTTGTGGAAAGAGACCACATCGTCCAGGCGCTCGCTCAAATTTTCGCGGGTGCGGGTGACCGCATCTTTCATGCGGTCGAGGAAGCTGGGCTCCACGCTGCCGAATAGGGTCTGAATCATAGGAAGACACGTCGCCGGGAATGATGAAAACCGCCCTAAACCTTCATTATAGCCAACGCGTTCCTGTCCCTACCGGACCCACCCCGTACCGGCCGCAATTGACAGCGGTGAAACTGCCGGACTATTTTGATGTGCCGCCTTCCGTCTGGAGTCCGCTATGAAGACTTTTGCCATGGTGGCAACCCTTTGCGGGCTGCTTCTGCTTTCTCCTTACCTTCACGCCACCGGCGTTTCTGTGGATCAGGACAACGACAGGGTACACATTGGCAAATCCATTGACGTCGGCCCCAGCGAGAACGTCGGCGACGTGGTCTGTATCGGCTGCCCGATTCGGGTCGCGGGAAAGGTCACCGGCGACCTGGTCGCCGTGGGCGGAAGGGTGCAGGTTGATGGTACGGTCCAGGGTGACACCACGGTGGTTGGCGGCAACCTGCAGCTCGGACCCGGCGCGGTCATTCACGGTGATGTGGCCCTCGTGGGCGGAAAACTGGAGCGCGATCCCACCGCCAGGGTTGATGGGGAGATATCAAATCCAGCTCTTATAGGCCACGGAGGCGGCCTGGCGCTGCTGTTGCTGGCGCCATTTCTCTTCATGCTGGTGGTGGGAGTCGTGCTCTGCGTCCTGTGCGTGGCCATACTGGGCGAGCGCCGCATTGAGATCATTGTGGACTCGTTGCGCAGGCACACTGGCCTCGGCTTGCTGGCCGGCCTGGGAGTGCTGGTCGGATTCGTGATTCTGCTGGTGGTGTTTCACTGGACCGGTCCCCTGGCTCCTCTTGTCTTCGTCGGATCGTCTCTGGCCCTGCTGGCGCTTGCCATTGTTGGATATGCCGGCGTCAGCGCTTGGATTGGCCACGGCTTGGCCCCTGCCGCCGGGCTGATGGGAGCGGTAATCGCGGGCGCAGTGCTGGTGGGGGTGCTGCAGGCTGTTCCGTTGCTGGGAGCCTTCGCCTTTGTCATCTTCGGCTTGTTGGCGCTGGGAGGAGCCGCCCTCAGCGGCCTGGGAACCAACCCGGAATGGCTGTCGCAGCGGCTTTCCAACCGCGGGGCAACGCCGCCCTCCAGCGCCGCCGGCGGGCGCTAAAGCTCCAGGGGCGCGTGGTTCCTCCCTTTTCGTAGCGCCGGCGTCTCGCCGGCTGTCAGGCGGGCGTCCCGCCCGCCGTTTAGGATCACGCTTTTTCGCCATGCCCACTACAGCCCAGATTCCCCAATCTGTCGCATACAATGGACGCATGTTTACTGGACTGATAGAAGAAGTCGGGCGGGTGGAGAAAATCAAGGAAGACGGGGGGAAGCACCGGCTCACTATTTCGGCCTCGCGTCTGCCGCGCGAACTGCACATCGGCGACAGCATCTCCGTGAGCGGCACGTGCCTTACCGCGGTGGAAGTTCATCCTGATTCCTTCGCCGCAGACCTGGCGGCAGAAACCTGGGCGCGCACTTCCTTCTCCCGCATTCGCGAGGGTGCTCTCGTCAACCTCGAACTGCCCATGCGTGCTGACGGCCGCTTTGGCGGGCACCTGGTGCAGGGACACGTGGATGGTACCGGCAAATTCCTGGGCCTCGATCCCATTCCTGGCGGCAACGACTTCTGGTTGCGCCTGGAAATTCCCGCGGAACTGGAGCGCTACGTGGTCCACAAAGGCTCGCTCTCCATAGAAGGCATCAGCCTTACCGTGGCCAAGCTGGAAGGAACTCGGGTGACCATCGCCATCATTCCTCATACTGTAGAGATGACCAACCTGAAGTCGCTCCGTCCTGGCGATCCACTCAACCTGGAAGTGGATCTGGTGGCCAAGTACGTGGAAAAAATGGTGCGCGGGGAAGAAGCCAGCACCGAATTGACCGTCGAGCGCCTGATGGCCGAAGGTTTTTGAATTGTGGCGCCTTCTTGCCGGCCGGTGTTGTGGCGCGGGCGCCCTCGCCCGCGAATCCTCCACCATGGAGCCACAAGCTGTGAATTTCGCTGCCCGCTGACTCCCTGATTACTGACTCCTGACTACTCCTATTCCTGCCTTCCCAACTCCCTGCCCGCTTCCCCGCCGGGCGGCGGTTCCAGCCGCAGCTCATCCAATTCCAGAAACTCTTTCACGATCGGCTCCTGCGAACGCACCATTTCGGCCGTCGTTCCGAAGAAGATCACCCGGGCCTCGTGCAGGAACACCACCCGGTCCGCCAGCTTTTTGGCCAGGCGCATGTCATGGGTCACAACCACGCTGGTCAGTTTGAGCTGAAATTTCAGCTTTTTGATCAGATCTCCGAGAAGCTGCGCCATCAGCGGGTCCACCATGGTCGTGGGCTCGTCGTAGAGCACGCATTCTGGCTGCGCCGCCAGCGCCCGCGCGATGGCCACCGAACGCTTCATGCCGGTAGAAAGCTCCGAGGGCAGGATATCGCGCATGGGTTTCACGCCCACCATGTCCAGCAGCCCATCCACAATCTGGTAAATCTGTTCTTCGTTCAGGTCGCCGCGTTCGCGCAGGGGGAAAGCCACGTTCTCGCCTACGGTCAACGAATCAAACAGCGCCCCATTCTGGAACACCATGGTGACCTTTTTGCGAATGCGCTCCAGCTCCTCTTCGGGATAGTCGGTGATGTCCTCAAAAGCCACGATTACCCGGCCTGAATCCGGTTTAAGAAATCCCATGATGTGATGCAAAGACACTGACTTCCCCACCCCGCTGCGCCCCAGAATGCAGACCGTCTCCCCCGGCAATACGTCAAAACTTACGTCGTCCAGGACGCGGTTGGAGCCGAACGCCTTGAATACATGTTTGAACTCGATATAGGGCTTGCGCTCATGGTCTCTCTCCCGAGGGCGAGAAGGCTCCGCCTCCAGACCCTGGCCGTCGGGAGGCGCGGTGGTGAGAACAGAGCTCGTCATTTCTGTTGCAGGCGCTGGCGCGCCCGCTCCCACTCTTCCTGGGTATTCAAATTGTCGAACATCGCTGGCGAGAAGGCAAAACGCGCTAGTTCATCTTCCTCAATGATACGAACAGCACTCCGGGCAAAGAGAGTATCAATCTTGTTTCGGCCAGCCGCTAAGGCCTCCTCCGCCAGCACCCTGAATTCCCGCCGATACACCGCGCACAGCGGCTGAAGTCCTCCCGCCGCACGCGGCACCGTTACTGTGGCATTCGTGGCGCGCGCATCCGCAACCAAATACTCTAGAAACCTTTTCTTCAGGAACGGTAAGTCCACTGCCAGAATCAGGTTGAATTCGCTGTGCGTGATGCTGAGTGCGGCGTGGATTCCGCCCAGCGGGCCGCGCTCCGGGTATGTGTCTTCAACTACCTGGGCGAGAGAGTGGAATTTTTCCCGTGTGCCCACGATTCGGACATCCCCAGCCACCGAACGCGCCAGTTCCAGAGTGCGCTCAAGCAGTGTGCTGCCCCCCAGGCGCAGAAAGGCCTTCTCCGACCCCATGCGGGAGCTCTTGCCGCCAGCCAGCACAAATGCAGTCAGATCAGCCACGGAGTGAGCTTACCATCGGACAAATTAGCTAAGGCAGAGCCGCTGACGTCCGTTATCGAACACTTGGCTCCCAACATCGGACAGTGGCCGCCGCTCTCGCCAAGCAAATCTGCATCTTGCTCTTTAGGTTCAATGCCTTACGAACCGTCCTCTGGCTGCACTCGTGCAATGCGAGGACGGGGAAAAAAGCCGATGCATACCCTGCTGAGCGATATTCGATATGGCATTCGGATGTTATGGAAGAGCCCTGGATTCACCGCGGTAGCCGTGATCACGTTGGCACTGGGCATCGGCGCCAACACGGCCATCTTCAGCCTGGTGAACGCGGTTTTGCTCCGCCCACTGCCTTATCCCCAACCCGACCAACTGCTTTTTCTCAGCGAATATCAGCCTGCAACCGCTCAGGAGGGGTTCTCCATTCCTGACATTGAGGATGTTGAGCGGCAAGCGGTTTCTTTTCAAAACGTTGGCTGGTACTTCTCGACCCACAGCGTCTATGGTCAACCTGCCGGGTCTGAGCGGGTGGAGGTCACCTACATTACCCACGGCTTGCTTCCCGCCGTTGGCGTACAACCATCTCTTGGTAAGGGCTTTAGCGCTGCTGATGATCAGGCGGGCGGGGGCCATACGGCCCTGGTCTCGTATTCGTTCTGGCAGGACCGGCTGGGCGGAGACTCCCATGTGCTCGGCCGTACCCTCGCCGTAGATGGCAAGGATTTCACCGTCACCGGCGTGCTGCCCCGCGACTTCTGGTTCCACCGTGGCGGCGAGGTGTGGTTGCCGTTGGGGGCTTGGCCTTACCCGCGCGTGCGTGACGACCACTGGTCAATCTACGGAATCGGACGCCTCAAACCCGGTGTAACTCTGCCGGCAGCCAAAGCCGAATTGGATTCCATTGCCCAGCCCTTGCAGCGTCAGTATCCCGCGTCCAACGCGCTCATCAGCATGCGCGTTGAGCCCTATTACGACCAACTGGTCGGGAATATCCGGCCGGCGCTGCTGCTTTTATTGGCCGCTGTAGGCTTCGTGCTATTGATAGCCTGCGTAAACGTCGCCAACCTGCTTCTGGCACAAGCCACGGTGCGCCAGCGGGAGGTCGCCATCCGCACGGCACTGGGAGCCCCGGTGAGCCGCATCGTGCGGCAATTGCTCACCGAAAGTGTCCTGCTGAGCCTGCTGGGTGGCCTAGCCGCGCTGGTGCTGGCCTCCTGGAGCTCGGACTTCATTTTGCGACTTGGCGGCTACCGCCTGCCCCGTACGGGGCCCATGATTGACCACTCAGTTCTGTGGTTCACATTTGGCATAACCCTCTTAGCAGGAATAGGTTTCGGCCTTTTGCCGGCGTTACGTGCGGCCCGGCAGCCCGCCGGCCTCGATCTGCGCGAAGGCAGAACCTACACTGCCGGAGCGGGACGGGTGCGGTTACGCTCCGCTCTGATGCTCGCTGAAGTTGCGCTCTCGGTGGTGTTGCTTGTAGCCGCCGGGCTTCTCATCAAGAGCTTTGCCCGCTTGCGTGGGGTTGATCCCGGCTTCGATCCCCACCACCTGCTTACCGTGGGCGTCTCCATCCCTCTCGGTAAGTATCAGACGGATAACGATAAAGTGCGCTTTGAACAGCATGCCCTTCAGCAGGTGGCAGCTATCCCCGGGGTGCAATCCGCAGCCATGACCCGCGCCCTGCCCATTTACGGCGACGACTGGTCCATGTGGTTCTGGCCCGAAGGGGAAGCTAAACCGCCCGCTGGACGCTATCCCATGACCTACGTCACTCCCATCAGCCCTGATTACTTCACCACCTTGAAGGTGGCGCTGCTGGCGGGCCGCTCTTTCAGCGAATCCGACCGCGACGATTCTTTGGCGGTGGTCATCGTGGATGAAACCTTCGCCCGCAAGTATTGGCCGCACAAGAATGCGATTGGCCAGCACGTGAATTTTCCCGAAGTGACGCCCGGTTCGCGCCTGGTGGTTGGGGTGGCAGCGGCCATCAAGAACGACCGCCTGGAATTCAGCCCGCGCGAACAGATCTATGTGCCCTACTCTCAAACCTTCCGCTTCCATGGAAAGGAAGCGGTTGTCCCCTGGATTACTCTGTTGTGCCGCATCGCTGTTCCACCCCTTGCCATAGGCAACGTCGTGAAACGGAAATTGCAGGAAGTGGATCCCAGTGTTGCCGTCGTCCAGGTTTCAACCATGGACGAACAGCTGAGCGAGTCAATTTCTGACCGCCATTTTTCTACCTTGCTGCTGGGACTATTCTCCGGATTGGCCCTCTTGCTGGCGGCCGTTGGGATTTACGGCGTGATTTCTTTTTCTGTCAGCCAGCGCACTCATGAAATTGGGCTGCGCATGGCGCTGGGCGCGCAACTCGCCCAGGTGCAGTGGATGGTAGTGCGTTCCGCCCTGAAGACCGTGCTTGCAGGACTGGCAATCGGGGCGCTGATTTCTCTCCTGAGCCTGCGTTTGATCTCGAGCTTGCTCTTCGGCGTCCATAGCGGCGACCCGGAAGTGCTCGCCCTGGTAGCTCTCGTCCTGCTTGCGGTGGGAGTGGGGGCGGCATTCTTTCCCGCCCGCCGCGCCGCCAAGGTTGACCCCCTCGAAGCCCTTCGCTATGAGTGAGACTCACTGGCGCAGGGGTCCGGTCTTTACCGGGCGATAGTTGTACAAGTTTTTTGCCTGCAGCTCTTTACACTTCCACTGGTCCTACGCCCTTGGTTCAATTTTTGTCATTGGAGAGGCAGGCACTCTGCATCTAAACTGTTAGCAGAAATCCGCATTAGTTTTAGATGAGGAGTGACTCTTATGAAGCCGAAGGTAGCCCTATATCTGTGTGCATTGCTGCTGGCGGGGGCCTTGGGACTGGCGACGGGCTGCTCGCGCACCCCCAATGACGCCCAGGTAGCCGGCAACGTGCAGAGCAAGATCTACGCCGATCCCAATGTGCAGAGCCGGCAGATTACAGTGCAGTCCGCGAACGGCATAGTAACCCTTTCCGGCTATGCCAACAGCGACGCCGAGCGCGCTACCGCAGCCGCCGATGCTGCCCAGATAGATGGTGTAAAGACCGTAGTCAATAATCTCGAAGTCTCCGCGCCGGCCCAGGCTGCTGCGCCTGCGGTTGACCAGGCCGCTCAGCAGGAAGCGCCTGCGCCTGCCCCGGCTCCGGAGCGCCGCCGCGCTGTAAGGCATCGTGAGCGTCGCGCTCCAGTCGAGGACAATGGAGCCTCCACTTCCAACACGACGGCCATGAACTCAGCCCCGGCCTCAGCCACTTCGGCGGAACCTACGCCTCCGCCGCCTCCGCCACCGCCCAAGCCGGTGGTTGTGCCGGCCGGCACAAACATCGCAATCCGCCTGGTTGATCCCATTGACAGTGAGAAAAATCAGACCGGTCAGAGCTTCCGCGCCACGCTTGACTCTCCCCTGGCGGATGAAAACGGCAACGTCGTCGTCCCGGCGGGGTTTGACGTCACCGGTCGCCTGGACGAGGTGAAGAGCGCAGGCCGCTTTGCCGGGCAGTCGGATATCGTCATGTCTCTGACCCAGCTCGCTGTCCACGGGCGCTCTTACAGCCTGCAGACCAACCAGTACGCGCGCAAGGGTAGCTCGCGAGGCAAGGCGACCGCCGCCAAGGTCGGTGGTGGAGCTGCGGTTGGGGCCATTCTCGGCGGCCTGCTCGGTGGCGGTAAGGGTGCAGCCATTGGGGCCACGGTAGGCGCCGGCGCCGGTACCGGCGTTTCCGGAGCCACAAAGGGCCAGCAGATCGTGCTGCCCTCGGAAACCGTACTTAACTTCCAGCTACAGGCTCCGCTTTCGGTTATCCCCACCAGCTCTGGACCGAACGCTGGCCGACAGACCCTGAATTAGTTTCAGCCTTGAAGGGGAGTGACAGTCCGCTGTCTCTCCCCTTTTTGTCTTTAGAACACCGGCCGAGAGACGCCGGTTCCGTACTGGTTACTAAAGTTCTCTGGCGGCGTTTCGTCTCCTCTCTTAACATTCGACTGGCCAGGCCTCGCAACAACCTACATGAGTTCCTTGCTGGACAAACTGCCGACCATACTGGTGCTTTGCGTCTTACTGGGCATCTTTGTATCACTGCGCAAGCACGCTCCCTCGCGCACGGTTCGGCTGTGGATTGTGGGTTGGGCGCTGATTCTGATGCACTTCATCGCCCAAGCCTTGGAATCGGCCAGTGGCTGGCGCGGACAACTGTGGAACACGGTGGACCTGGCGGGACTAGAGTTGGCAGGCGCCGTGTTCGTGGCTTCCACCTGGGAAGCGGTTTTCGAGAATCGGCGTTACCTGGGCGCTTTTTTTCTGCTCATCGTTCCGCCAGTGCTGCTGCATTCGGCGCTGGCCGGTATTCCCTTGGACCTGCGCTGGCCGTACATCGCGAGCATGGCGGCCATTTTCTTTGGCGGCACCGCATTTCTGCTCCGAGTGCGCCGCCCGCTCCCCCGCTTTGGGCAGTTCGTGGCAGTCGTCCTGCTAACCGTCGGCTCCTGGGCGATTCATGACGCCTGGCGCCGCAACTATGACACCGGCACCATCGCCGTTCTTGCCCTGGGCTTTATGTTTGCCGGCATGAATTTCTACCGCATTTATCAGCGCCGCTCCCCTGGCGTGACAACTACCGCCCTGGGGTTTTTGTTCTGGGGAGCAGTGTTTCCGGTGGGCGCCCTCACCGATCACTTTCTGCCCCATGTTGCCATCAACCCTGAACTCTGGAATGTACCCAAATTTTTTGTGGCATTCGGCATGATTCTGACGCTGCTGGAGGACAAGTCGTTGTCCCTGCTGGCGGTGAATGCGCGCGAACACCAGGCCAACCAGCAGTTGCAGTGTTTTTCGCAGATCACCTCGCGCTTGCTTACCGGCGCCGATCCCAAGCTGATATGCCCCGAGATCGCCCGCGTGATTACCCAGTTCAGCAATTTTCGACGGGTTGCCATCAATTGGGAGAGCGAGGAAGGCAAGCTGGAAATCGTCGGCGAAAGCGGTCTCTCTCAAGAAGCAAGCCGAGAACTGCGGGAAAAGGCGCAACGATGGACGACTGACGACATTGCCGAGGCCTGCTCGCTGGGCCGGCCGATTGGTCCAAGTTCCGTCCTGGTCAAGTATCGCGAATTGGCCAGGTTCGAGCCGGTGCGCAGCGTCGAACAGTTTGCCCCCAATCCGGTGTGGGAGAATGGTGACGAAGTTATTGTTCCACTCCGCGCTTCGACCGGGCGCTGCCTGGGGTGCATCTCCCTCGACGACCCCAGGGATGTAACCCGGGTGGCGCCCGAGGAAATGTCGAAAATCGAGCTGCTGGCAGCCGACCTGTCAGTATCCTTCGAGAATGCGGCGCTGCAGCAGCAACTCATCCGCTCCGAGAAACTGGCGGCTATCGGCAAGCTGGTGTCCGGCGTAGCCCACGAATTAAATAATCCATTGACCTCCATTTCCGGTTTCTCCGAACTCCTGCTCGAGGAAGTGCCGCAGGAAAACGCCCGCAAGAAGGTGGAGAAAATCAGCCACGAGAGCCGGCGCATGCAGCGCATTATTGATAACCTGTTGCGCTTTGCTCGCCACAAGACGCTGGAACAGGCTCCCCTGGACCTGCAGGCAGTCATGCGCGAAGCTCTGGCCCTGTTCGAATACAAGTTCCGCAGCGAGCGCATCGAATTGCGCACCAGCATTGATCCCACCCTGCCCCGGATTGTGGGTGACGAAGATCAGATGAAGCAGGTATTCGTGAACCTGCTGGGCAACGCCATGGATGCTGTCTCGGGCGCTGCTGAGCGGCGCATCGGAGTTGAGATGTTCGCCCGCAAGAGCCATGTAGTGATACTTTTTTCTGATTCCGGGACGGGATTCCGCGACCTCAATCGGGCCTTCGACCCTTTCTATACCACCAAGCCGGTGGGCAAAGGTCCAGGCCTGGGCTTGAGCATCTGTTACGGATTGATCAAGGACCACGGCGGCGAAATCCGCGCGGAGAACCTCCAGCCCGGCGCGGTGGTGATTATCGAACTGCCTCGCGCCCAGTCCCGCCCCCTTGCCTTCTCGGCCAGCACCAGCTCATAGCGGCGGCTTGCCGACCTCCTTCGAGAGGTGCAGAGTCTCGAGAGTACCTCCCAACCCCATATCCATAATGCTAGGATGGCCTTTCCCCGATGCCCCCGCTCAGTGCAGTCATTCACACATGCAATGATGAACTACGGCTTGGCCGGGCGCTGGAATCTTTGCGCCCTTGCGATGAACTGCTGATTTTCGACCACGGGTCGCAGGATGGTACCGCCGCTATCGCCCGCGAATACGGCGCGCGGCTGTTGCCCGCAACCGGCGCCGAACTCAGCCATCCTCGCCATGACTGGATTCTCTGCCTTCTTCCCACGGAGGCTCTTAGCGAGGCCCTGGAGGCGTCGCTGTTCGAATGGAAACTGGCGGAGCACGCCGACAGTTGCGCCTTCAGTATGGTGGTGAGTGAGCAGGCCGGCGACCAATGGCTGTCACATCCGCCCACCACTCGCTTGCTCAACCGCCGGGCGCGGCCCTGGACAGGTTCGCTTCCCGTTGACGATCCCAAGGCCCAGCTTTTAGCCGGAGATCTGCTTCGCTTTCGCGAACCGTAAGCTGCGCTTGCTTTAAACGCACATTCGAGGGGAAGGAGTCAGCAGGAGGGTCAACCCCAAACGCAAGGTCCTTCGGCTGCGCAGGCCGACTCCCAAGCCGAGTCGGCCTGCTGCGCTCAGCATGACAGCTAAAGAAAGAGGGCGTGCTCGGCGCGGCCGCGGCCGCGCCTTTCAAAGATGGGCTTACGCACGCTGTCCTAGTGGTTTACCGTGCGGGAGGACTGTCCGCTGCCCACCGGGTGTCCGGTATTCACTGTTTCCACGCCAAAATTCTGGTGAAAGTTGGGGTACGCCGGCCGCGCGTACTTTTGTAGCGGGTGTTCTTTGAGTTGCTGCAGCACCACCTGGACAGCCTTTTCCAGTTGCGGGTCATGTCCGTTCCGCCAGGCTTGGGGATCCATTTCCACGTCGTAATCGGGCGGGATGCCGTGGTTCTCCACTTCCCACTGGCCCTGCAGTCCATAAATGGCAATGCGCGGGGCCGTCACGCCGCCGCCGTCCATCAGTTCGGGGTAATCGTAAATGCCGACCAGGCCGCCCCAGGTACGTTTGCCGATCAGCGGACCGACGCCCGCCTTGCGGAAATACCAGGGAAGGGCGTCGCCGCCCGAACCCGACATTTCGTTGATCACCATCACCTTGGGACCATAAATTGAGCCCAGTGGGCTGGACTGGTCGCGACCTTCGCGGGTCATCATCAGGCTCATAATGGGCCGCCGCAGATAGTCAACGATGTAGTCGGCAATGTCGCCGCCGGTGTTGAAGCGCTCGTCAATCACAGCGGCTTCTTTCTCAATCTGCGAGAAGTAGTAGCGGTTGAAGTAGGTGTAGCCGTCCTCGGCGGTGTTGGGCAGATAGACATATGCCACTCGCCCGCCCGTCATCTGATCCACGGTGCGACGGTTGTTTTCAATCCAGGCGCGGCGGCGGAGGTTATATTCGCTCTCGATGGGCACCACGGTGACATCTCGCGCGCTCGTGTCATCGGGATTGGGACCGACCCTCAGCACCGTCGTTTTGCCGGCCGTGCCCTGGAAAAGGCTGAATAAGTTGTCGCTATCGTGCAGTTCGCGGCCGTTCACCGCCAGCAGGTATTCACCGGCTTTCACGTTCACGCCGGGTTGGGTGAGTGGCGCTTTCAGGTCGGGATTCCAGTTCTCGCCGTTATAGACCCTGGAAAAGCGATATCGGCCACTGGCGACCACATAGTCGGCGCCCAGCAGGCCCGTCCTGGCCAGCGGCTTGGGTTCATCCATGTCTCCACCGCGCACGAAAACGTGGCCCAGGCTCAGGTTGCTCAGCATTTCCTCGAACAGATAGTTGAGTTCATCCCGATCGCCGATGTTCTTGAGATAGGGCGCGTAGGCGGCCGAGGCGGCCTGCAGGTTCAGGCCGTGGTAGTGCGGATCATAGAGAAAGTCGCGCTCGATACGCCACACCTCACGGTACATTTGGTCCCACTCCGCGCGCGGCTCCACATAGACCTGCATGTCCTGCATCTTGAGCGGGCCTTCTCCCGGCTTGGGCTCGCCGGCCTCGGGCTTAGGGGGCGCAGCGGTGGAGGCAATAATCCATTGCTCGCCTTTGCGGAACAGCACTTTCTTGCCGTCGTGCGACAGGCGAAACTCGGCGATGCCGTCCACAAACTTATCCGCCTTGCGCTTTTCCAGGTCGAACTTGTGGAGCACCATCCTGGGGTTTTCAAAATCTTCCCGCGAAAGCACTGGCGGGGCTTCGAGCAGGAACAATTCCCCCGTCTTACCCGCAGCCAGGTCCACATAATTGCGCGCGGGAATAGGCAGGGCCAGAATGCGCTGGCCGATATTGTCCATGTCCACGCGCACGACTACCGGCTCTTTTGCCTTATCTCTATCCTTGTCGTTGTCTTTATTCTGATCCTCGCTGTTTGCCTCTTCCTGGTCTGCGCTGGCTTTCTTTTTTTCCTTGGCCGCGCTCAGGGGCTTGTCCTGATCTTTTTTCGACTGCTCCGTGACCTTCTCCTCATCGCTCTCCGGCGCGAGCGGCGAGGGCAAATCCTTGCGCAGCACCACCACATAAGCGCTGCTGGTTACCGGCCGGTTGAGGCTCGACATGTCCAGCCAGTCAGCGCTCAGGCCCACGTCGGTGCTGGCCAGAAAGTAGAGGTACTTGCCGTTGGCATCAAAGCTGGGATGCCGGGTATCGCTCATTCCATCCGTAATCTGGAACGACTTTCCGCTGGCCAGCGAGTATACGAACACCGCGTGCAGATGGTTGGGCAGCAGCTTGGTGTAGGTCAGCCACTCGCTGTCCGGCGCCCATTGCGGATCGAGCGTGCGCTCCGGCGCTTCATACAAGTTTGTGTCCACTTTGACCGGCGTGCCTTTGCTCAAATCCAGGAACCACAAGTTCAGGCGCTTGTCTGTGTATGCGATTTTTTTGCTGTCGGGCGCCCACTTTGGTCCATAGAAAAACGACGGCGGATTCCCCAGGTTGATTTTGCGGACCGCGCCTAGTCCGCTCTGATCGCGCAGCTCCAGGCCATATTCGCCGGAGGCGTCGGAGAAATAAGCGATCCATTTTCCATCCGGCGCCCAGGCGGGATCGCGCTCTTCGACGGCGGGGGTGTTGGTCAGGTCGCGGATGTCGCCCTTGTCCGAAGGGACGGTGAAAATGTCACCGTGCGCTTCCAGGACAGCGCGCACTCCTGTTGGCGAAAGCTCGATGTTGCGAACGTCCTTGGGATCCACCTTGACGAAATGGGGCTGCAGATGCGGCAGGTCGCCGGCCACGCGCACATTGACATCCTTTGTGCGGTGGGCATTCAGGTCATAGAGGTGCAGCGAGCCGAACTGTTCGTACACGATCGCGCCCGGGCCAGCCGACGCCGACTTGAAGTCCAGGCCGTGGTTGGCTACCGCCTCGCTGACCTGACGGGTTTTGGTGTCGTAAGCAAACAGGCTGACCGGACCGTTACGGTCGGACAGAAAATAGATGGTGTCGCCCACCCACATGGGGTTGGAATCGTTGGAGTTGTCCCGCGGAATGGCAGCTTCAACATGCGAAGTGGCCAGGCTCACAATCCAAATGGGCGTGGTCTGGCCGCCGCGATAGCGCTTCCAACCGGGCTCCCATTGGGGATGGGGGACGTAGGCCAATTGGCTGCCATCGGGCGAAAAAGAGGCTTCTTCCCCGCTGGGCAGCGGCAGTTCGCTGGGAAATCCGTGACCGCTCAGCGGCATGGTGAATAGCCGGTCAATAAAGCCAATAAAGCTGTTGCGCGGCGAGCGGAAGAGAATGCTCTTGCCGTCGGGCGTCCAGCCCAGAACTCTATCCGCGCCGGGGTGATAGGTAAGGCGGCGCGGCACCCCGCCCTCTGTTGGAACCACGTAAACATCGCGGTTGCCGTCGTATTCACCGGTAAAGGCGATGATTGAACCGTCGGGGGAAAACACAGGATCGGTTTCGATGCCCACGCCCGTGGTCAGGCGGTGTGCGTCGCCGCCATCACGGCTCACGACCCACAAATCGCCGGCATAAGTGAAAGCAATTTGCGTGCGGCTGACGGCCGGCTTGCGCAGCAACAGAGGCGCGTCCGCGGCCATGCACAGGGAAGAAAGGAGCAGGCACACAACTCCAAGGGCAAGTTTTTTCATGGGCTGACTCCTGTTCGTGTTCCGCTAGCTGGGTTCCCGGGAGAAGCGAAATCTTATGCTCCAGGCAGAGACTGGGTCAATGCGAACGCCGGGAAACATGATACGGCACATGACATCCCAGCGTATCCGCTTTGGCTGAAGCAAAGAAGACCTGGGGATTGTTTGCGCCTTCCACGTGCGGGCACGCGATATGTGAAGTTCCATATTTACATAGAGGAAAGGTTTACATAATTTTTCTGCAACCCGTTGTCCAATCCTGGGTTTGTAGTCAATTTGTACCGGGCCGCAGACGCCGCTGCCGGTTGCCATTACACTTAAAGATGAAATCTGCAGGGGGATGAATGCGTTATCGCCTCGTCGTGTATGCCATGCTTGCCTTGCTGATCGCCGTACCGGCAGCGGCGCAACAGTCCAAAGCGGATCTCTTCGCGGGCTACTCCTACCTGCGCTTCGACAGCGCCTCTCTGGGCCTGCCCCACACGTCGAATCTCAACGGCTGGGCGGCCACCGGCACGGTGTATTTCAAACGCTGGCTGGGCGGCGTGGCCGACTTCAGCGGTAACTATGGAAAGAACTACGGGTTTGCCTTCAACACCTACAGTTTTCTCGGCGGTCCAGAACTGGCCTACCGCAGGCACGGGAATAATATTTTTATCCGCGGGCTGGTGGGAGCGGCCCGCAACAGCGTTTCCGGAGAAACCGCCACCGCCTTGGAATACGGCGGCGGCGCCGGTCTTGATATCGGGCTGCGCTCGCACCTGGTCGTGCGGGCATTTCAAGCCGATTATTTGAAAGTGCGCACTTTCGGCGTGTACCAGAAGAATGTCAGGGTTTCGACCGGCCTGGTGTGGCGGCTAGGCAAGAAATGATGGGTCGCGACGGCCTAGAAGCCGGGCCGCCAACCCGTTTGCAAAAGAGGATACAAATGTCACGCAATCATTCCTGGATTACAGCTTTGCTTCTGGCGGGGGTGGCCTGCCTGAGCGCGTGCAGCACCTCGCCCAGCCACTTCGCTTACGTTACCCTCAGCAGCAATCAGGTGGCGGCTTACCAGGTAAACGACAGTTCGGGCGCTTTAGCACCCCTGGCCGGATCCCCGTACCCGGCGGGTGTTTTTCCCACGGCAATTGTCGTGCACCCCTCAGGCAAATTCCTTTACGTGGCCAATAACGGGGAAGGCGACATCTCACTGTTCACCATCAATGCCGCCGCCCATACGCTGCTGGAAGTTCAGCCGCGCACCCTTTCCGGCACCAATCCCACGTCACTGGCAATCCGCCCAGACGGAAATGAACTTTTTGTCAGCAATTCGGGCTCAGGCACGATTTCCTTCTTCTCCATCAACACCAAAACCGGAGGCTTGGCCCAGATGTCCGGCTCGCCGTTTTCCTGCGGCGTATCCCCGTCTGCCCTCGCTATCTCCCCGGCAAACGTGCTTTACGTGGCTGATTCGACCTCAAATGTCGTGTTCGCCTTCGCCATTGACGGAACCACCGGTGGCTTGACCGCGGTTACGGGGTCTCCTTTCAACGTTGGCAGCAATCCCACTTCCCTGGCCCTCGACGCCTCCGGCCACTTTCTCTACGTCACCAACCTGCTGACCAACAACATGTCCGCCTTCGCCATCAACTCCAACGGAAGCCTCGCGGTCATTCCCGGCTCCCCGTTTGCCACGAAGGCAAGCCCCATTTCCATCGCGGCAGCCCCCTCCGGTGAATTTATCTACGTGGCCAATCACGGCTCGAATTCGATTTCCGCATTTGCGCTCAGTTCAAGCGGGGTTCCGTCACCGATTGCGGGATCGCCTTTTTCCGTGGAGCGTGGTCCCGTTTTTGTCACACCGGACGTCACCGGCGACTTTGTTTTTGTTGGAAATGGACTCTCAGGTAATCTCTCGGAATTGAGCGTCAATTCCAGCGGCGCCCTGGCAAATGTTGCCCAATCACCCTATGCCACACCGGCCACACCCGCTGGACTAGCTACTACGAAATGACCCGCAGAAGGCGTCTCGCCGCCAAAAGCTAGGCGGCGTTGATGGTGCGCAATTGCCGCGCCCGTTCGTAAACCCGCACATATTCCCGAGCTGAAGCGTTCCAAGAAAAATCTTTACTCATCCCGTTCCGCATCAGCCGCTGCCACGCGTCGTGATCCTGATAAGCTTTCAACGCCAGCTTGACCGTGTCCAGCAGCGCCTCGCCGGTGTATTCACTGAACTTGAATCCTGTTCCTCTTCCGGTGCGCGGTTCCCAGTTCTCGATGGTGTCGTCCAGCCCGCCGGTGGCACGTACCACGGGCACGGTTCCATATTTCAGGCTGTAAATCTGGTTCAGACCGCACGGCTCGTAACGCGAGGGCATGAGGAACATGTCGCTGCCGGCTTCGATCTTGTGGGCCAGGGCATTGTCATAGGCCACTTTCACGGCGATCTTCTGCGGATACTGTTTGTGCAAGCGGAGGAACATGTCCTGGTATTCCTTGTCGCCGGCGCCCAGCGCCACGACAATCATGTCTTCCCGCGCCAACCGGTCCATTACCTGGGAGATAAGGTCAAACCCCTTCTGCGCCGCAAAACGCGAAACAATGCCAATCACCGGCAGGCGGACATTCCCGTCGGTGATGCCAAACTGCGCGAGCAGATCCTGCTTGCACGCGGCCTTGCCACTCAGGTCTTCCGGCGAGTAGTGGGCAGGGGTGAACTTATCCGTCTCTGGGCTCCACTCCTTGTAGTCCACGCCGTTCAGAATGCCGGTTACGGTGGCGGCGCGCCCGTGCAGCACCCCTTCCAGGCCAAAGCCGTATTCCGCCGTCTGAATTTCCTGGCTGTATTTGCGGCTCACCGTGGTCACGAAGTCGGAAAATACCAGCGCCCCCTTCAAAAAATTGACGTTACCGTAAAATTCCATGCGGGTGATGGTGAACAGGTCCCAGGGCAGCATCAGCAAGGGCAGGATTTCCGGCGGGAACAACCCCTGGTATCCCATGTTGTGAATAGTAAAGACACAACCCACGTCGCGGAACGCCGGGTCTTCGGCGTAGACCGAGCGCAACAGCACCGGCACCAGGGCCGATTGCCAATCGTGGCAGTGAAGCACATCCGGCACGCCCAGAATCTTGCAGGATTCGAGCACCGCGCGGCTGTACAAGGCGAAGCGCTCGGCATTGTCGCGGTAGTCGCCTACCGAAGTCCCGTACAAGGCCTCGCGGTCGAAGAAAGGCGGATAGTCAATGAAATAGAATTGCACTCCGGAGTGCACGCCGCCGTCCAGCACCGAGCAGAAACGGTACTGGTCGTCGAAGGGGACGGTAACGCTGCGCAGCACGGGCTTGGCTTCCGCCAGCTTGGTTTGGCGGTAGAGTGGCAGGTAAACCGTCACCCGGTGTCCCAGAGCGGCCAGGGCGGGCGGCAGGGCGCCGACTACATCGGCCAAGCCGCCAGTTTTGGAAAATGGCACACACTCGGATGCGGCAAACACGACGTGCATGGGATTGGAACCTCCGAAAAATACGGCGCGCTGCGCAAACCATCAGTGCTTCGCTTCCTGGGTGGGGGAACGACGGTTTGTGTCAGCGCCCCTGGGTGAAATTCGAGTCTAAATGGCGAAAGGAAAGAGGGTCAACGTGGAGAACACTGTGAACCTGTGGAAACCGGGCCGCGCACGGTTGCAGGCGCGAGTGAGCGGAGAGTTCCGCGCTCATCGCAAGCGCCCCAAGCTGGGCCAGCACTTCCTGGCCGACCGCCACTTCGCGGAGCGGATTGTGGACGCGCTGGGCGATATCTCCGAAAAGAGCGTGGTCGAAATCGGCCCCGGACGCGGGGCTTTGACCAATACCCTGGCCGCGCGCGCGCACCGCCTTATCGCCATCGAACTCGACCGCGTGCTGGCGGCGCAGTTGCGAATGCTCTTTGGCCGTTTGGGAAACGTTGAGATCATCGAGGGCGACATCCTCTCGATTGACTTCAGCACCGTGCTCGGACCGCGTCCCGGCATGAACCATCCTGGCATCGTTCACGTGCCGGAAAAAGCGCGCCTGGTCGGCAATCTGCCCTACTTCATCACCTCCGACATCCTCCTTCACCTGTTCCAATACCATCCTTACTTCGAAACCATTGTCATCATGGTGCAGCAGGAAGTAGCAGACCGCATAGCTGCCAGGTCCGGCAGCAACTATGGCCTGCTTTCCGCCACGGTGCAGCTCTACGCTAAGGTCGAAAAGCTGTTTTCTGTGCCGCCCGGCGCCTTCAACCCGCCCCCAAAGGTGCATTCCGCCGTGCTTAGGCTTACCATAGCTCCTCAGATGGAGAGGTTGCGGGTGCCGGAGCCGGAGTTCATTGATTTCCTGAAGCTCTGCTTCGGTCAGAAGCGCAAGACGCTGGCCAACAACCTCAAATCGCGCTTCGACTCGCGCCTGCTGGCCGCCACTCTGAAGAAGACCGGCCTGCAGCCCGGCGTGCGGGCGGAGGCAGTCTCCCTGGAAAAAATGGCCGCCCTGTTCCGCGGCTTGACGGCGGCCGCTGCAGATTGAGAGGCAGCAGCATGATTACCGCCGTGCGTGAACCGGCTGTGGCCGGCCATTTCTACCCGCGTTCTCCCGAAGCGCTCAGCCAGGAAGTGAGGCAATACACCGCACACGAGGGCGAAAAAGTTTCGGCCCTGGCATGCGTTGTCCCTCACGCCGGCTACATGTATTCCGGACATGTTGCGGGCGCGGTTTACGCACGCCTGCAACTGCCCCGGCGTTTCGTCATCCTCTGCCCCAATCACACCGGGCACGGCAAGCCGCTTTCGATTATGACGGAAGGCGCGTGGCAAACGCCGCTCGGCCAGGCCCAGATTGATCCTGAACTCGGCCAGGCGCTGCGCCTTGCCTGCTCAGGCCTGGAGGAAGACGAATTGGCCCACCGCGGCGAGCATGCCATCGAAGTGCAACTCCCCTTCCTGCAGGCTGCGCTGGGGCAATTCTCTTTCGTGCCCATCGCGGTGGGGACGGCCAGATATGAGCCGCTGCAGACGCTGGGCCAGGCCCTGGCAGTGGTGCTGCGGGAGGCGAATGACAAGGTAATGCTGATTTCCTCCAGCGATATGAATCACTACGAACCCGATGATGTGACGCGCGTGAAGGACCGCAAGGCTATTGATAAGATTCTGGCGCTCGACGCGCGCGGACTCTATGACGTGGTGATGGAAGAATCCATTTCCATGTGCGGCTTCGGTCCCACGGTAGCGACCTTAACTGCCGCTCGCCTTCTGGGAGCCACCTCCGCCGAGGTGATCAAATACGCCACATCCGCCGACGTCTCCGGCGACCGCAGCGCCGTGGTGGGATACGCCGGTGTGGTGATTCGGTAGGCGTTCGCAGGCGGTCAGTGGCCAGCTTGCTTGCATGGCGTGGTGTACGGCAGGCATTGCCGCACAGCGGAGGCATTCGTCCTCGTAAATGTGCTAAGGTGGCGTCGTCACTTTCGCTGGGATCCGCCCACTCTCGTCCACATTAGCAACTGTATTGCCACCCATCTTTCAACATCTCCAGACCCGGAGGTTAAGAAAAATGCGAAATCTCACCATAAGCTTCGTTGTGATTGGGTAGTTGGGCAGCGTGACACAGGCTACCGCGCAGGGAAAACACAACATCCAGACAGTCTTCATCATTCTGATGGAGAACCACAACTGGACCGGCGGAAAGGGAGGTTCGTCTATCAAGGGCAGCCGCTCTGCGCCTTATATCAACAACATACTTCTGCCCATGGCCTCGCATGCGGAACAGTACTTCAATCCCCCGGGCATACATCCCAGCCTGCCGAATTACCTGTGGCTGGAAGCGGGCACGAACTTCAGCATCCTGGACGACAACCCTCCCAGCGTAAACAGCCAGAGTACAACGCAACATCTGGTGACTCTGCTGAATGACGGCAAAATTTCATGGAAAGCCTACGAAGAGGACATCAGCGGATCCGTTTGCCCTCTTACCGACACGATGAAATACGCCGTCAAGCACGATCCATTTGTGTACTTCGACGACGTGACGGGGAATCAGGACCCAAACTTCGCCTACTGCATAAGCCACGTGCGACCCTTCACGGAATTAGCCAGCGATTTAGCCAGCGGCACCGTAGCCCAGTACAACTTTATTACTCCCAACCTCTGTGATGACATGCATGACAAGTGTAAGCCGCTGCAGAATGCCATCGAGCAGGGCGACATCTGGCTGTCGAAAAACGTCCCTGTGATTCTCAACTCCGCCGCGTACAGGAACGGCGGAGCGCTGTTCATCACCTGGGATGAAGCGGGTTCGGGCGACGGGCCGATCGGCATGATTGTTCTTTCCCCGTTCGCCAAGGGTAACGGCTACGAAAACTTCATCCCCTACACTCACGGCTCCACGCTGCGAACATTTGAGGAGATTTTTGGGGTGTCGCCACTGCTGAACGACGCTGCCACCAGACCGACTTGAGCGATCTGTTCGCAACGTTTCCATGAGAAAGGCGTTTTCGCCAGCCTGTGTGCCTATCTGGCGACGCCGCAATGCTTGTTTAACTACAGGCGCCGCCAGAAATCTCTCGCAATTCGTCTAAACCGCACCGCTTGGCTGCTCCAGTTATAATGAAGAGATACGTACGCGTCGAAATTGTCTACTGTGCGGTCGCCGGCAGATTCGGCTGCCACACAGACGGCACACGCTGCGAAAGGGTTAGCTAGGAGCTAGTCAGCTAGTTAGCTAGCCAGTTGGTTTTCATAAACTTCAAACTCATCAGCGACTACAAGCCTGCCGGCGACCAGGGCAAGGCTATCGAGCAGCTTACCCGTGGTGTGCTGGAAGCCGAGCAGCATCAGGTCCTGCTCGGCGTCACCGGCTCGGGCAAGACCTACACCATGGCCAAGGTCATCGAGTCCACCAACCGTCCCACCCTGGTCCTGGCCCACAATAAGACGCTGGCCGCGCAGCTCTACCACGAATTCAAGAGCTTCTTCCCGCACAACGCGGTCGAATATTTCGTCTCGTACTACGACTATTACCAGCCCGAGGCGTACGTTCCCGCCGCCGACCTCTACATCGAGAAAGAAGCGACTATCAACGACGAGCTCGATAAGCTCCGGCTGTCGGCCACCAAATCGCTGTTCGAGCGCCGCGACTGCCTTATTGTGGCCTCGGTGAGCTGCATCTACGGCCTGGGCTCGCCCGAGGCCTACTACGGCATGTTGCTGTTTCTGGAGAAGGGCCAGAAGGTCAAGCGCGAGGACATCACTCGCAAGCTGGTAGAGATCCTCTACGAGCGTACTGACGGCGAGTTCCGCCGCGGCACCTTTCGCGTGCGGGGGGACGTAATCGAGATATTTCCCACTTATGACGATATGGCGTACCGGATCGAGCTCTGGGGCGACGAGGTCGAATCCCTTTCCCAGATTGATCCGCTCTTCGGCACTGTCAAGCAGAAGTACGTGCGCCTGCCCATTTACCCCAAGACGCACTACGTGATGAAGCCGGAGACCAGGAGCCGCGCCGTTGACTCCATTCTGCAGGAACTGGCGTGGTGGGAAGCGGAACTGGAAAAGCAGGGCCGCATGGTGGAGGCCCAGCGCGTTCACCAGCGCACCCGCTTCGATCTGGAGATGATCAAGTCGGTGGGCTACTGCCACGGCATTGAAAACTACTCTCGCCATTTCACTGGCCGCTTGCCCGGCGAGCCGCCACCCACGCTGCTTGACTACGTGCCCCGGGACTACTTGCTGTTCATTGATGAGTCTCACCAGACCGTACCCCAGTTGCACGGCATGTATCATGGCGACCGTTCGAGAAAGGAAACGCTGGTGGAATACGGCTTTCGCCTGCCTTCGGCCCTCGACAACCGCCCGCTCACTTTCGACGAGTTCGAGCACCGGATCAACCAGATTATTTATGTGTCGGCCACACCCGGGCCGTACGAGCTGACCAAGTCCGCCGGAGTGGTGGTCGAGCAGATCATTCGTCCCACCGGCCTGGTGGATCCCCAGGTGGAAGTGCGCCCCGTCAAGGGCCAGATTGACGACCTGTTGCACGAAATCCGGCAGCGGGTGGAGCGTGGCGAACGCGTGCTTGTGACCACGCTGACCAAGCGCATGGCCGAAGACCTGGCCGAGTATTACAGCGAGGTGGGCGTGCGCTGCCGGTATCTGCATTCCGAAATCGAAACGCTGGAGCGGGTGAAGATTCTGCGCGACTTGCGCAAGGGCGAGTTCGATGTCCTTATCGGCATCAACCTGTTGCGCGAAGGCCTGGACCTGCCCGAAGTCTCGCTGGTGGCCGTACTCGACGCCGACAAGGAGGGCTTCCTGCGCTCCAGCGGTTCGCTCATTCAGACCATCGGGCGCTGCGCCCGCAACCTGAACGGCCGCGCCCTTCTCTACGCCGACGCCATGACCGACTCCATGCGGCGCGCCATGGATGAAACCGAGCGCCGCCGCGCCATCCAGCAGGCCTACAATGAGGAACACAACATCACGCCGGAGTCCATCGTGCGCCCCCTAGAGATGTCGCTGGCGCGCATCGTGGAAGCCGATTATGGCGACGATATGGTGCAGGAAGCCGAAGGCATGCCCGAGTTCAAGTCGCAGGAAGAACTGGACGCTTACATCGCCAAGCTGGAGAATGACATGCGGGAAGCCGCCAAGCGCTTCGAATTCGAGAAGGCGGCCAAGCTGCGCGACACCATCCGCGACCTGCGCACCAAAGAATTCCTCTTCGCGTAAACCCGGATTTCACCCCAGAGGGCACGAAGGCCACGAAGGAATGATTATTGTGGCGAGGACGCCCCAACTGGCTCTTGTAGCGCCGGCATCTTGCCGGCTGTCGTGAGGGCGTCTCGCCCTCACTGCTACCAGCTCACTCCGCGCTTTCCGCCTCCGCCTGCAGCTTTTGCAGATTCGGAATGACCACCTGCCGGCCGTCCATCTGGATCAGGCCTTGCGCCTGCAGGCGGCTCAGGTTGCGGGAAACCAGCTCGCGCACGGTGCCGATCTGCGCCGCCAGTTCCTGGTTGCTGGCGGGAAGGGTGATCTCGACTCCTCCGGGCATGTGCTTGCCCGCAGCCGCCAGCCGGCAAAGAAACGCGCTCAGCCGCTGATGAACCGTGGTGAACGACAGTTCTTCGATGATCCCCACCAGGCGCCGCAACCGCGCCCCCACCACACGGAGCACCTTCAGCGCCACCCGCGGATGCTCCAGGCAGAGCGCCTGGAAGTCGTTCTTGCTGACGAACAGCAGGGTGCTGTCGCTGACCGCGGAGGTGGAAGCGGGATAGTTACCGCCGTCAAACACCGGCAACTCGGCAATCGAACTACCCGCGCCTTCAATGGCCAGCACCTGTTCGCGGCCGCTCGCCGAGCTCTTAAAGATGCGCACGTTGCCCGTCTCAACCACGTACAGCCCACTGCAGGGGTCGCCTTCGTTGAAAATGATTTCGCCCGTGGAGTAGTGACGCGGTACGGCGCGCTGAGCAAGGAACTGGAGTTCGTGCTCTTCCAGACCGGAGAAGATGGGCACTTTCTGCAGGGTTTGGGCGTGGTCAACACGGCGGGGTTCGGGCATGCCGCTATTCTACGCATTCACGTAAGCAATGCCAGGCCAGTGTGGAATTCGTTCAGTAATCCGGAAGAGACGCTGCTTGCAACGCCTCTTGAGCCGCCTCCCGAATGTTGATTCTGGTTTAGAACCGGAATGCCATCACCAGCAGTGCCCCGAAAACGATCGCCTGCGCCAGTTCGCTCCACCCCAGGCGGCGGACAACCAGCGACTGGGAATCGCGGAGGAACCAGTTGATTCCCCGGAACAGGATCGGCGCGAACGCCAGCAAAGCGAGCCAGGGCAGGAGTCCGACCTTCACGGCGATGATTAGCACGGCAGCGAGGCCGATTTGCCCAGCAAAGAAGGCGCGGCCACGCCGCAACTTTTCTGGTGCCCCTTGAGCCCGGGCGGCATGAATGCGCAACTGCACGAAATGAATCTGATCGCCGGCAAACACCCAGTTGGCCAGCCAGATTGCAGCCGCTGTGGAATCAAAGCGCCCGGTCACGACGCAGTAAGCCGCGGGTGCGGCAACCGTTAGTCCGATGGCGCCCGCTACCTGGGCGGCCATGCGCAACCTGCGGCTCAGCT
>DASYWT010000339.1:0-7685 GCA_035935775.1 Terriglobales bacterium
AAGAGCCGCCAACTACGACCCAGTGTGTGCCACGATACTAGGCGAATCCAGTCTGCGACACCAGGGCCCTTGCTCCAGACAACGAACGCCACCGGCAGCAGGAAAAGCCCGCTACATGCTAGGGTTATGGCCAAGCTGCCCAGCCTGTGCGCGGACTTGAACCTGCGCAGCACCACCGGCCATTGGGAAAGAGCAACCAGGCCGGTCAAGAGGAAAGTGTATACCGCCAGCACCAGCGCGCCGGCGTACCCGAGGTAAGCCAGAACTGACCCCGTATAGAGGCAACGCAGCAGAAAATATGTAAACAGGCACAAAAGAAATACGCCAAGAGCGTAAGAACGCGCTTCCTGCGCATATTCAACATGGCCGGGGTGAACAGCCAGCAATAGGGCAGCAACAATGCCCACCCGCACCCCGCACAACCGCTTGCCAATCAGGTAAACCAGAGGAATGGTCGCAGCCGAGGCCAGGACTGACAAGGAGCGGATAAAGGCCTCTCCCCTGCCGAAATGCGTCCACAGGCGCAGAAGTCCGTAGTAGGCGACCATGTTTATTTCGCCATGCCGGACGTAGTTCATGAAAGTGGTGAAATCCGTCTGTGCCATGAAAGCGCTGAAGCCCTCATCCATCCAGAAGCTTTTGGAACTCAGGAACAGCGAGCGCAGCAGGACTGCAAGGGCAGTTATAGCGACTAAAAGCTGGTAGGAGCGGAAGGAGGAGGGAGCAGAAACTTCAGCCGAACTCGCCAACTGAGGTTCGAGGGTGCTCTTGGCCGGCGATGTTCGCACGTCCACTCTTTTTGTCGCAGGAAATTACCAGCATCTTAGATCATTTAGCAGAAACGAGGAATGCGAAGGAAAGAGACCGGGTTAACTCCGCCGCTGGGTATTCGTCGCGAGTAAAAGTGGTTATTGCGCGGACGCCCGCTCGCTGCCCGCGTAGTAGCCGGTGCGCGTGCGCACCTGCAGTTTCTTGTAGCCGTGGGCGTGCGCGAGGACCTTGATGGAGCGGTAGCCGCCCTGGCTCTGCGGCCGGCTCGGACGGTAGCCGATGGTGTACTGGTTGCGAATATCGTGCGCCACTTCCTGGGTGATGCGGTCCACCTCGCTCAGGTCCTTGGGGAAAAAGGAAACCCCGCCGGTATCCTCCGCCACCGTGGCCAGGGCGCGGCGAGCCCGCCGTTGCCTCTCCCCGCCCAGCAGACCGATGGTGTAAACCGTAGGCCCATTCTCTGCCTGCAACCGGCGCACGGCCTGCTCCAGCGACTCTCGGCTGGCATTGTCTTCACCGTCCGTGACCACTAGTAAAACCTTTTTCTCCAGCCGGGCGTTCTTCTTCAGGTGGTCGGCGGAGGCCACAATAGCGTCGTACAACGCGGTCCCTCCCCGCGCCTCGATTTTCTCCAGAGCATCCTTCAGCTGCGGAATGCTGGCAGTGAAATCCTGGTCGAGGTAATACTCGTCGTTGAAGTTGACGATGAAGACTTCGTCCTGAGGATTGCTGGAGTGCACAAAGTTCAGCGCCGCCTGGTTCACCGCAGGACGCTTGTCCCGCATGGACCCGGAATTGTCAATTACGATGCCCACCGCCACGGGAATATCTTCGCGGCGAAACGAGGTAATGGTCTGCAGTACCCCGTCCTCGAACACCTGGAATGCGCTCTTATCCAGGTTGGTCACCATGTGGTCGTGGTCGTCATAGACGGTGGCGTGGAGAACGACCTCTTCCACTCGCGCCCGGAAGACGTACACACCATTGTTCTCACCCTCCGGCGACTGGCCGGATTGCTGGCCCTTCTGGCCGGCAGACGCCCCACCCTGCTGGGTTTGTGGCTGGGCCTGCGCGGGGGGAGTGGAACTGGGAGGCGGTGCCGTGTTCGGAGCTGCTTGCCCCCAAGCCCACAAGCTCAGGGAGAGCACCAGAAGCGGCAGAACCAGGTAGCTACTCCGGCGGCGCATAGTATCCCGTCTTGGCATAGATGTGCAGGGGTGGCAATCCTTTAGGCGGATTTAGCCTGACTTTTATTTTATGCCATTTGCCATCGTGCACTGGTTTGGTTGGACGGTAGCCGATGACATATTGGTTGCGCAGCTCAATGCCGATTTTGGTGGCTATATCCGGCAGTTCATTGGGATTATCAATCGTAAAGGTCCGTCCACCAGTCACATCGGTGACCTCCGCCAGCAGCGACGGGCCCAGGCGCTCTTCCTGGGTGCGTGGAGTCTGGTCGAACAACCCGATGGCATAGATCTGTACGTCTGCCTCTTTTATGAGGGAATTGATCTCGCCTTCTGTGTAGCGGCTGTGGTTATCGCCCCCGTCGGAGATGATCAGTAGTGCCTTGCGGTCATACCGGGCATTGCGCATCTTAGCGATCGCCAGATAAATGGCGTCGAGCAAGGCAGTGCGGCCTTTGGGCGAGGCCGTTACCAGCCGGCCCTGGATGTCTTCCACGGAACTGGTGAAATCCGAAAGCAGTTCCGGCTCATCGGAGAAGGTCACCACAAAAAATTCGTCCTGAGGGTTAGCGGTTTTGAAGAACTCGACCACCGCCTCCTTGGAGCGGTCAATCTTGTTGCTCATGCTCCCACTGACGTCAAAAATCACTCCCAGGGAGATCGGGGCATCCTCGCTGGAAAAATGGCGGATTGTCTGCCGTTCTTTGTTTTCAAAGACTTCGAAGTTGTCCTTTTCCAAGCCGGTGACCAGGCGGTTCATGGGGTCGGTGATGGTCACCGGAACCAGCACCAGATCCACACGGGCCCGAAACGGGCGAGTGTGGGTATCGAGGTTGGGATCAATTACCGCCTTTTTAGGCGCCTCGGGCTTGGTCCGGGGGGTGATGTGTACGTCGTCCTCGGTCCCTGCCTGAGCATGGAGCCTGGGCGCGGCAGACAACAGAAGAAGGAAGACGCCCGCTACAGCCATCAGCAGGCGCGATTTCTCCTTCGCGGAGGAAGCATAACGGTCTACGACAGGTTGGTTCACAGCTTGACCCAGGACGCCCGACCATCCTTGCCCGCTGCTGGTATTGCGGGCCATATGGATCCCTTTTGAGGCGATAGTACCACAGCTCAGCTCCCGTTCGATGATAGCCAACCCCTGTCCCTGGGATGAGGAAATTATGGGAAAGTTCTGCCTTCTTTTTGTCTTGCTACAATTCCATACACTACAAAACTCTCATGGCAAAGATCTTCCCTTTTCGGGCCTTCCGCTACGACCCGGCGCGTGTGGACCTGTCACAGGTTGTAACCCAGCCCTACGACAAAATCACGCCCACCCTGCAGTCCCGCTACTACGACGCCAGCCCCTACAACCTGGTGCGGATCATCCTGGGGAAGCGTGATGCCGCCGACGGCGAAGGCAACAATGTTTACACCCGAGCAGCGCGCGATTTTGCCGAATGGCGCCGCCAGGGCATTCTGCGCCAGGATCCGCAGCCCGCGCTTTATGCCTATGCCCAGGAGTTCACCGCTCCCGGAGAAACGGCTGCCGCCCGCCGCTACCAACGCCGTGGCTTCATCGCCCTGGGCCAGATTGAGGATTATTCAGCCGGCGTGGTTTTTCGCCATGAACAGACGCTTTCCAAACCCAAGGCCGACCGACTGGAATTGCTGCGCGCCTCTCGCGCTCACTTTGGGCAGATCTTCATGCTCTATAACGACCCGTCTGGAGGGCTGGAAGTTACGCTCTTTCCTGAGCGTGAGGCGGAAATCTCCGTCTCCGATGAGTACGGCGTGAAGCACAAATTGTGGCTGGTTTCCGATCCGGCAGTCATCGAGCGGGTGAGGCACGCCATGGCAGGGCAGAAGTTGATCATTGCCGACGGCCACCACCGCTACGAAACAGCTCTTACCTACCGCAACGAGCGCCGCGCGGCTGCCGCCAGACCGGATCCGGACGCCCCCTATGAACGGGTCATGATGACCCTGGTGAACGCACACTCGCCAGGCGTGCTGATTCTGCCCACTCACCGCCTGGTATTTGGGCTCCCCGACTTTGAGCCCGGTCCCATGGTGGCGGCAGCCCGCTATTTTTATGGCGTGCGCGACGTGAGCCGCGAGTTCGATGCCTCCAAACCACTCGCCCTGCTTCCCCGCACCTCACCGGGAGAAACGGCCATGCTGGCGGTGACGGCGCGGCAGGCTTTCCTGTTACTTGCCAACCCCGGAACCACGCACTCCGCTCTGGAAACAGTGTCGCCGCGGCAGGCCGAACTGGATGTGGTCCGGCTGCACAAAGTGGTGCTGCAGAGCGTGCTCAACATCAGCGAAGAGGCCATTCGCGAGCAGCGCAACCTCGAGTATCTGCGCGATGCCCGGGAAGCAGTGCAGCGCGTGAGGGGCGACGGGGCCAACGTTGCTTTCCTGCTTAACCCCGTTCCCGTTGACCAGATGCTCGCGATTGCCCTGGGAGGCGAAGTGATGCCACAAAAATCCACCGACTTTTATCCCAAGCTCTTGAGCGGACTCACGGTTTATGCGCTGGACTGATGGCCGCCGTGGCGGGGAGCGACCATGGCCGGCTCTGGCAAAAGGCTTGGGGCCGGCTCTGGCTTTGCTGCTGCTATTGCTATGTTCGCCGGCGCCGCAGGCACAGCCAGCCGCGGCCCAGGAACGCCTTTCCGTGTATGCCCCCCGGGGCAGCTTTTCCGTCCCCCTGCAGCAACATGCGGGACTGGATTACATCGGCATCCTTGACCTTCTCGATCCACTGGGGGACTTAAGCGTGCGCCAGGAGGGGCGTAAGTGGAAGGTGCGCTTCAATGGCGCGGAAGTGGAGTTTCAGGACGGCAGCAGCGGGGTGAAGGTGGCAAACAGGCGGCTGGAACTTTCATCTCCGTTCTATTTGCAGGACGGACGTGGCGTGGTTCCGCTCGCCAGCATCGTGCCGCTCTTGTCCCCTCTTCTGCGACAGCCCGTTGACCTGCACGAAACCGGCCGCCGGCTCCTGATTGGTGACGTTGCCGTTCACTTCACGGCACAGCTGACGCATGCGCCTGCTGATTCTGTGGTTCTCAATTTCTCCGCTCCGGTCAATCCATCCATCGCCACGGAACCCGGCCGGTTGCGCATGACCTTTGCTCACGAGCCCCTGCTGCACACCAACCCCAGCATCATCACCTTCGACAACAAGACCATCCCTTCGTTGATCTACCACGAGGTGGAAGGCGTGGCTGAACTCACAATTGACAGCAGCGTACCGCTGCTGGCGCGCTTCAGCCCAGACCGCAGGACGATCACGGTGGGGCCGGTGGTGGAAATTGTGGCCCAGGCGAAGCCGCAGGCGCCGTCGCCCGCCCCCGCGCCATCCCCAGCGGTGCCGGCGCCCACTCCCGGCGCTCCCACGGCGGCTCCCGGCCAGCAGCCGGCACCCCTGACCACTCCTCCCGTGCCTTCCGCGCCCCCTCCTGTTGTGGTGGTGGACGCCAGCCATGGCGGCACGGAACCGGGCGCGGCCCTGAGCGACACACTGGCGGAGAAGGATGTAACCCTGGGGATTGCGCTGCGACTGCACAATGATTTAGAGAACCGTGGCCTGCGCACCCTGCTGCTGCGCAATACCGATACCACTCTCAGCCTGGATCAGCGCGCTATTCTGGCCAACACTTCCCACGCCCGCTTCTACATCAGCATTCACGCCGGAAGCCTGGGCACGGGCGTACGTCTCTATACCGCACTGCTGCCGCCCATCACAACCGCCAGCGGGCCGTTTCTCCCTTGGGATACCGCGCAAGCTTCGTTTCTCTCCTCCAGCCAGACCTTGTCCGGCAACATCGCCTCGGAGTTGGCCAAGGTGAGTGTCGCCACACGGCAGATGCCCGCGCCATTACCTCCCTTGAACCACATTGCCGGCGCCGCGGTCGCGGTGGAGGTCGCGGCGGCGGGGGCCGATGTCAGCCAGCTCAATTCCCCGGCCTATCAGGAGCAGGTGGCCAGCGCCATCGCCGCCGGCGTGGTTCGCGCGCAGCAGGGAGGCACACCGTGATTCCCCGCCACCTGAAGATCACTTTTGCACTGCTGATCGCGGCTGCGCTGGCTACGGGTGTTTACGTGTGGACCTTGAACCGTCACGCGCGGCAGGCGCCGCAGAACACGCAACTGCAACAACCGGTGGCCCCGCCAACGGCCGGCGCACCCGTAACCGTGTCGCTTTACCTGGCGGACGATCAGCAGGGTACCCTGCGCCGCGATGAGGCCAGCTTGAGCTTGCCGTCCGCTCCGAGCCTGCGGGCGCAGGCGGTGCTGCGCGCCCTCATTGCCCGCTATACGCAGAAGGATTCGCCCCACCCCCTGCCCGCCGGCGCCGACGTGAATGACGTGTACGTCGTGAACACCACCGCGGTGGTGGACCTGAATGACGCTTTCGCCAGCGGGCATCGCTCTGGAGTGATGGTAGAGGAAATGACCGTGCTTTCTCTGGTACAGACGCTGGCCGCCACTCTGCCCGGCATCACGCAAGTGAAGATTCTCGTCAATGGCCAGGAGCGGGATACCCTGGCTGGACATGCCGACCTCGCCGACTTCTACGACGTTGCGACAGTGAACCGGGTGGTGGCGCAGATGGGAGGAGCGAGTGGTCAGTAGTCAGGAGTCAGGAGTCAGGAGTCAGCTAAAAGCTACTCGCACGGACACTACCGCTCCCGCAGCTCAGATTCAGGCGCTGTACTACCGACTCCCGACTACCGAGTCCTGACTCCTTCTCCCCTCGCGAAACTATGTTCTAATCAGAAGCGTGATCTACCGCAGCGACAACCGCGCTCCCGACCAGATGCGGCCGGTCAACATCATCCCCGAGTTCATTTCCACCGCCGAAGGTTCGGCGCTCATCGAGGTGGGCAACACGCGGGTGATCTGCACCGCCTCGGTCGAGGAAGCGGTGCCGCAATTCCTGCGCAACACGGGCAAGGGCTGGATCACCAGTGAGTACGGCATGCTGCCCCGCTCCACGCTCACGCGCACGCCGCGCGAGGTCACGCGCGGGCGGCCGGCGGCGCGCTCGCAGGAAATTCAGCGCTTGATCGGCCGCTCTCTCCGCGCTGTGACCGATCTGGCACGCCTGGGCGAGCGCACCATCTGGATTGATTGCGACGTCATCCAGGCTGACGGCGGCACGCGCACGGCCTCCATCACCGGCGCCTTCGTGTCCTTGGGCCTGGCGCTGCAGAAGCTTGTCGAAGCGGGCACGTTGACCGCCGCCCCCATTCGCGATTTTGTGGCCGCCACCAGCGTAGGCATTGTGGACGGCCAGGTGATGCTCGACCTGGCCTACGAAGAGGATTCGCGCGCCGAGGTGGACATGAATTTCGTGCTCACCGGCGCCAAGAGGATCGTGGAGATCCAGGCCACCGCCGAGCAGCATCCCTTTGACGACGAGCAACTGCGGGAAATGATGCAGCTCGCACGCCGGGGCGTGGAGGCGCTCATCGCCAAGCAACGCGCCATTTTGAGCAGCCTGCCGCTGCGCCAATGAAACCGGGTGCTCAACATTTGGCCGCTGTGAAGAGGCGTGTTCTCGTTGCCAATCTATGGCGTCCAAATGTGGGAACGGCCAGCTCAGACTTTCAGGTGGTAACATGTCCGTCCGTTCTGATTCATGGTGCGAAAATGAAAGGATGCTGTCTCAAATAGCTGTCTGCCTTCTGCTCTGTCTCGTTACGGCGGCTGGCGAGGCTCAAGAGCCCC
>DASYWT010000340.1:0-3592 GCA_035935775.1 Terriglobales bacterium
TATGGGCGGATTCAATATCAAAGAAATGATGTCCATGGCCAAGCAACAGGCCGAGGCCCTGCAGAAAAAGATGGAACAAACCACGGTTGAAGCCACCGCCGGTGGCGGCAGCGTCAGCGTCAAAATGAATGGGCGCAAGCAGATTCTGGCCCTCAAGATTGACCCGGAGGTTGTGAAGGGCGGCGATGTGGAGATGCTGCAGGACCTGGTGACGGCCGCCGTCAATGAAGGCTGCCGCCGGGTGGATGAAGCCATGCAATCCAGCCTGGGCGGCATGCTCGGCGGCTTGGGGCTCGGAGATTAACTGAATTTGTAATTGGCAATTTGTAACTGGTAATTTCTTAGCATTCAGCAGTCAGCCTCCAGCACTCAGCCCCTGATCTGTTTGGCTGAATGCTGAGTGCCTAAGCCAATTCCGATTCAAATTGCTCAATTACTCAATAACCCGATTACTGAATTACACAATTCCTCATGTCCAAATTTGCCGAGCCGATGACCCGGCTCATTGACGAACTGAAGAAGCTGCCGGGTGTGGGCAGCAAGAGCGCGCAGCGCCTCGCGTTCTACATCTTGCGTTCGAGCGAGGAAGACGCTGAGGCGCTGGCCGCTGCCGTGCGCGACGTGAAGGCCAAGCTGCGCCTCTGCTCCGTGTGCAACAACATCACCGACGTGGACCCCTGCGTTTACTGCAGCAGTCCCACTCGCAATCAGCGCCTGGTATGCGTGGTAGAAGAACCCACCAACATCGCCGCCATCGAAAAAACTCGCCACTTTAATGGCGCCTACCACGTGCTGCACGGCTCCATTTCGCCCCTCCATGGAGTCGGCCCGGAGCAGCTGCGCCTTTCCAATTTATTTCGCCGCATTGAGGCGGACGAGGTGGATGAAGTTATCCTCGCGACCAATCCCACGGTAGAAGGAGAAGCCACCGCGGTCTACATTTCGCAGCAGATTCGCCGGCCTGGCGTTAAGGTCACGCGCATTGCCACCGGCATCCCCGTGGGCAGCGACATTGAATATGCTGACGAGGTCACCATGCTCAAGGCCATGGAAGGCCGGCGCGAGCTTTAACTCGCTACTTTTTCAGTAACTTGGGGACTGTTTCTGCGTCTTTACCATGCAGGGCGAAAGCCTCAACCTGCTAAAATCCTGCGTGTTATGAGCCCTAGTTCTCCATTTTGCGATGTGGAAAGCGCCGTCGTCGACATTGCCTCCGGCCGGATGGTCGTGGTAGTGGACGATGAGGACCGAGAGAACGAAGGCGATCTCACACTGGCCGCTGAAAAGGTCACCCCGGAAGCCATCAACTTTATGGCCCGTTATGGCCGCGGGCTCATCTGCCTGGCCATGACCGAAGAGCGCCTGGAGCATCTGCGCATCGGTCCCATGACCGCGGAGAATACCTCCAACTACGGCACAGCCTTCTGCGAGTCGGTGGACGCGCGCGAGGGCGTGACCACCGGCATCTCCGCTTACGACCGTGCCCGCACCATTGCGGTGGCGATTGATCCCGCCAGCCGCCCCTCCGACCTGGCTCGCCCCGGCCACGTCTTTCCCCTGCGCGCCCGCAAGGGTGGAGTGCTGGTGCGCGCCGGCCAGACGGAAGCCTCGGTGGATCTGGCCCGGCTCGCCGGACTGGTGCCGGCTGGCATCATTTGCGAAATCATGAAAGACGACGGCAGCATGGCGCGCGTGCCGGATCTGGTTGGCTTCTGCCGCCAGCACAACTTAAAGATGCTGACCGTCGCCGAGCTTATTCGCTACCGCATGCAGCACGAGCGCTACGTGCGCCGGCTGGGCGAGGCCCTGCTGCCCACAACCCACGGCGAGTTCCGCATGATCGCCTATGAAAGTGAGGTGGAGGGCGGCGAATCGCATGTTGCCCTGGTGCGCGGCGACCTCGAGCACGCCTCGGAACCCGTCCTGGTCCGCATGCACTCCCACTGCCTGGTAGGCGACGTGTTCGGCGCCACCTGGTGCGAATGTCATGCTGTGATTGACCGCTCACTGCAGATGATCGCCGAGCAGGGGCTAGGCGCGCTCATCTACCTCCATCAGACCTCCAAGGGATTTTCCGTGGAGCGTATGGGGGAGCGCACCCTGCTTTCGTTCCATCGCGACGTCCGCCTGCCCGCCTTGCCGGAGAGCGAGCGCAAAACCCAGCGCGAAATCGGCATTGGCGCGCAAATCCTCTCCGACCTGGGGCTGCGCCGCATCCGCCTGCTCACCAACCACCCGCGCAAGGTGGCCGCACTCCAGGGCTTCGGCATTGAAATTGTGGAAGAGGTGCCAATTCCGGTGGCTCAGAACCCTTTCACCACAAAGGTCACGAAGGATCACTAAGGATTTAATTCAACCCGATTTAAGCCCGGCGTAAGGTATTCAATTCTGCCACTCCTGTTAATTCCTTAAAATTGCCGTGAAATTCCTTCGTGTCCTTTGTGGTGAAAAAGAAAATTAGCAGGGTTTGCGGGGGATGATTTCGCAGTCGTGGATGAAGAACTGGGCGGCGCAATGTTCGGAGCCGCAGATCACCGGCAGCAGGCCGGCGATCTGCCGGCGGGTAATCAGGCCCAGGGTGCCGCAATCGGGGCAGGCGAGCACCGCCCAGTAGGGGTCGTCCTTCTCGCCTACTTCGCCGGCGTTTTCCAGCACAAACACCGTTCCCGGTCCCATCTGCTCCGGAATCCACTCGGTAAGCACGTTTAATTCGCCGACCATTTCCCCTCCACCCTGCTCACAGGGCCTTTCTCCGGGCGTGCTGCGGATGAACGGACGCGCTGCCTTTCTTGCGTCCGCGAATGCTGGCGCGGATCTCGCGCACCGTATCGCTCAAACAGACACTGAGAATGGGCTGGCGCGCGTTCTTCAGGACGTCAACAATCTGTTTGGCCGAGGTTCTCAGGTACAAACGGGAGCCGTCGGTGAGTAGGTGGTATTCCGAACCGCCGCTGACGGTTCGAGCCAGGCGGCTGCCCAACTCACGCTGCAGGAAGCGCACTACCTTGCGCACCCGCTGCAGAGGAAAACCGCGGCGGCGCAAATCGGCGATGACCGCCATTTCCGCCACATCGTCGAGAGAATAGAGACGGCGATGGCCTTCCCGGGAGGGAACGACAATGCCCTGCTCGTCCCACCACTGCAACTGCCGGGCGGTAATGCCGGCCAGCTTAACCACCTCAGCCGATGTGAAGCGCTCTGGCATTCGTGACTTTTCTGTTTTAAACAGAAACCCTTGGAAATGTTCTAGTTGGGTTCTCTTGGTGACTCATTCTAGGGGAGAGTGCAAGAGAGTCAATACAAAATACAGCACCTGTTGCAGGCACGTGTTGACCTTCCCGGTTCCGCTCTGCGAACCCACTCGGACCGCCGCAAAGCGCCGCCAGAAAGGCATTTCGCCGGCTGAAGTTGCAGCCAATCCTTTTGCAGCCGACACTCTTGTCTACGATTTTCCACAGCCATCTGTAACCTGCTGTCGGTACATGTCCTCTTGGGGGTTAATTTTGCTGATGCCGGGGTGACCACGGCCCTGCTTCAGCGTCTAAACTAGGGACATTGAGTGAAACTTTTATTCCCCCACATGCGTACTAAT
>DASYWT010000341.1:0-5276 GCA_035935775.1 Terriglobales bacterium
TGCCCAGGATCACCGCCGGAATCAGCGCGGCGAGGAAACTGGCAATCTCTTGCACAAGGGTCGTCCAGGCGTTAAACCCAGGCCGGCGCGCGGGGAACGATTGAAGAAGGAAGCCAAAAGCAAAGAAACACACTGCGCCCAGGGCTACATAAATCAGAAAGCGCCAGCCGGCGCGCAAACCCTGAGTTCCTACAAAAATCCGCTGTACAGGAGAAGGCGGTTGCGGCTCTGACGTTGCTACGTCATTGCTTCCCGGCGAGGGTGGCGAGGTGGGCGGGTTGCCGGGTTCGTCCATGTTGATTTTCTGAAGCGCGCTTCCACATGGTAAAACAATGGCCTGTTCCGATGCCGAGATTCTTTAGCCGCGACCGCTTTGGAGGCCCCCAACTGGCGGCGCTGCTTATGCTGTTCCTGTTCGCCGCACAGTGCCTCTGGGTCATGGCCGCCACTCCCATGTCACCGAGTGAAGCCGCCCTCCTGAAGCGCGGGCTCACTCAGTGGCAGCAAGGCCAGATCAATGTGCAGGATCCGTATCGCTCGCCCCTTTACTATCTGGTTGCCTCACTCCCCATTGCCAACTACCACGGCGCCGATGATCCTGCCGGCATGAGTTCCCGGCGCTGGCAGGTGCGACTTCCCTGGCTCATCCTGGGCCTGTTGCTCGGAGCCTCCATCTGGTACGTGGCGCGCCGTCTCTACGGCAATGCCGGAGGCTACATAGCCCTCGTGCTCTACTGCTTTTCGCCCCTGATGATCGCCCAGGCGGGCAGTTTTTACGTGCAGCCAGAAGTGACCGCCGCCTGGGGCGCTTTCGGCGCCATTTTTACCTCGATTGCAGTGGCGCACACGCTGTACGCGCCCCGCCGCGTGTTGTGGAACTGGCGGCGCATCCTCCTGCTGGGCTTATCTCTGGCGCTGGCCATCGGATCCCAGTTTTCTCTCTGGGTGCTGCTGCCCATGGCTCTCGGTTTTCTGCTTTATCTCGCGCCCGGGCGCCGTGCCGCCGCTCTCGCCATCTTCGCCGCAGGCTGTGCCGTTGCCTTCGTCATCTTGTGGGCAGCCTACTCCTTCAGTATTCCGGCCTTCAGTGCCGGGCTGCACCGCGCCGCCTTCTGGGATGTGACGTGGGAAGCCTTGCGCCTGCCGTTCGCCTACAAGGAGCTGCTGGTCCGGTTGGTACGTACCAGCCCGGCCCTCGTCATTTTTGTGCCCTGGGCGCTGATTACGTTCCTGGTCTGGCCCCGCGCTCGTTATTTCGGCAATGCTGCTCCCCTGATCGTGGCAGGGATTTTCCTCTTCTGCGGCTTGATCACCCCCCACCAGCCCGGGCAAGGCTTCGAGTTGGTGGCCATGCCGATTCTTTTCGTGTTTATCGCCGGCGTCCTGGCTGACCTGTTGGAAAGCAAGCAGCGGCAGATCCTACTCGGAGCTGTCGTAGGCCTGCTTGCCGCCTACATCGTGTGGAGTGTGACCTCGCTGGGCCGCATTGGGCGGTTTTAGACCTGATTGGAGGGTTGCGGCCGCGACGAAGCGTCGCAGCCGCAGCAACTTACGCTCCTCTCTTCCACCCTTCAACTAAACGGATTTTCGTCGGCGCTGCGGCCATAGATGATCGGAACCGGAACATCCAGAAGCCGCAGGTAAACTGAGAGCTGGCCGCGATGATGGTACCAATGGTTCAGCATGATGGACCTCATCACGCCGATGCGAGGCTTGCAGAACACTTCCTTGTCGTGCAGCATCAGGCGCCAGGGCTTGTGCGCCTCCTGCTCGGTCATGGCCTGCAGATGCTCCTCGACTTGGCGAACGCTCTGCTCGAAAGCAGCGTGAACCTCTCCGACATTTTTCGGCTGGGGCGGCTCGAAACTGCCTTGCGACACATCAAATGAGTCCTGCTGCGTGATCCTGGCCAGGGCCCCGGGTGTGGTGGCGATGTGAATGGCCAACTGGCCGAGCGACATGGATTTCGCATGCGGCTTCCACGCCAGCTTGTCAGGGGGGACCCTATCGAGGATGCGCCGAGTAATGGAGGCCTCTTCGCGGAACTCATCGAGCATAGGAGCAAGCATCGTCGTCATTTCTTTGCCTCCTTGGTCTGGGCACCAGTTCCTTCCTCCGAGCAGCAGGCATGATCTGAGCGCGCCGGTATCGCCCTCAGCGGCCTGGAATCTGGATACCGGTCGTGGTGCCGCACCCACGCCATGGAATGGGGTAAGCCTTCTTCGTCACGGCCCTTGGGCGTAAGGTCGAGGAAGTTATACGCGGTGATCAGAATGTCCAATCCCCGGGCGTAGGTTGAATATGTATGGAATACTTCGCCGGCTTCGCTCTCGTAGAACACGCTGGCGCCGGGCCGTTCTTCGGAAGGGAACTCCATCATTTCGTAGTTGTAGTAGACCTTCTTCTTGCCCTGCTCTTCTTTGGAGACTGACACCTGGTAATGAAAATTGAAGTCGCTTCCCGACGACGACACCCATTTGAAGTGCCAGCCCATGCGCTTCTTGAAGGTTTCGATCTCCGGCAGCGTCGCATGCGATACCGCCAGCAGCGTCACGTCCCGCGCCGCCAGGTGCACTACCGCGCCCTCAAACGAGTCCGCGAGGAACGAACAGCTGGGGCATCCTTCTTTCCATCCCGGACCCAACATGAAGTGGTAAATGATGAGCTGGCTGCGCCCGTCGAACAGGTCGGCCAGCGTTTCCTTGCCGTTCGGGCCTTGGAATACGTATTGCTTTTCGACCTTCTCCCAGGGCAGCTCGCGGCGCTGTCGGCTCAGCTCATCGCGCAGACGAGTGAACTCCTTCTCCTTTTTCAGCAGCTCCTTGCGCGCTGCCACCCACTCCTCTCGTGGAACCACCTTGGTTGTTGGTCTGTCGCTCATCGCTGTTGCCATCTTCACTTCTCCTTTCCTGCTCTATAGCTGGAATTCCTCGATGGGAGCGAACAAAGCCCAACAGCAGCGCCGTCACGCCCCCACTCGACAATGCGCCGCCCACTATCCATCCGGCGCTAAGCAGACACTCCGGGCACATAAGTCCCTCCTGCTCTCTTAACGCGAACCGCCCTCGGCCCGGGCGCGAATGCGCGAGAGGATGTGCGTCCATCCCTGGGTTACGCCACGACGATGCTCATCTTCGATCATCCCCAGCGCCTTGTGATGAAATCGGATCAGAGTTCCCCCATCCGCCTCGCTGAGCCGGTATTGCACATTCGAGATCGCCGCGTAGGACATGAACAGCGGACCGGTAATCTCCAGCAGCGTGGGACGCTTGATGGCCTGCACGTGGCCCCACAGATGCCCGTTGTTCTCGCCCAGGTCGCGGTACCATCTGCCTCCCGGCCAGGGTTCGATTTGCATCGGCATCTTTCTGCCATCGGGCGTGTCGTTCTCTGGTCCGATTTGCTCCAGCAGCGCGGCAAATGTCTTTTCCAGCGTAGCCTTCACCTGGATTTCCTGGGTCACAATCAGCGCCAGGCTCTCAAAGCTGAGTGCGGTCGAAACCATGCTTCCTCCTTCTCTGCGTGTGTTCAAGGTTGATCTAAGTCCCGTTCTTTGCCTCGGCGCGCTCCTTGATCCGACCTAACTGATGGGCCCAGAAACGTTCGAACGTTTTGGTCCACTCATGCAGAGGCCGGATAGTTTCCGGGTTCGTCTGATACAGCTTGTGCCTCCCGTTGCGGCGCACCCTGACCAGCCCAACGTTCCGCAGTACCCGTAGATGCTTCGAGACGGAAGGCTGCTCCAAGCCGAGGCCGGCCACGATCTCGCTCACCGGCCGCTCTTGCGTAACCAAAAACTCCAGGATCTGCCGCCTCCGAGGCTCTGCTACAGCGTTGAAGGCATCCGAAGTGGTTGCTGCCCGAGGCACGATTTTGGAATTATATGCCCATATAGGAATATGTCAACCACACGGAAGATTGGACTCGGGTAAGCCACCATTGGTCACAGCTTTTTTTGATCTTCAGAGGCGCTGCCACTCCGCACAAAACGCACGACTTTTGTCGTTTCATGGGGTTCGGGAAGAAAGCAGAGACCGGTGGGCCTGCTATGCATCCCATAATAAGAGGGTATGATTTACCTATGCGGCGGGTCATGACGTCGGCGGCGATAATGCTGGGAATGGCGCTTCTGACGCTGTTTTCATACGGCCAAGTGCGCGACACGCCCGTGAATGACGGCCAGCAACACACCAGCAGGTCGGCCACCGTCCCGGTTTCGCCGAGACCACATCAAGGCGTGATGCCAACTCCCATAGGAGTTTCGCCTGCACCCGCTCCCGCTTTTCCTACTCCCACCCCGATTGGCGTGCCGCCTCTGCTGCCGCTTCCTGGCACGAATAACACGGCCGGCAACGGTTTCCATCACCACCATCATCACGATGGTTTCGTGGGCGGCGCTTATCCGGTATACGTGCCGGTTCCCGTCGTAGTAGACCCCGATTCGATGTATCAGGCATCGCCCGACCAGGCGGACCAGGAAACAGATGACCCGCCCGCCGTTCAGGGTCCTACGGTGTTTGAGCGCCGCACACCAGGTGACGTGACGGCCACCGATGGTTTCGTGGCGGCGCCATCAGCAGAGGAATCAGCACCGGCTGCGCCCGAGGCTTCTCCTGCTCAACCCGATGCGGTCAGCAGCCAGCCGGCACAGCCTCAGGAGCCGAGCCTGTTGGTGTTCCGCGACGGCCACCAACTGGAAGTACAGAATTACGCAATCGTAGGCGATATGCTTTATGACTTCACGCCCGGACACGCGCGCAAAGTTCCGCTTTCACAGCTCGATCTTCCAGCCACAGTGAAGGCTAATGATGATCGCGGTGTGGATTTCACGCTGCCCGCTTCGGCCAAGAGCGGCCAGTGAAAGATACGGACCATTTCGGTTCGGGTCGGTTCGCGTGCGGTGTTGAGGTTGATTTTAAGCTTGGTTCAGCCCCTGTAGAGGGCAATAGGAAAGCCCAGGACAGAAGTCCTGAGTAAGGCCGCGAGAGAGATTTGCTAGTCCGTAGGGACGGCACGGCTCCTTCCATATCCGAGGCACGACCATGAAACACGCACTGCGGTCTGCATTAGTTTTTGTATTGTTGGGAGCAACATCCGCGTTGTTGGCGCAGGTTCCCACAGGAGGGATGGGTGTAGCCGGTGGCTCCCACATAGGCGGCGCCATCGGTCATGGAGGACTCGGTACCGGGCACGGCGTCAGGCCAGTGCGGCCCGGCATTGTGGGAGGTTTTCAGCATCGTGGTTTTGGTTTCCGCAGCAATCGTTTTTTCTCTCCG
>DASYWT010000342.1:0-21952 GCA_035935775.1 Terriglobales bacterium
CCGCAGCGATGCCCCTTTGTACGACTCCGGCGTGCAATATGACTTATGGCTGCCGTCGAGCGTGCAGTACAGATCGCCCTTCTCCGTCCACTGAACATAGTTGGCCACCACCAGATCGAGCAGGCCGTCGTGGTCGTAGTCCAGCCACGCGGCGCCGGTAGAGAACTCATTCGGTCCCCAGAGCCCCGCCGCCTTCGTCACATCCGTAAAGGTGCCATTGCCATTGTTGTGAAACAGGTGACTCTGGCCAAGCGCGGTCACAAAAATGTCGTCGTAACCGTCGTTGTCGTAGTCGCCCACCGCCACGCCCATGCCATACATCTCCACCGCAAGTCCGGCCTTGCGGGTCACGTCCGTGAAGGTGCCGTCGTGGTTGTTGTGGTAGAGCTTGAGCGTGGTCGGCCCGTGAATCTTGTGCCCGGGAAAATCCTCGGAGTTGATGAGCAGGATGTCCGGCCAGCCATCGTTGTCGTAGTCAATGAACGCGCAGCCTGAGCCCATGGTCTCCGGCAGCCACTTCTTGCCAAAAGCGCCATTGTTGTGCACGAAGTGAATGCCCGCGCGCGCCGTGATATCGGTGAAATGGATGCGGGAATTGTTCTGTGCCACTGCAAACGCTCCAGGGAATAGCAGCAGCACCGCCCAAAGAAGAATACGTAGGCCCAGCCGCCCCGAGCCACGCGGCTTAGCGTCATCCGCGTCCTCTGTCATCCCGAGCGAGCGCGAACCGAGCTTACGAGAGCCTGCCTTGAGCCTGTCGAAGGGCGAGCGCGAGTCGAGGGACCTTGTGTTTCCCCTCACCGGCCCGCCCCCGCCGCCGAACTTTCATAGTTGTAATGCTCAGCCTGCTTCAACGTTGCCAGGGGTACGGACTCATGCTCATGGATCGCCTGCCGCTCGTTGTTGTCCTCCGGATGCAGCAGCCGATACGGCCCGGTGATCGTCTGCTCCGCCTCGTTCGCCTTGAATCGCAAATATCGCACCTGGTGATCGTGGGCGTCCTTGGCATCGCCCAAACCGGTATAGCAGAGCATGAGATTGTAGTGGGCCATCAGGTCCTCGGGATCAATCGCCAGCACTGAATCCAGCACCTTGACCGCTTCTTGGTAGCGTCGCTGCAGGAACAAAATGCGCCCCAGATCGTTGAGCGCCACCCTGTCGCGCGGATATTGCGCCAGCACCGTGCGCAGATGCTGTTCTGCCTGATCGTAATGGCCCTCCCGGCGCAACACCTGGGCGTAGAAGAAGTGGGCGCGGGCGAGATTCGGCGAAATGCTCAGGGCCTTTTGCAGTACGGTGGCGGCCCGGTCCAGGTCGCCTTCCTGTACGGCCGCGCGGCCGATATTCACCCACCCGTCCGGGTTCTTGGGGTCAATTTCAGTGATTTTTTGAAAAGCGGCCTCCGCACCCTTCAAGTCTCCCTGCAGCAGAAGCCCGATTCCGTAGTCGTTCCAGCGCTGCCAATCGGCCGCCTGGAGCGTCACCTTGGGTTTCGGAGCAGGCGCACTGTGCGGAGCCACCTGCAGTGTAACCTCATCTTCCGCCAGGGCCACGATGGGCAGGTTAGGAACCTTCTGTTCCTTGGCCGAAACATCGTGCACCGGCCCGCCCAGCAGGTAATGCGTGTCGTCGTAGTCCGGCGTCACCTGGTGCGATCCCTGCTTGGGATCGGTATAGCCGGAGAAGGCATACTGCGTAATCCACCAGGCAAACTTGCGGTAGCACAGGCGGGCGTGCAGCGTGATCTTGTCGCCCGCATTTTCCGGAATGTGCAGCCGGTAGTGCACCGTATCCGCCGCTCCCGGGGGAACCAGGTGCACATATACCACCGAGCGCGTCGCCCAGGAATTCCGCTTGTTGACGATGTGTCCATGCTCATCCACCTGCAGCGAGCGATAGAAGTGGGCGCCGGGCTCCACCGGCCCTTTGCCGTCGTCCTCCACCATGCCGCTCCAGAACAGCACCTGCCCACGGTCGTCGGTGGCCTTCAGTTCCAGCCAGGTATCGAACGCATCTACCGTACCGCCGGGGAAGAAGTGTCCCACTTTCTTGGTGCGCACCACCACGTCCACTCGGTCGGTGTCGCCCCGCCGCACTACCGGCTGCACCTCATTCAGCGGCGCCGTAATCGGCCGCACCTCGCCCACCTCGCCCCGTGGCAGGTTGGATTCTGCCTCCTCGCCCACGGCGAATTCGGTGGCCAATTGCGGAGTTCCGGGCGGAGGCGCTACCACGGCCTTCTTGCCGGTCGTTCCCGCTTGTTCGGGTGACAGGGCAAAAATATCCACGCTCACGATGCCGTTCTTCAGGAAATCTTCTTCCACCTGCAGTTGCTTGGCATCTTCGTTGGCGGTGGGTAGCGCCGTATTAGCAGCAGGAAAGCGGTGCGAGTGAATGAACCCGTTAATGTTGCCCGCGTCCTGGGACCGGGTTAGCGGCATGTGGCAGTCGGCGCACTGTGACGGCGTCGCAGGATAGTAGAAGGAGCGCGCTCCCTGCCCGGAGATTCCGCTGGCCTGCCAGTTGTCATATTCATTGAAGCCGCGCTCCCAGCGGTAATGGTTCACCGGCACATCCAGGTGCACTTTGTGGCAGGCGGAACAGAACTGCGCCGTCTGGTTGCGCATAAACGGCTTCAAAAACACCCGCCGGTGCGGCTCCGGATTCAGGTTGACCAGAAAATCGTGCAGCGTGCGGATCACCGGGTTCTTGCTCGCCGCCAGCGCGTGCAGCTTGGGATATTCCAGGTAGAAGTCGCCATTGCCCATGGTGCTCTTCACCCGCGCAATGGAGTGGCACATCATGCAGCCCAGGCCGGCCTGCGCCTGCGGCGTGTGCACGATCTTGCGGATGGGCGTGTCCATCATCCCGCTGTAGAGCACCGCCGGATCGTGGCAGCCGCCGCACCACTTCGAGGGGCGCGTGCCTACTACGTCCTGCATGTACTCAATGCTCATGCGGTACCACTGGTTGTTGAAGGAAGAAAAGTGATGCGCCGAGCTGTACCATTCGCGATAAATGTTCTGGTGGCAGCGCTTGCAGGAGTCCGATTCCATGAAGAACTTGCTGGGAATCTTCTGCCCGCCATACACTTGGGCCGAGCTGGGGAAAAATGGTCCCTTGGGTCCGTCGCCCTCATTGTTCATACTGGCCGGCGAGTCTGGCGGATTCTGAATGTGCGCCCGGCTCTGCCAGTTCACATTGCGCTGATACCACGCTCCCGCGCTCAGGCCGGCCACGACTACCAGCGCCAGTACCGGCCGCACCACGACCGCCCCCGGCAGCCGCTTCAGCCAGCCACGCCTTCCCGTCCAATCAGCGAAAAGCAGCGCCACCGCCGCCAACACCAGCACGATGTGCAGGTAGAGCCAGTCCCAGTCCGCGCGCGGCGTGCCAGTATAGATAAGAGCTATTCCGATAGCAGCGCCCGCCGTCAGCAACAGCCACCCTGCCTTGCCTGTGAACGACTGCGCCCGCAGCCGCCGCCACAAGAACGGCACCAGCAGGGTCGCAAAAACCACGCCGGCCACTGTGTGCAGCAGCACTACGCCCGCATAAACCACGTTGGGCTGGGGAAACGGATAGAGATAGGCGGCGGAGGCAGCCAGGAAGAGCAGCAGTCCGAACAGCAGCTTATGGCTAAACGGATGGTCCGATTGCGGCATCACTCGCTCTGTGGTTTGTCCTAGTGCTCAGGCGCGCGGGCGATGCTCAGGCGCCAGGTTGAACAGCAAATCAGTTTGAGCCGGCGAAGCGAGCCCCACCCCGCCCGCCAGCCTACAGGCGCAGGTAACTTTATTGGCAAGAGAGCAGACGGGCAATAATACAAAAATATTAGTCGCCTGCTTCAAGCCGCAACCTGAGGGCCTTCTTGTCATAACATGCAGGTGGAGGCTCAGGTCCCTCATGTTTACTCCGCAGCCAATCGGTTTTATCAGCAGTCCCTACACCAATACCAAGGAAATTCCCAAGGGCTTCGGCGCCAAGCACGAGGCCGAGGGCGCGCTCAAGATTCTGCCTGAACTGGAAGCCGGCCTGAAGGATATAGAGGGATTCTCCCATCTCTTTGTCATCTGGGAATTCGACCGCTCGCAGGGATTCGACCTGGTGGCTACACCGCCGAGCGACAACAATCGCCCGCACGGTGTCTTCGCCACTCGCTCCCCGCGCCGTCCGAACCCCATCGGCCTCACGGTGGTCGAACTCCTGCGCTGCGACGGCCCTGTCCTGCATGTCCGCGGCGTGGACATGCTCGACGGCACACCCATTCTCGACATCAAGCCTTATCTCTCCAGCATTCCCATGGAAAATCTGCGGCGCGGCTGGCTGACGGAGGCCGAAGCCCGCAACAAGAAGTGAGTTCGACGCCGAGTGTCGCCGTTTCGATTCCGCACGACCACCGATTCCCGCTTACCGCCGGCTCCTGCCTGCTGCCCTGACTCCTGACTCCCGTTTTTCCGTATAATCGCCCTTTCCCGCGAGCCCTGCCAGAAACCGAGCAAACGATGAAACATGCCTATCTGGCCATCTGCATGGCCCTGCTGTCCGTCCTGTCCCTGGCGCAAGCCGAGCCCGCCGCGCCGACGGATTTTTTTCCCGTAGCCGTGTGGTATGGCGGCGGCAAGGCGCGCGCGCCCATGCTCGAACCGCTCGATGCCACCAGCGCCCAGCGCTGGGGCAAGGACCTGGATCAGATTAAGGCCGTCGGCTTCAATACCGTCAAAACCTGGGTGGACTGGGCCACAGCCGAACCGCAGCCCGACAGCTTCCACTTGGAAAACCTGGACCTGCTTTTGCGCCTGGCCCAGCAACGCGGGCTGCGCGTGATCGTGCAGGTTTACCTGGATTCGGCTCCCGACTGGGTGGGCCAGCGCTATCCTGATGGCAAGTTCGTGGACCGCAGCGGCGCGGTGATTGAGTCGCAATCCGCTCCCGGCTTTTGCATTGACCATCCCGGGGTGCGCGCCGAAATCGTCAAGTTTCTCTCCGCCCTCTCCCGCGACGCCAACCGCTATCCCAATCTTTACGGTTGGGACGTTTGGAGCGAACCTCATGTGATCAACTGGGCCGAATTTCCTTACCTGGTTAACCCTGAGTTCTGCTATTGCCCCAACAGCCAGAAGCGCTTTCGCAGTTGGCTGCAAGACAAATATGGCAACCTCGACGCGCTGAACCGCGCCTGGTACCGCGGGTTCCAGCACTGGGAGCAGGTGGAACCGCCTCGCGCCAGCACCATCCTTTCCTATACCGATTACCTTGACTGGCGCGCTTTCATTGACGACAAGCTGGCGGGCGACCTCAAAACCCGCGTGGACGCCATCCGCACTGCCGACTCTACACACCTGGTTACCAGCCACGCCGCCGTGCCCGGCCTCTTTACCTCGCCCACCGACGGCTTCGGCGAGCCCGACGACTGGAAGATGGCGGCCAGCGCCGACTTTTTCGGCACTTCCCTCTATCCCAAGCATTCGGAATCAACCCAGCCCTGGAGCTGGCAGAAGCTTTCTGCCGGGCTGGACTTCAGCCGCTCCGCCGGCGAGGGAAAGGGATTCTGGATCGGCGAACTCCAGGCCGGCCAGGGCGTTACCGGCATGCGCATTGCTGACCCCGTGCTGGGAAACGACTTGCGCTTCTGGATGTGGAACACAATTTCCCACGGCGCTCGCGAGATTGCCGTTTATGCCTGGTATCCCATGAGCTCGGGCTACGAGTCCAACGGCTACGGTCTGGTGAATCTGGACGGAAGCATCACCGAGCGGGCCCGCGCCGCGGGCAATACGGCAAAGATCATCCAGGCCCGGGCCGCCAGTTTGCTCTCCGCCCAACCTGCTCCGGCGCAGGTTGCAATTCTCTACAACCGGCTCTCGTACATGGTTGGTGGAACCGAACCTTCCCTCTCCAAGCTGGGCAATGCTGAGCGCGATTCGCTCCTGGGTCTGCAACGCATGTTCCTGGAAGAGCAGGTCCCGGTAGATTTCGTTCATCCCCAGGACGTAATCGGCAACCGGCTTGGGCAATACAAAATCGTGTTCCTTCCCTATCCGGTGATGCTGGCAAAGGACGTGGCTGAAGGAATCCGCCGGTACGTCAGCAACGGCGGCACAGTGGTTGCCGAGGCGCGGCTCGCCTGGAATGATGCCCGAGGCCTGGCCAGCGATGTTATTCCCGGGGCTGGCCTCGACAAAGTCTTTGGCGCGCGCGAAAGACTAATTCTTCCCGCCGAGCATCCACAAATGGAGATGAGCGCCCTGCCGGGCCTGCCGGCGGGCGAAAAAATCCTCGGGGCGGGATTTGAGGAACAGCTGACGCCCATGGATTCGGCTCGGGTGCTGGCCCGCTTCTCGGATGGCCAGCCCGCCATGGTCGAAAATTCTTTCGGCAAAGGCAAAGCCGTGTTGGTGGGCTCCTTCCCCGCTCTCGCCTACCAGCGACAGCCGCAGGCTTCAATCCGGCGGCTTTTTGTTGCTCTGGCGCGGCGGGCGGGGGTCAGGCCCGAGGTCAACATAAGCAGCGCCGCGTCGGACCAGATGGGGGTGCGACGCCTTCTCGGCTCCGCGCAGCAGACGGTTTTCATCTTCTATCACGGCGCGACCGTGGTTCCTGCTGCCGTTTCTTTGCATTTGCCCTGGCCCGCCGCCTCCGCCCGCAGTCTACTGACCGGCGCAATGGTCGCTGTTCGCCAAAGAAACGGAATTGCCACCCTCAAGGCTACGTTGCATCCCGATGAAATTCTGGTGCTTGAGTTGCGGCGTACTGAGCAATAGCTCTGGTACGTCATTTCGTAATCCACGCCCGTTACTTCCGTGACTTGCTGCTGTTTTCCTCGCCCGCTAGGATGCCCTTGAGTTTGGCGAAGTACCTTGGGGGAGGGTACCCAGCCACAAGGGAGCCTGGGCGCGAGTCCAGGCTCTCTTTTTGTTTTTGCGATTCCCTCTCACCTCTTCACTCTTGGTTTAATTCCAATGAAGGAAAACGGGCACAGGGCTTGAGTCGAACGCTGAGGTCTTGAAGAAGAGAGCGGGCAGCAGTCACTAGGTACTGGGTACTAGGTACTAGGTTTCTACGAACCTACCAGTCTCTCCAGCGCTGCCTTGTTGCGAATCAGCAGAGTAGAGCCGCGCAGTTGCGCGATCTGCTGCTTGCGGAAATCTCCCAGCACCCGGGTTACGGTTTCGCGGGAAGTGCCCACCAACTGCGCAATTTCTTCGTGGGTCAAGGCTATCTTGACGCGAATTCCATCTTTCGTACTATCGCCCTGCTCCGACCATTCCAGCAGCAACCGCGCCATCTTCTCGGTCACGGAGTGGGAAAGGCCCAGCGAGCGGATCATCTCGTAGGCCGATTGGCAGTTCTGGCTCAGGTGCTGCGCCGCCCGCAGGCAGGCGTCGCCATGCTCCTGTAGAAACTTCAGAAAGTCCTCGCGTTTCACAAAATTCAGCTGCGAGGCCTGCAGGGTCTCCGCCGTCAATTCATAAGGTTTGCCGGAAACAGTAGCGTGCAATCCCAGCACTTCGCCGGGTTCGGCAATGCGCAGAATCAGCGTCTTACCCTCGCGGGAGGTGGTGGAAAGCTTCACCCGGCCGCGGCACACCACGTACATGCCCCGCGGCGACTGCCCTTCCACGAACAGCACCGCGCCCGGAGGCACAGCCGAGGAATATTTGATTTTTTCAAAAGCGGCCAAGGCGGTGCGGGGCAAATCGCAGAAAAATCGTTCAGAACGCAGATTGCAAATCAGGCAGTTTTCGATGATGGGCAGACCGTAGGGCGACCCCATTGGCACCTCTTATCACACCCGGATGTGATAACTATATCATCCGCCGTATACTTTTTCGTCCCGCGCTGGGGTGACAAATTCTGTCAACTATCCCTCCGCTGGGCACTACCCGCGCTCCTTCAGCCCCGCACAGACGATGCGCCTTTCTCCATGAAATGAATAAGTTGCAGCGGATGGCTGAAATGGCCCCTGGGATGCATACTCTCTACCCGTGGAGACACGTTCGCCGTACCACAGCTCGGGATGGCGCTGCCGAAATGTCTAGAAATAATGGATTTTCGCTGATTGAGTTGCTGATCGTGGTGGCGGTCATTCTCATTGTCGCCGCCATTGCCATTCCCAATCTGATACGCGCGCGTATTGCCGCGAATGAGGCTTCTGCGGTTTCTTCCATCCGTACCATCATGACGGCTGAAGCAGCTTATGCCACCACCTACCCCGACGTTGGTTACGCCGCGGCTATTGGGGATTTGGCTGGCTCGCCTCCCTGCACTCCCAGCTCGACCAACGCTTGCCTGATTGACTCGGTCCTGGCGGCCAAGATCAAGGGCGGCTATTCCTTCAACGCTCTGGGCGGAACTCCGACGGCCACTGGTGTCAATACAACTTTTGCAGTCGGGGCTGCGCCGCTTGCTCCCAACACCAGCGGTGTGCGCCGGTTTTGCGGCGTCAACGATAACGTGATTCATTACGACCTCAACCCCGGGCTCAGTTCTGTGGTGCCCACCGCCGCCGATTGCGCTAATCCCCCCTTTGCCGGGCAGATCATTCAATAATCTCTAACTCTCACGACTTCCCCTCAGGAGAGGCCCACACACGCTCCGCTCTGGGGTACCATGAGGCCGACGCCCCGCTTCCTTCATGCCGCATTCCGCCAGCCACCCACGAATCGTATTCCACGTTGATATGGACGCTTTCTTTGTCTCCGTCGAGGAACTGTTCGAGCCCTCGCTGCGTGGCAAAGCGGTCGTCGTCGGCGGCCAGCGGGATGAGCGTGGTGTAGTCTCGGCAGCTTCCTATGAGGCCCGCAAATTCGGCGTGCACTCCGCCATGCCTCTGCGCACCGCCGCCAAGCTCTGCTCCCATGCCATCTTTGTGGACGGCCACCCTGACCGTTATCGCGAGTACTCGCAGAGAGTGCATCAAGTTCTGCAGGATTTTTCGCCTCAAATTGAAATGGTTTCTATTGATGAGGCTTACCTCGATATGAGCGGCACCGAGCGCCTGCATGGGCCGCCTCTGCGCGCCGCCCACGCCCTGCACTCCGCTATCCACGCCCAGACCGGCTTGAACTGCTCTGTCGGCATTGCCAGTTCCCGTTTGGTCGCCAAGGTCTCCTCCGATCAGGCCAAGCCCAACGGCGTGCTCTGGGTTCTCTCCGGACACGAAGCCACTTTCCTGGCGCCCCTGGCAGTGCGCAAGATCCCCGGCGTCGGCAAGGTTACCGAAGAGAATCTGAAAGCTCTGGGCATCAATACCGTCGGCGACCTCGCCGGCTTTGACGAATCTTTCCTGACCGAGCGCTTCGGCAAATGGGGGCTGGCCATGGCCGGTAAGGCGCAGGGACTCGACGCGGGCGCCTGGTTCGATTCCGAAATCGGCGCCGACGAAGACCCCAAATCCATCAGCCACGAGCATACCTTTTCGCTCGATACGCCTGATCCTGAGGTTCTGGAAGCTACGCTGCTTCGCTTGTCCGAAATGGTGGGACGGCGGCTGCGGGAAGCCGGCTTGCACGCCCGCACCGTGCAGTTGAAGCTGCGCTATGACGACTTCACCACCATCACCCGGGCCCACACCTTGCCCCGCTCCACCCAGCTCGACATCGAGTTGTTCGAAGCGGCGCGCAAGTTGTTTCGCAATAATTGGCAGCGCGGCCGGCCCGTGCGCCTGCTGGGCGTGCATGCATCCTCGTTCGCCCACGAGGAGGGGCAGCTTGACCTGCTGGAAGGTGACAAGCAGCGGCGCTGGCGCCAGGCACTTTCCGCTGCCGATCATCTGCGCGATAAGTATGGAGAATCCGCGGTGGAATTGGGCGGCGCCCTGAACGCTCGCTTCCGCGAACGGGTGCACGAGAATCCTGCCGGCCTGCCCGGCAAAAGCAGGAAAACTCCGCCCTCAGAATAGAACCCGCACCCTTGGGCGGTGCGGGCTCATCCTTCCCCTCACAACATTTCGGCGCCTTTACCGATGCTCAACTCAGATTCTCTAGGTGTCGCACCCGGCGGGCTGCCGCGAGTAAGGCCTGACCCTCTGTTGCGTGCGGCGGTGATGGCGGGAACGAATGCCCAGTTCCGATTAATCAGTTACCAATCGCTCACAGCCCGGCCTCAATCCGCGAGCGCGGATCCAGGTAGTCGCGCAGGGCATCGCCGATAAAGTTGAAAGAAAGCACCGCCAGCATCACCGCGGCTGCCGGGAACAGCACCAGGTGCGGCGCATCGAACAGGTGGGCGCGGCCATCATTCAGCATGGATCCCCAGCTTGCCGTCGGCGGCGGTACCCCCAGCCCCAGGAAACTCATGGTCGCTTCAGCCAGCACCGCGCCCGCCATGCCGATCGCCGCCTGCACAATTACGGGCTGAATAATGTTGGGCAGAATGTGCCGGGTAATGATGCGCCAATCGCTCGCTCCCAGCGCCCGCGCTGCTTCCACGTATTCTCGCTCCCGGGCGGCCAGCACCTGCGCCCGCACCAGCCGGGCATAGCCCACCCAGCCTCCCAGACAAAGCGCAAGGATCAGATTAAAAATTCCCGGCCCGCGGAAGGCCACAAAGGAGATGGCGATCAGGATGCCGGGAAACGACAGGAAGGCGTTCATCAGGATAACGTTGACAAATCGGTCGATTTTGCCGCCGTAGTAGCCGGCAATGGAGCCAATCACCAGCCCCAAAAACAACGCGCCCGCCACCACGCTGCTGCCCACCAGCATGGAAATGCGGGCTCCATAGATCAGGCGGGAAAGAATGTCGCGCCCCAATTCGTCGGTGCCGCAGGGGTGCGCCAAAGAAGGAGGCGCCAGGCGCGAAGCCAAGTCAAGGCGGGCCGGATCCTGTGGCGCAATCCAAGGGGCGAACACGGCGAACACCAGGAAGATGACAACCAGAACGACCCCGATGGTCGCCAGCGAGTTGCGTCGCGCGGCTCGCGCCGGGGCTGGTGCTGCAACTGCTGTCGCTCCTGCTACCGTCGCCATAAGTCAAAAACCTTTAACGCAAAGTTCGCCGGCTACAAAGAGAGAAAAACCAACTAACTCGCGGATTCGAAATTTGGGCGCGTTAGGCTGCCGCATGAATCTGTCTCCCCCCGTCTTTTCTCCGCGCCCTCTGCGTTGAGGGTTTCACTGCCTTATCCGCGGATTCACCACCGAATACAGCAAATCAGTCAAAAAATTCACCGCTACGTACGTCAGGCCAATCGCCAGGATGCAGCCCTCCACCAGGTAGTAATCACGATTGGAAATCGCCTGGATGGTGAGCCGCCCAATTCCCGGCCAGGAAAAAATGGTTTCGGTGACGATGGCTCCGGCCAGCAGCGCACCGAACTGCAATCCCACTACGGTCAGCACCGGGATCATGGCATTGCGCAGCGCGTGACGATACACCACCGTGCGCTCGGGCAGGCCCTTGGCCCGTGCGGTGCGAATGTAGTCCTGGCCCAGTTCTTCCAGCATGGAAGTGCGCACCATGCGGGTGAGAATGGCGGCCAGGGCGCTCCCCATGGTGATGGCCGGCAGCACCAGGTGGCCTAAGCCGCCAGCGCCCGATACCGGAAGCCAGCCCAGCTCAATGGCGAAGAGCAGAATCAGCACCGGACCCAGCGCGAAGTTCGGGAACGACAACCCCAAAAGGCTGACCACGCTCAACAGCCGGTCATCCCAGCGATTGCGGCGCTGCGCCGAGTGCACTCCCGCAGGAATGGAAAGTGCCAGCGCCACCAGCAGCGAAGCCACCGTCAGTTCCAGGGTGTAGGGATAGCGCTGCGCGATCAGGCTGCTCACGCCCTGGTTAAAGCGCAGCGACGGACCCAGGTTGCCGTGCACCACGCCGGCCCAATAGTTGATGTACTGTCGCCCCAGCGGCACATCCAGTCCGTAAGCGTGCCGCGCTGCCTGCATGTCGGTGGCGGCGGCTCCTTCGCCTAACATCTGCTGAATGGGATCACCCGGCACCAGGTGAATCAGCAGAAAAACGATGGATACCACCAGCCAGATCACCGGCAGGGTGTAAAGCAAACGGACTCCCAGGTAGCGGAGCGTGGATCTCATGAAAGAGGTTGCCGCTATTATAGGGATTCCAACCTGCGGTAACAGCTTTTCTGTGGACGGCTTTTCTTTCTCTCTAAGGCGGCAAGCCGCGGGTTCCTATTCTGGCAGGTGCTTCTTTTTCAATTCCGACTTTACGCGGTTGGCCTCCATGTCCAGAGCGTGCCAGAACCTGCTGCCAACGTTGGTCCCTGGCCTGTCCAGAACGTCAGTGTCCAGCACTGGCTCAAACCGGCCGCTGCGGAAAAGAGCAAATGCCACATGCATAGTGGGCCCGGCCTCTGCCGTCTGATCGCTGGCATCGGTGCTGGGGACAGGACCGCCGATGGAGATCTCCGGCAAGTGTGGTTCGAAGGGATGCTCGCGCGGATCACGAAGCTGGGTGAGCAGGATGTAATCACATCCCTTCTGTTGTGACTCCTCGCCGTTCTCGTTGCTGAAGCGAAGCGGGTACTGCATGGTTGTCCGCGAGTCCATGCCAACAACATCAACCTTATCCTGTTTCAGGCTTCGGACAAGGCGCGCCGTCATTTGCTCCACCATCGCGAAGGTTGTGCTGACGTTGGCGACGACCGCAACACATACCTTTCCTTGCGGAACGGAGCTTTTGTCCTTGGCGGCCACAGTGGAAACGAGCGCCAGAACAACAGCGGCTGGAAAAACCACGCGTAGCAGGGGCACGGGCCACCTCCTCACGAGATCTGAGTTTAGTTCTGAATCGCTCGCCGGGCCGGCATGCGCAGTTAGTCGCCCGTCCGGCCCACCGCCTGCGGCCGTTCCTGGAGCATCTCAATCCGCACCTTGGAAATGCGGTGGCCATCCACCTCCACCACCGTAAACCTGCGTCCATCGTAATCAAAAGACTCGCCGGTAATGGGAATCTTCTGCAGTCGCGAGAGCACGAATCCGGCCAGGGTTTCAAATCCCTGGTTGCGCGGCAGGCTGAGCTGATACTGGCTCTCCAGATCGAGAATATTCGCCGCCCCTTCCAGGACCATGGTCGCGCCGGCCTTCAGGGGCGCCATGGCGGCCACGTCGAACTCATCCTCGATCTCGCCCACCAACTGCTCCAGCACGTCTTCCACTGTGACCACCCCCACAGTGGAACCGAACTCGTCCACCACCACCGCCAGATGCCGCTTGCGCTGCTTGAACTCGTTGAGCAGGTCGCCCAGGGGTTTGGTCTCCGGCACCACCAGCACGTCGCGCATAATCTGGCTGATGGGCATCTTGGCCACGCGCGCGGCGGCAGGTTGCGCCTGGGAGAGCGATACCCGCAGCCGCATCCAGCGCATCAGGTCCTTGGCGTAAAGAATGCCCACAATGTGTTCCGGGCCGCGCTGCGGGTCGTAAACCGGAATGCGCGAGTGCTGCTCTTCCACCACTCGCGCCACCGCTTCATCCAGGGTCAGGTCCGCGGGAAAAGAAAAAATATTAGGCCGTGGGACCATCACCTCGCGCACGGTTACCTCTCCCAGTTCCAGGGCGTGCGCGATAATCTCCTCCTCGAACGCGGGAATCAGTCCGAAGCGGCGGCTGGCGGCAACAATCAGCTTCAGTTCTTCCGGCGAGTGCGCTGCCCCGCTGCGAATCTGCCTCGACCCGAAGGCGCGCAGCACGGCATCCGCCGAGCGGTTCATCACGTACAGAAATGGCCGGGAAATGGCGAGGAAAACATCCATCGGCCCGGCCACGGCAAGCGCTACCCGCTCGGCCCGCTGCAGGGCCACGGATTTAGGAACAATTTCACCCAGAATCAGCAGCAGATAAGTGATCAGGGAGAACGAAATCGCCACCGCCAGGGTATGAGCGTAGAGTTTGGCGTGCGGCACGTTCTCCAGCGCGCCTTGAAATATGCGCGCCACCACCGGCTCGCCAATCCAGCCCAGCAGCAGGCTGGCCAGCGTGACCCCGAATTGCACCCCGGCCAGTACCTCAGCCAGGCGTTGATGCAGTTTCTGAACGGTGCGGGCGCCGATGCGGCGGGCTTCCACCAGCTGTTGCAGGCGGGTATCGCGAACGCTGACCAGGGCAAATTCTGCCGCCACGAAGAATGCGTTGGCGGCCACCAGCAGCACCACCAGCAATACTCGCAGCAGCAGGAAGCTAACCATTTAAAATCAGATTCTAGCATCTCTTCGCCGTCCGCCTTGTTGTCACGGATAGAACATAACTAGCTGTGTTATCCTGCTCTTGCAGAGAAACAAGCAGAGTAGCCAGGAAGTCCCAACCGGCACCCCGCCACGAATCCCAGGCCGGACGGCAGTGCAAGATCTTCTTTGCTTCCCTTTTGCGTTCTCTTTGGTCTAACCCAGCGGATCCTGTGGACGGCGCGCCACCTGAATTTTTTCCCGCTAGTCAGGAACAAATGGCGGGCTGGTGGCGTAGTAGAGAGTGAGGGCCGATCTGATTCCGGGCAGGAGGACGACCGTGGCCAACGGCAATGGCAATGGAAAAAAGAAGAAACGCAAACGGATACTGTATGTCTGCGGATCGTTAATCGCCCTGGTTCTGATCGTGCTCGGCGTCACCGCCGCCACTCACGGTGGAACCAAGATTGACCCCACCAAGCTGGCCAAAGTGGAGCGCGGAGACCTGGCCAAGAGTGTGGTCGCCACCGGCAAGGTCGAGCCCATCACCAAGGTGGAAATCAAGTCCAAGGCCAGCGGCATTGTAAAGAAACTGCTGGTGGATGCCGGCGATCGGGTGAAGAAGGGGCAGGTCCTGTGCGAACTGGACCGCGATGAAATCCAGGCCCAGGTCAACTCCGCCCGAGCCCAGTTGCTGGCTTCCCAGGCCGCCGAGCGCGGCGCCGGAGCCGACCTTTCTCGCGCCAAGGTGGACGCGGAGGGGCCGGATGTACCTCTTCTAAAACGCGCCTATGAACGTGCCTTGAGAATGGCCAAGGAAGGCGTGGTTTCCCAGTCGTCCCTGGACGACGCCCAGAAGAATTACGAACTGGCCCTCAATAAGCAGAACGTGGCCAAGGCACAAGTCCTGGTGCTGACCGCCAAGGAAAAGCAGGCCGGCGCGCAGGTGGAACAGGACAAGGCCAACCTTGCCCAACTCGAGGAGCAGCTCAGCTATACCACCATCACTTCACCTCTGGACGGGGTGGTGCTCTCCCGCGACGTGGAAATGGGCGATGCCGTCAGTTCCATCCTGGTTCTGGGTTCTTCCGCTACCCTGATCATGACCCTGGGCGATACCAGCCAGGTTTACGTAAAAGGCAAGGTGGACGAGAGCGATATCGGCAAGGTCTACCTGAGCCAGCCCGCGCGCATCAAGGTGGAATCCTTCAAGGACAAGACTTTCTACGGCAAGGTCACCAAGATTGCGCCCATGGGCGTGGAGAAGGATAACGTCACCACCTTCGAAGTGCGCGTCTCCATCAACAACCCCGGCGGAGAACTCAAAGCCAACATGACGGCCAACGCGGAAATCATCCTCGAAGAGCACAAGAACGTGCTGCAAATCCCCGAAGGCGCCCTGATTTACGACAAAGACAAGAAGTCATACGTCCAGGTGCCCGACCCCGGTGCCAAGGATGGCGCCCGCAAAGTGGCGGTCAACGTAGGCATCTCCAATGGCGCTAAAACCGAAGTTTTGAGCGGCCTGAAAGAAGGCGAGCAGGTGGTGCTGCAGTAAGACAGCTCTCGGCCGTCGGCTCTGGGCTATTGGCCTTTAGCTTTTGGCTTTTGGCTCTTAGTTCCTACTGGCTAGCATCTCGGCTTTTAATGACCGAAGTCGAGAGCCAATAGCCAAAAGCCAAGAGCTGGGTTCCCCATGAACCTCGTCGAACTAATGCGCCAGACGTTTTCCACCTTCCGCGCTCATAAATTGCGCACTTTCCTGACCATGTTTGGGATTATCTGGGGCATTTCTTCCGTCATCATTCTGGTCGGGCTGGGCCAGGGCTTCAGCAAAGACCAGCACAAGCGCATGGAAAGCCTGGGCAAGGACCTGGTGATCATGTGGGGCGGACGCACCAGCGCTCAGGCTGGAGGCCTCGCGGCGGGGCGCGAGATTCCACTCAACGTCAGCGATGCCGAATTGATCAAACAGCAATGCTATCTGGTGAAGGCGGTCAGCCCGGAACTGCGCCGCGAGGTGCCAGAGGTCAGCGCCTTCAACCAAGCCAATCGCTCCGTTGTCGGCATGTGGCCCCAGTACCAGGATTTCCGCTCGCTCAAAGTAACCGAGGGCCGGCTGATCACGCAGCAAGATGAAGACCAGGGGGCGCGCGTGGTGGTGCTGGGCGACGCCGCCCGCAAGCAGCTATTCAACGGGCAGCCGGCGGTGGGCGCAACCATCTCCATCCTGGGCTGGCCTTACACCGTGGTCGGCGTCCTGGAAAAGAAAAAGCAGAATTCAAATTACAGCGGCCCTGACAACGACAATCTCTACGCTCCCTTCTCTGCTGTGGCGCGGGACATGCCCCCGCCGGAAAACGACCAGGGCCAGAAGCGCACCGTCCAGCGCGGCTGGGTGAATGACATCGTTTTCGAAGTTGCCAATCCCGAGGACCACGAGGAAGCGGTGCTGCAGGTGCGCCGGGTGCTGGGCCGGATCCATCACTTCGAGGCTGAAGACAAGGACGCGCTTTTTATCTGGGACACGATGGAAGGCGCCAAGCTGGTGAGCCGCATCTTTGATGTAATCACCATCTTTTTTGCCTGTGTGGCCATCATGACCCTGTGCCTGGGCGGCATTGGAGTGATGAACATCATGCTGGTGTCGGTGAGCGAGCGCACGCGTGAAATCGGCATGCGCAAGGCGATTGGCGCCACCCGGGCCGACATACTCCGCCAGTTTTTCACCGAAGCCGCACTGCTCACCCTGTTCAGCGGCGCGATTGGCCTTAGCGTGGGCATCGGCCTGTGCGTGGCCATGGGGCAGCTCCCCTTGCCCGATTTTGTGCCCCATCCCATCATTTCCTCGCTTTCCCTGGTGGCTTCGGTGCTTACGCTTTCCCTGATCACCGTGACCGCCGGCGTGTATCCCGCGCAGCGGGCTGCCGCCATGGAACCCATTGAATCGCTGCGCTATGAATAAAATCCTGCTCGCCTCCGGCCCTCTCGTACGTCTTTCCCGTGGAGGAAAGTGATGCCCTACCGCAAAAGCACGCTCGCACTTCTGGCCGCGGCCCTGTTGGCCCTTTTTTCGCTTTCGGCAATGCCCGCCGTGGCCGCCGCCCGCGGTTCCTTTCAACGCACCTTGAACGTGACCGGACCGGTGGACCTCGACGTCGTCACCGGGGCCGGGGACATTGATGTCCGCAGCGGCCCAGTTGGATCCGTTCAGGTCACCGGCCACATCAAGGTCAGCGGCTGGAGTGACAATGCCGAAGAGAAGGTCCGCAAGCTGGAACAGAATCCTCCCATCGAGCAGAACGGCAACAGCATCCGCATTGGTCGCATCGACGACCCGGAACTGCGGCACAACGTTTCCATTGACTACCAGATTGTGGTTCCGCAAGCCACCACCCTTACTTCTCACACCGGCTCCGGCGACCAGAAAATTGATGGCATCAAGGGGCCGCTGGAAGCGCGCTCCGGTTCCGGCGATATGCACATTTCCAGCATCGGCAGCCGGGTGGAGGCGCATACCGGCTCCGGCGACCTGCAGATGAATGCCGTCAACGGCGATGTCCGCGCCCGCGCCGGCAGCGGCAATATTCAGGCGGACGGAGTGGCCGGCGGCTTTGACGCGGAAACCGGCAGCGGCGATGTGGGCCTGCGGCAGACCGCCTCCGGCGAGGTTCGCGTTCGTACCGGCTCCGGCGGAGTTGACCTGCACGGCGTAAAAGGCATGGTGAATGCCGATACCGGCAGTGGCGACGTCAGCATTGAAGGCACTCCCGGCGGCGAATGGAAGCTGAGCGCTGGCTCCGGCACCATCAAGCTGCAAATCCCTCGCCAGGCGGGGTTTGACCTGGATGCTTCCACCAGTTCGGGCGACATCGAACTGAGCCACTCCGTCACGGTCTCCGGCAACATCTCCCGCCATTCGATTCATGGCAAGGCTGGGAACGGCGGCAGCCTGGTCGAGGTGCGCACTGGCTCCGGAAATATTGAAATTGAGTGAGGGGTTTTCTATGGCTAAGGGTGGAGCAGGGCCTTGGCCCTGCATTGGAAGAGCAGCATAGGGCCTGGCGGCTTCAGCCGCTGAGGTCCCGCTGTCGGACGCCGAGATCAAGAAAGTACCTCGGTGGCTAAAGCCAACTTCGAAAAGCTTATCTTTTTGCCGGCCTGAAGGCCTGCTCCACCAAATTCAACAAAAGGCTTGGGGCTGAAGTGAGTTTTTGCTTGCGACTCTTTTGAAACTTGAAACTGCAAACTGGTCGGTTCCGTACCTATAGGTAGGGAGACTATTCCCATGATGCTGAAAGAGCTCATCCTGCAAGGCTGGCAGGCGCTGATGCGCAACCGCATGCGCTCCATCCTGACCATGATGGGCATCACCTGGGGCCTGGTTTCGGTGGTCATCCTGCTGGCCTATGGGCAGGGCCTGGGCAGTGGGGTGCTGGCCGCCTTCTCCGCCATGGGGAACAACGTCATCGTTCTCTGGCCGGGGCAGACGAGCATGCAGGCGGGGGGCCAGCGCGCCGGCAAGAAGATCAAATACGAATACGCCGACGTCGAAGCCATTCGGGCCGAAGTCCCTTTGGTGCGTGCCGTGAGCGCCGAGTCCACCGATCAACTGCCCTACAAGCTGGGCACGCGTGCGGTCTCCATCCAGACCCGCGGCGTGGAATTGCCTTATGGCCAGATGCGCCGTCTGGAGATTGCCGATGGCCGCTACTTTGACGCCTCCGATTTCGCCGAGCACCGCCGGGTGGTGATCCTTGGCCACGATGCTGACAAAAAGATCTTTCAGGGTGCCCCGTCGGTAGGTCAGTCCGTCGAAATCGGCGGCCAAATGTTCGACGTCATCGGCGTGATGAAGCAAAAGATTCAGGATTCCATGTATGAGGGTCCTGACAATCAGGATGGCTTTATCCCCTTTAGTTGCTACCGGGACCTTAAAAGCCAGCGCGATCCCGACATAATCGTGTTTCAGCCATTGGACCCATCGCTTGACGGCAAAACGCTGGCCGCGGTACGCACCGTGCTGGCCCGCCGCCACCACTTCAATGCCAAAGACGACAAAGCCACCCCGGAGTGGAACACCATTGAGACCAAGGGCATGATCCGCGCTTTCAGCCTGGGCTTGCAGGTGGTGCTGGGCGTGATTGGGGCCCTCACCCTGGGCGTCGGTGGTGTCGGAGTGATGAACATCATGCTGGTCTCGGTGACCGAGCGTACAAAGGAAATCGGCTTACGGAAGGCTTTAGGTGCCAGGCAGTTACACATTCTTACTCAATTTTTACTGGAAGCGCTGGTTTTGACGTTTATGGGGGGTGTGGCCGGCATTCTGCTCTCGCTGGCCCTCACCCAGGCCATACCCCCCCTCCCCCTCTATAGCGCGCTCTACAAGACTGCAAATCATCAGGGCGACGTATTCCTGCACATGTCCACCAGCGTGGTAACCGTCTCCTTCATCATTCTCTCCCTGGTGGGTATCGTCTCCGGCTTCTGGCCGGCGTGGAAGGCCGCACGCCTTAGCCCCATCGAAGCCCTGCGGTATGACTGAGGTCATTTCCGAGCTCAGCTCGCCCGAGACATTGGTCCGGTCCATTTTCACTCTAAATTCTTTCGAAAGGGCATAGCTTCAGCTACGCCGTCCGGTGCGCAGGAAAAAGGTTGGCTTCTGCCGCTGAGGGACGCTTTAGCAAGAGGATGAAGAGCGACCCCCTGGGGCTAAAGCCTGAAGTGTGTTTGCTGCGTTGCGGCTTGGCTGAAGCCGAGCCTTGCGAAAGCCCCTTCACGTTGCCTTTTGCTGTGGCCAGGCCTCAGGCTGGGGTTAGCAATTACCGATTACAAATTACTCAATTACAAATCCCCGGACCGTTCGCTGCTGTGAGATCATCTCTTCTGTTGTAGCCGCACGCTGCCCACATGCACGACCTCCTCAATCTCATCACCCACCACGGTTACACGGTGGTGGCCTTGGCGGCGTTGCTGGAAGCCTTAGGCATCCCGGTGCCTGCAGCCTTGGCCTTTTTCGCAGCCGGTGTGGCCGGGGCCATGCATAAGCTCAATCTTTCTCTCGCCCTGCCTCTAGCTATTGCCGCCATGACGGTGGGCGATTCCCTGCTCTTCTGGCTCGGCCGGCGTACTGGATGGAGATTGTTGGGATACTTGTGCCGCATCAGCGCCAATCCCGAAAGCTGCATCCTGCGCTCTGCCGAATCGTTCTACAAGCGCGGGCGATTGACCCTGATCATTGCCAAGTTTCTGCCCGGCATCAGCACCATGGCCGCACCTCTCGCGGGCAGCATGAAGATGAAACCAGGCCAGTTCTTACGTCTGGATTTTCTGGGCGTCAGTCTGTACGTGCTGGGCTACGGCGCGCTTGGGTTTGTTTTCAGCGGATTCGCCGAAGCCATCGCCCGGGAATTTCACCTGGTGGGCCGGGGAGCTGAGTACCTGGTGCTCGCGGCCGTCATCGCTTATATCGGCTACTATGCTTCGCTCTACTGGAAGCAGCGCGCCTACAAAATTGTGCCCCGGGTGCCGGCGGAGGAGGTGGCCCGCGAGCTTTCTTCCCATCCCGACCGCATTCTGCTGGTGGACGTCCGCAGCCATGGTTATTACGATCCCGGCACCAAGCGCATTCAGGGTTCGGTGCGCCTCGAGCCCAACAAGCTCAAGGAGTCGCTGCAGGATCTGCCCAAGGACAAGGAGATTTACCTTTATTGCACTTGAGCGCGCGAAGCGACCAGCGCCCGGGTGGCGCATTGGCTGATCGAACAGGGTTTTCATGCCAACGTGATTGTCGGCGGCCTGCGCGCCTGGACCCGGGCGGGCTACGCGGTCGAGCCTGTGCCTGCTGATGACCTGGTTTTGCTGCCCAAATTCAGCTAACCCTCCGTAACTTGACTCCCTTGCCCGGGCGGGTTAAGTTCCGTTTCTACACTTAAATCAAGCTGCGGAGAGCACGCGTGTCGCGCATCGTTACCTTCACCACCGATTTCGGGCTGCAGGACCACTATGTGGGCACCATGAAGGGCGTGGTACTCAACGTTAATCCCGAAGCAAGGTTGGTGGACATCTCTCATTCGGTGCAGGCCTTTGATGTGCTCGATGGTGCCCTTACCATCACCCAGGCGTACCGTTACTTCCCCTCTGAGACCATCCACGTGGTGGTGGTGGATCCGGGCGTGGGCACCGCCCGCCGTCCCATCCTGGTCACCACCGAAAAGCACATGTTCATCGCCCCTGATAACGGCGTCCTCTCCCTGGTTTATGAACGCGAGAGCCGCCTTTCCGTGCGCCACATCACCGCTGAGCACTATTTCCTGCAGCCGGTAAGCGCCACCTTCCACGGCCGCGACATTTTTGCCCGGGCCGCGGGTTACCTCAGCAAGGGCGTCGAAGCCGCGAAGTTCGGCGAAGAGATTACCGACTTTGTGCGCTTTGCCGCGCCCAAGCCCAAAGCCATCAACGAACGCACCATGCGCGGGGTGGTGCTGAAGGTGGATAAGTTCGGCAATATCGTCACCAACATCACTCCCCAGGATGCGCCCGCGCTTTTCCAGGCCGCGCCGCCGGCGTTCAAGATCATGCTGGGCTCCCACGAAGTGAGCGACCTCAAAGCCGCCTACGCCCAGGGCGCTCCCGGCCAGGTGTTTGCCATACTCGGCAGCATGGGGTACCTGGAGGTAGCAGCCAATCGTGCCTCCGCCGCCGACATTCTCGGGGCCAAGAAGGGCGTGGAAGTGGGGCTGGTCTTTGAGGGCGCAGGGACGGCGACACAGCCGGCTTCCTGAAATTGCAATTCAGCGTCCACCGGTCCTCCTATTGAAC
>DASYWT010000343.1:0-12375 GCA_035935775.1 Terriglobales bacterium
GGCTATCCGGCTCCACCTTCCAACTGCCCTGGAGCAAGGCGGAAAACACTGCAGCGTCTTTCTACCTCTAATTCAAGTGGGCTGAAAGCAACTTGAAGTGAGCTGTAAACGCAGACAATGCTTGGAGGTGCTCATGCGAAAAGCGGTTTTCTTGATGGCTGTCTTGCTGCTCTCCGCTGTCTGGGTGGTCGCACAGACCGCGGGTACGGGTCAGCCAGGCACGCCGGCACAACCACCCTCGCCCAACAGTTCCACGTCCCCGAGCGGGACCCCACAAAATCCTCAGCCCCAGACCGGGACTGCCACCGGGCAAAGCCCCGGAACTCCGCAAACCGGCGCCGATCCCGCCGGCACCACTTCAACCAACCCACAATCCAATTCCTCAACCCCTGCAACCGGCAGTGCGAGTCAGCCCAGCGCTGCCGCGCAGACAACGTCCGGACCGAGTCAGACCATCGAAGGCTGTCTGAGCGGTACGCCCGGCGAGTACAACCTGACCACCAAATCCGGCCAGATATATCCCCTGGCAGGCGACGGCTCGCTGCTCGGTGACCATGTAGGTGAGCAAGTGAAGATCACGGGCGCGGAAACCAAGGGTCCGAGTTCCGGAGCAGCCGGCGCCGCGACGGCCGCGCCATCTGGCGGCACGCCTTATAGCTCCACCGGCACTACTGGCTCGCAGCCCGGTGCCGCGGCTCAGTCGCAACCGGGATCTACGCCGGGGCAGGCCAACTCTACTGCCGGTCAGGCTGGGGGCTCAACCGCCGCACAAACCCAACCCGGAACATCGGCCGCGAGCAGCGGTCCGAACTTCCAGGTCAGCAATCTCGACAAGGTCTCCGACTTCTGCCATATGCCCAAGTGACATTCAGCGCGTTGTGGTTTCTCTGACCGGCGCGGAGTTCGCGCCGGTTTTTTTTACGCTAGCGGACAAGCCCCTCGGCAATATCGCCCGCAATGGGCAGCTTGAAGCGTACCCCCTGGTAGGCCTTGATCATGCAATAAATCCACAGCACCAGGGTCAGGACGCTCAGCGCCCAGAGAAAAAATATGCCCCCCGCCCAACGAACGCCCACTCCTCTGCCCCACCACCAGCCGATTCCGAACGCGACCGCAATAAGCGCGCGCACAATGTGCAGTCCGCCGAATGTAACTATGGACTGCGCCGCGTGGTAGCGCACATAAGGCCGGCGGTCAATGAGGTAGAAAATAATCCCCGTCAGCCAGCCCAGCACATAGCTGAGTAGCGCTGCCGCATTCTCCGAAAGTCCTGATTGTGGTTGCGCGGTCGGGTTTGGCGTCGCGGCTGCCGCCACTTGCGGCTGTCCGCACACCTGGCAAAATTGCGCCGATTCGGGTACGTTGGCGCCGCATTTCGTGCAGTAGGTCATCGCCTGACCTCCGTTCCTTCCAAAGGAAAGTACTCCCCCCGCGAAAGGTTTCAGGCTACGCCGCCTGCGGGGAGTTTGTACAGAGCTCGGCCTTGTAAGATATGCCGCAATCCCGGGCCTGTGATCGCCAATATAACTCCGCCTCTCTCGGGCCGCTCGAGTCAGCGCCGACTCCGCCCCTCGGCGGCAAACCGCCGCCCCAGCTAGTTGCAATCCGCTGGCTCCAACTGTAACCTTGCCTGACTCCGCATGGCTCCATCCCCTAAGGCAAGCGCGCCGCCGGTTTCCATCACTGACCTGCTCATCGTTGCTTTGTGGTGGGGACTGCTCACCGCCCTTGGCGAGGGTTACGTCGCGCCCACTTACATCTGGCACGACCTGATGCGCGCCGGAGTGGAAGTGGAGCCAGGTCTGTTCCTCATCGCCGCTCTGATTCTGATCGCGTTCAAGCGTCGCCTGCGTCTCGGCCGTGATGACCTGATGCAGACCACTTTTCTGTTTTCCGGCCTCACCGTATTTGCCTGCCTCAGTCGCTCGCCGTGGGCTCCGCCCGTCCTCATCGCGCTTCTCACTGCTACCGCGGTTGCCTCCTTGCTCGCATTCTTCTGGTTCCTGCGCGGCCCTGCCCTGGTGACCTGGCAGAAGCGCAGCCTTCCCCTTCTCCTCCTGTTGGCGCTTTGGTGCGTCGTCGTATTTCCCATCAAACAGCGCCGGCACGAGCAGCGGGATTTGGCGCGTTTGCCCAGCACCGCTGCCGGCGCCCCCAATGTCCTGGTTATCGTCGTGGATACGCTGCGTGCTGACCACCTTTCCACTTACGGCTACACCCGCCCCACCAGCCCGCACCTCTCTCAGTTCGCCGCCCAGGGAACTCTGTTCCAGAATGCCATCGCGCCTTCCTCCTGGACTTTGCCGGTGCACGCCTCCCTGCTCACCGGGCTCTACCCGGAGAAGCACAACGTGGAAAATGACGGCTCCCTGCTGGGCTGGCACTATCCCACGCTGGGGGAAGAATTCATGGCTCGCGGCTACCGCACCGCCGCGTTCTCCGGCAATACCCTGTTGTTCTGCCGCCGCCGGGGCTTTGGCCGCGGCTTTATCCATTTCGAAGACGACTTCCAATCCTTCGGCAGCAGCTTCGCTCAGACCTTTTATGGAGATTTAATCAAGCACTTGCTCTTCGGCCTGCACCTCAAAGCCGATCTTTTCGGCCGCCGCAGCGCTGAAGATATCAACCGTCATGCTTTGCGCTGGATAGATAGCGACCGCCGCCCCTTTTTTGTGTTTCTGAACTATATGGATGTGCACGATCCCTACCGGCCGCCGGAGCCCTACCTCCATCGCTACACCACCCTGAAAGACCCGGCCAGCCGCGCTTCCGAACACTGGGACTGGTTCGCTCATTTAACGCCCCGGCAGCGGCAGGGCGCCATGGACGCCTACGACGGCGCCATCAATTATGTGGATGACCACCTGTACCGCCTCATGGAGCAATTGCGGCAGCGCGGCCTCGATCGCAATACTCTGGTGGTGGTCACCTCCGATCATGGGGAGAGCTTCGGTGAACATGGCTTGATGACCCATGGCAGCTCTTTATATCGCGAACTCATCCATGTGCCTCTCATTTTCTGGGCCCCTGGCAGAATCCCCGCCGAAACGAAAATTGACACCCCGGTCAGCCTCACCGCTCTCCCCGCCACACTGCTGGAAGAAGCGGGCGAGGCGCGCCACCCCAACTTTCCCCAGCTCTCGCTGGCACATCTGTGGAACCACGCCGGCGCGCAACCCGCTGTGGATGACCCGCTTTCGGAACTGGCCCAGTTGAACTGGAATCCTGCCTTTCCCGATTACTATGGGCCCATGAAGTCCGTCAGCACCGCCCATTGGCACTACATTCATGGCGGAAAATTCGGCGACCAGCTGTTTCCCTGCTGCGCCGACCAACCGGAGCAACTCAACCTTGCTGGCACAGTCTTCGGCCAGGAACTCACCGCCCGCTTTGAACGTGAACTGGCGTCCGGTGCGGGCGCTGAGAGCCTGGCGGCCGCCAACAGTTCTTCGCCGCCGGCTGGATTGCACTCCACCTTTCGCCTCGATTTTGAGCCCGTGCAACTCGCGCTCGCCGATTTCGACAACAATGGCGACGTAGATATCATGGTGCGCGGCAGAAATAAGAATCAGCTTGCCCTGCTCTTAGGTGATGGCAAAGGCGGATTTCAGCCGGCAGCGGAGACTCGCCGCATCCTCAGGGAATTCGTTGGGCGGCGTTTGGCCACGGCCAAGCTCAGCTTGGCAAGCTGCCGGAGCAGTCGCGAGGAAGTCTCCTGCGCTTGGGCGCTGGCCGATGACTCCGGCCTGGCAAATTCGTCGGCCATTCCCTCTCAGGCCTGGTTCACAGACGTGAATGGTGATGGCCTGGAGGACTTGGCCCTGGGAAGCCCGAGTGGGGAAAACTCGGCTTGGCTGCGGGCTGACGCCCGCAACCGGTTTCATCTGATGAAAAACGGCCGCCATGCGGCTAAGCAGTCAACCGGGCGGGCAATCGCTCTGGCGCATGGGGACATTGATGGAAATGGAATGGAGGACCTCGCGTTTGTGGATGAGATCCACCATGCCGTGGTCTTTCTGGTGGCCACCGGCACCGGAGTCTTCAGTAAAGCCACTTTGTCTCTTGATGGCCCCTCCGAATCCATCGCTTTGGCCGACCTCGACCATAATGGAAAAGCTGATTTAGTGGTCATCAACCCTGCCGGCAAGTCGGTCACCGTGATGCTCGAATTGTGAAGCCGGTCTCCGCCCTTCTCACTTGTGCCTTTCCGTTATATAAAAGTAAGAGAGTAGCCGTTTTGAGAACCACGGGTCTTCACCCAGGAGCAGCCATTTTATGAGCACACCCAGCAGGAGAAGCGAACTCCGCCGCCGCCGCGCCCGCCAGGAAAAGGTTAGTTTGCTGCGCAAGCGGTATAACGCCGCCACCGCCGAGTCCGACCGCAACCGCATTCTGGAGAAGGTGAAAAAGGTCGCCCCCACCATCACCGCTGACCAGTTCACCAAAGCCGCCGGCGCCGGCAAAGCCCAGTAGTTCTGTGCCGCGGGCAACTCCGCGCCAATCGCCAGGGCGTTTGTCGCTATCGAAAGTTATCTCTGCAAAGCTTGAGTAAAGTTTGTGACGACGGTCACGGATTGGCTGACCTCTTGTTCAATGCGGTCGAGAAGAATCTTCTTGCCCCCGGGCATAACGTCGTAGAAGACGGACGGAGATGACCAATGGCTGACCATGGCATTTGCCGCGCCGAACTGCAGTGCATTACTAACTTCCTTTACCGGCACCGCGAAGATGCTATAGCTGGTGTCGAGGTAATAGAGTTCCTTGCCGTCGTTGCTCCAGCGCGGCTGCCGTCCTCCATTGGGTGAGACCTGCCATTTACCCTGGCCCCCGCGAAACCCCACCACATAGACCTGGGGCACGCCGGATTCAATGGAAACGTAGGCCAGCCAGCGGCCGTCGGGGGAGAGCTGGCCATCAGCGCCATGGGCGGTGGCAAGCCATGGCTTACGATCGCCCTCCAGGGGCAAGGCCCAGATCTCACTCACGTTGGTGGGCCGGCGAAGGGAGGAAGTGGAAGTATTGGAATGCCGGGTGAACATGATGTATTTACCGTCGTGCGACCAGCTGTCGGTAGCGGCGGAGTCCGTGTCCCCGTTCCACAGCAGCTCCTCCGCGCCGCTCCCGTCGGAGCGCTTCCGATAAATGTTGGAGTGGCCACTACGCGTGGACTCGTACGCAATCCAGTTTCCGTCGGGCGACCAAACGGGATAAAGGTTGGCGATCGGCCCAAAGGTCAATCGGGTTCGAACTCCACGCGCCACATCCAGCACCCAGGCGTCGGTCTCGCCGGCATTAATCTGAAGGGCAACACGGTCGCCCTGCGGTGAGATCGCGGCTGCTTGCAAGTCGGCGAGTCGATCCGCCATAACGCTGATCTGCTGAGTGGCGCGATTTACCCAGACCAACTGCCAATTGCCGCTGGTGCCATTGCCGAAGACCAGCAGGCCATCGTCGGAGGCGGAGGCGTCAATATGCCAGGTGCTGGCATCATTCATCACCTGTTTCGCCACAATCTGCGCTTCGCCACTTAGTATTCCCTTAGCTGGATCAAAGGGCTGGGCCATCAACTGGTCGCCACGAGCGAACAGGAGGAAGCCATCGGCGTAAATTGCATTCGACTGGGAACGGAAAAGAGGCCGATTTTCCCGGCCATCCAGGGAAGCGTAATACACAGTATCGTTTGCCGATTTGGAAGGGTCGTGATTGATCGCCAGGTACAGGAAATGCTTTCCATCGGGAAGGAACGCCGGCCAGCGATGGGAGGTGAACTGGGCCGTATCCAGCTTGGTGACGGCAACCGGAGTGCCTCCCTGAGCACTCACCTGCATCAAAGAAGCGGTTGGAGCCGGAGAAAAAATAATTGTGCCCCCCGGTCCCCAAGTGCCGCCGCGGCCGAACTGGGCATCGCAGACGACTTGAGCCGAGCCGCCATTGAGATCAATGGTCTTTAACTTGCTCTCGGAGCTAAAGAAACCTACAGAATGGCTATCGGGGGACCAGAAGGGGAAGGTCGCACCTTCGGTGTCGGGGAGGACGCGCGCTTGCAGCGAGTTCATGGCCCGAACCCAGAGCTCGATCTTTCCATCAGCCGCTATCGCGGTGAATGCGAGCCAGTTACCGTCAGGCGAGAGGACCGGCGGTCCGGCTGAGTCACCGGTCAGACTGAGCCGGACGTTCTCCGGAGGATTTATCACCGTGCGAATGCTGCGTGCGGGTTTTGCGGGTCGGCCCAGAAAGATGCCGCCGACGCCGCCCAGCAGGATCGCGATCACAACCGCGGCGGCCCAGCCCAGGGGCACGGATTTGGGAGACGCGGGCGCGTGCGTCGTAGCCGTCTCAGGCGCGGAACGCTCCGCGGCAATCCAGAGAAGTTCCAGCTTGATGTCGTGTGCCGACTGGAACCGCTCTCCCGGGTCCTTATTCAAACAGGCGCCGACCACATGCTCCAAGGCCGCGGGAATATCGGGCTGCAGGGTTCTCAAAGGCGCAGGCTGATCTTCCAGAATGGCAGAGGCAATCTTGAGCTGCGACTTGCCCTCAAAGGGCTTCTTGCCGCTGGCCATCTCATAGAGCACGGCGCCGAAGGCAAAAATATCGGAGCGCGCGTCGGCCTCCTTGCCCTCGATCTGCTCCGGCGACATGTATTGGATGGTGCCGACCATCGTGCCGTGGCTGGTGAGCGGCGAAACCGCCGGACTAGGACCGGAAAGCGTTTTGGCGGCGGTGAAGGAGGGGGCGGAAGAACTCGCGCTGCTGGTGGCCATGGCGGTCAGCGGCTTCGCCAGGCCGAAATCGAGCAGTTTGGCGCCCGACTTGGTCAGCATGACGTTGCCGGGCTTCAGGTCGCGGTGCACGATACCTGCGGCGTGCGCTGCCGCCAGGGCATCGGCGATGGCAATGGCGACGTTGAGTTGCTCGTTCAGCGGCAGCGGGCCCCGGCGCAGGCGCTCGGCGAGAGTTTCGCCCTCCAGGTGCTCCATGACCAGAAAGTCGGTGCCCTCCTGGTGTCCGATGTCGTGCAGCACGCAAATGTGGGGATGCTGCAGCGAGGAGATGGTGCGGGCCTCGCGCTCGAAGCGTTGTTTCAGATCGGGATTGGCGCTGAGGCTGGAGGACAGGACCTTAATGGCAACGGTGCGCTCCAGCCGCGTATCGCGGGCGCGGTAGACTTCCCCCATGCCGCCTGCTCCCAGGGGGCTCACGATCTCATAGGGCCCGAGTTTTGTGCCACTGGCGAGGGCCATAGGAGGTGGGCGCCATTATAGCCCCAACCAAGGGCCGCAAGGACGGGAAGGCTAAGGGAGGATCACGGGCAATCCGAACGGAAGCCCGAGCGCAGTTGTCCCGAGCCGCTCCGTTTGCTAGTTTGGCGTAGATGCCGCCGCCTGTGCCCGAACAACTCAGCAGGACCGTTGAGACTCTTTATCGGTCGGAATCGGGCCGGGTTCTGGCGACGCTGGTGCGCCTGCTCGGGGATCTGGACCTCGCCGAAGAGGCCATGCATGAGGCCTTCGCCGCCGCTCTGGAGTCCTGGCCTCAGACGGGCATTCCAGACAAGCCGCGCCCCTGGCTGATTTCAACGGCACGCTTCAAGGCTATAGATGGGATGCGCCGGCGCGCGCGCTTCGACGGAACACAGAGAGATTTTGCCCTCTACACTGAGGCGCAGATCAATGACGCGCACATCAACCAGGCGCGCATCCGCGAAGCTTCTCCCGATAACAACGACGATGACGACGAGATCGAAGACGATCGCCTCCGCCTGATCTTCACCTGCTGCCATCCCGCTCTGCCTCCGGAAGGACAGGTTGCGCTCACCCTGCGCGAAATCTGCGGCCTGACCACGGAGGAGATTGCCCGGGCATTTCTGGTTACACCAGCGACACTCGCCCAACGCATCGTGCGCGCCAAGGCTCTCATCCGCGATAAGGCAATTCCTTACCAGGTGCCGGCCTCTCAGGAATTATCGGCGCGGTTGGGAGCTGTCCTCCTGGTCATATATCTGATCTTCAACGAGGGATACTCGGCTGAAACGACGGGCGCGGAACTCAGCCGCGAGGCTATCCGTCTGGGCAGGCTCCTGCTCGACCTGCTTCCAGAACCGGAGGTGATGGGCCTCTTGGGGCTCATGCTGCTGCACGAGTCGCGCCGCGCCGCCCGAACCTCTCCCGACGGAGACCTGATCCTGCTGGACGAGCAGGATCGGGCGTTGTGGAACCGGGAACAGATCGCCGAAGGCATCTCACTCACCGAAAGCGCTCTTCGCTCGCGCCGCTTCGGCGCCTACACTCTGCAGGCGGCCATCGCGGCCGTTCACGCCGAGAGTTCCTCCGCGGCGTCCACGGACTGGCGCCAGATTACGCTGCTCTACGACCGCTTGCTTCAGATTCAGCCTTCCCCGGTGGTCGAACTGAACCGCGCCGTGGCCATTGCCATGTGCGAGGGTCCGGAGCAGGGTCTTCGTCTTATTGATCGCTTGCTGGCGGGTGCGCACCTCTCGCACTATCACCTGGCGCACTCGGCGCGTGCCGATCTGTGCCGCAGATTAGGGCGGATTCCGGAGGCCCGTGCTTCGTATGAGAAGGCGCTTGCCCTGCTTGTGCCTGGCAACGATCGTCAGGAACCGGACCGCCGTTTTCTCGCCCGGCGGCTCCAGGAATTGAAATAAGAAAGACGAATTGAAACAAAAATAGTTCGCCCCTGCTGTCGATTTCCCTGCCTGCGACGACTATAGAATGAACCATCCAGCGCGCAAGGCCTCAAACTCTCATAAGCGCTGGTACATAAGAGGAGGCCAGGATAATCAAATGAGAAAGCTAATCTTCGCAATCAACATTACCCTGGATGGCTGCTGCGACCACACCAAACAACTTGCCGATGAAGAAACCCATGAATATTTTACGCAGCTCTTGCGAGAGGTTGACCTGCTCGTCTTTGGGCGTAAGACCTATCAGTTGATGGTCCCTTTTTGGCCTGAAGTCGCAAGAAGCCAGTCTATGGCAAAAGCGGAGAACGAATTTGCTCGAACATTTGACTCCATCAACAAACTTGTTTTTTCACGATCGTTAGACAGCGCTGAAGATAAAAATACGAGAATTGTTCGTTCGAACCTTCGCAACGAAATACTAAAATTGAAACAAGAACAAGGCGAAAACATTTTAGTCGGTGGCGTAGATATTCCTTCACAACTTATCGAGCTTGGCTTGGTTGACGAATATCGTTTTATGGTTAACCCGGTCCTTGCCGGAGAAGGAAGACGGTTGTTGGAAGGTGTTAGCCTGCCGGAGAGATTGCAACTAAAACTTGTTGACTCAAAGATTTTTAAATCAGGATGTGTTGCGCTTCGTTACTTGAAACAGTAAGAGAAAAAGTGCGACCGCTGTGCTGCTGGCTCCACCCAGAAAATAAGAACGAGGAGAAGAACCATGAAATACATCTGTTTCGGGTACTACGACAAGAGCAAATTTGAAGCCATGACCGAGGGCGAGAAAAACGCGATGTTCGACACATCCTTTGAATACGACGACCATCTTCGCGCCAACGGGCATTGGGCTGGTGGAGAAGGGCTTCAGTCTCCAGAAACCGCCCTGACGCTGTATTGGAAGAACGGCAAAGTCGCAGCCACGGACGGCCCCTATGCCGAAACCAAGGAACAACTCGGCGGCATTCTCGTCCTTGAGGCGCGGGACATGAATCATGCCGTACAACTCATGGCGCAGCATCCGGCCCTGAAGTACGGCAACGTTTTCGAGATTCGGCCGGCGGCGGACATGCGCGCAATCATGAAGGCAAGTGAGCAACGCCGGCGACAGACGACTGCACGCTGAAAACCGCCTCCGAGGGTGGGAAAACGGGTGGCCCACTCAAGCCAGCTTTTGGCTTGAGTGGGAGAAAAATTGGTGGGTGGCCCACTCAAGCCCGCTTTTGGCTTGAGTGGGAGAGGAATCGGCAGGTCGGCCCAGCGCCTGCCCTGAGCGCCGCCGAAGCATCAGGTTCGGAGGGTGAGTGGTAGTGGTTCCGAACTGGGAGACGGGAAGCATTTTCTTGCCTTTGGGTGGCGCAGCGGTTTCACCGCTGCGGTAGAGTGGAAAAATCGGTGGGTGGCCCACTCAAGCCCGCTTTTGGCTTGAGTGGGAGAAAAATTGGTGGGTGGCCCACTCAAGCCCGCTTTTGGCTTGAGTGGGAGAGGAATCGGCAGGTCGGCCCAGCGCCTGCCCTGAGCGCCGCCGAAGCATCAGGCTCGAAGGGTGAGTGGTGGCGGTTCCGAACTGGGAGACGGGAAGCATTTTCTTGCCTTTGGGCGGCGCAGCGGTTTCACCGCTGCGATAGACTGGCAAAAGCACGAGCGGCGTCAGCCGCTGAGGTGCCTTCGATGGCCGCTCACCGCCGAGGCAATACCGGATACAGTTGCTACTTCATTACCGCTTCCACATTCCAGAAGCAAAACATTCTTCAAACCGACAGAATGGCTGGTTTGTTTGTTGATGTCCTTCTTTACTACCGCCAGAAACAACAATATTTGCTGCACGAATTTGTGGTGATGCCGGACCATTTTCACCTGCTGATCACTCCGCAAGAATCGCTGGAAAGAGCGATGCAGTTGATCAAGGGTGGTTTCTCTTTTCGGGCGAAACGAGAATTGGGTTTCAGGCATGAGATTTGGCAGCCAGCTTCTATGATCGGCGGGTGCGGGATGCAAAAGAATATTTCGCCTTTCGAGAGTACATCCGACAGAACGTTCTAAAGCGTGGGCTGGCAATGAAAGCGAAGGATTATCGGTACAGTTCTGCGTGGCCCGGCCTTGTGCTCGACGAGGCACCTCAGCGGCTAAAGCCGGCGGATTTTTTGAGCGCTTAAATCGCAACGGTAAACCGTTGCGCCACCCAAAGGCACTATCCTCAAGCTTGGCGGGTGGCCCACTCAAGCCCGCTTTTGGCTTGAGTGGGAGAAAAATCGGAGGAAGACGGAATGTTCCCTACTTTCCCCTATGGGCAGGTGGCCCGGGTTCTCGCCCCGATTTTTGGGCGCTAACCTGGGATCAGGGCAGGTGGGTGGCCCACTCAAGCCTGCTTTTGGCTTGAGTGGGAGAAAAATCGGCGACAGACTGAAGATTGTCTACTTTCCCCTATGGGAGGGCAGGTTGCCCAGAGCCCGCCCTGAGAGAAGCCGAAGGGTCAGGCTCGAAGGGTGAGTGGTAGCGGTTCCGAACTGGGAGACGGCAAGCATTTTCTTGCCTTTGGGTGGCGCAGCGGAGAAAAATCGGGAAAAATCGGGGACAGACGGAAAGTTCCCCACTTTCCTCCTCCTGTGGGAGGGCGCTCGCCCTGGCGCGGCCAGAACCGGAGCGCCGCTTTCTCACCAGGCGGCTCAAGGAATTGAAATTTCGTGGCCTAGCTAGTGCTTCTTTGCCGGCGGCACGTCCTTCGGATTCCAGGTCACGTTGGCCTGGAACAGGGAATCGGCCAGGTTCTGGTTGTAGGACGCATCGGTGATGAAACGCTGGTTCACCATGTCTCCATTGTGAAACCGCGTAATGCTCAAAGGCGTGGCCACACCCTGGATCATCTTGTAGTTGTCGTAAAGCTCCACTTCCTCATTGCGGTAGCGGTCGGCGTCACGCCAGGTAAATGATTTCTTGATCGGCAAATGAGAGTCGTAGTCCATGTCAATGGTCACCGCCTCATTTTGGGCGTTCATTATGGTCACCTGCTCGGCCTGTTTCTGCGCCGCGACTACCTGGCCATCGTAGAAAAGGGCCACGCCCGGCTGATTCAACCACTGGCGCAGCACCCACACCAGCGAGTACTTGCGCCGGCGGAGGTAATCCTGCAGCGCCTTCTGGTCCTCCAACGCCGTACCGCGGAAAGTTATCTCGTAGCCTTGGTCCCCGGTGTTGATGATGATCCAGTCGCGTTTTTTGGTCAGTTCCACCCGCTCTTTATCCGGATACTTCCAGAACAGCCAGAACTCTGCCGTGCCCGTGGGCTGGTCATGATAGATGCTCCAGGTGCGGCCCTGCTGCCGCATGTCCGTCACGTTCAGCCAGGCTTGACCGCCGAGCGCCTGGATCATCTGCTCAATGCGCGCCCTGGCTTGGCGCGCGTTCTCATCCTGCGGCGCAGCCTGGGTCGCGGCTGCGGATGGCGTGCTTGCCTGCGAAGGCGGACCGGCCTGGGCGAGAGCTCCCAGGCTGAAAAGAAGAATAGTGAGTAATGCTTTCATGAACTGCTTATGACCTCTCCAATCGGTACTGTGGTCGGCCGGCGGTTGCCCTGCCGTCCTAGGCGTCATTTCTGACCTGCCAACTACCAACTACCAACTACTTCTTCACCCTACTAGCCTACCAGCACTGCGCCTCCGTTGACGTTGAAGATC
>DASYWT010000344.1:0-1584 GCA_035935775.1 Terriglobales bacterium
GCCACCGGGAAATAGAGCCACATGCAGAACAGGCCCAGCCAGGTGCATATCTGCACCCAGGCCAATTGCCGCATGGTGCGCGGCATGGCGGCGATGGAATTCACGATTTGCCGGGCATTTCGCAGTAGTCCGCCCTGTTCAGCCTTTTCCGCGCGAAACTTGCCGAGGTCGTCAGGCGGGTACTCAGGGGTGGTAACTATGGTCCACAGGACAGCTCCGAAGAACACGGCAGCCCCGACGTAGAAAGAGAGCCGTACGGTGAGAGGGATGGCGTGCCCGGCTCCGGTTCCGGAGCTGACGTGAAAGGCATTGGTCATCAGCCAGGGCAGCACCGAAGCGGCGACCGCCCCCAGCCCGATGAACAGGCTCTGCATGGCAAAGCCGCTGGTGCGCTGCTGTTCCGGCAGCAGATCGGCGACGAATGCGCGAAACGGCTCCATGCTGATGTTGATGGAAGCATCCAGTATCCAGAGCAAACCGGCGGCCATCCACAAAGCCGAACTGCGCGGCATGAGGATCAGCGCCAGAGAACTCAAGATGGCGCCGGCCAGGAAGTACGGACGGCGGCGGCCGAGCGGCCCCCAGGTCCGGTCGCTGGCATGCCCGATCAGTGGCTGGACGATAAGCCCAGTGAGCGGGGCCGCCAGCCAGAGAATTGGGATCTGGTCCGGGCGTGCTCCCAGGTACTCATAGATGGCGCTCATGTTGGCCATCTGCAGCCCCCAGCCAAACTGAATGCCGAGGAAGCCGAAGCTCATGTTCCAGACCTGCCAAAAGGAGCGGGCGGGTTTCATATCACAACCTCAATTCTCAGCGGTCGTACATGGCCGTCAATTCGCGCAGGAGGTCGCTGAGGTGGCGGGTCAAGCTGCCGGCACGGTAGCGCCACTTCCAATTGCTGCCGACAGTGCCGGGGAGATTCATGCGGGCTTCGCTGCCCAGCCCCAGCACATCCTGCAGGGGAATCATGGCCACGTCGGCTACGGAGGCCAGCACGGTACGAATAAACACCCAATTGATAGGCTCGTGGTCGAAGCCCAGGTAGGCGCGGGTAAAGGCGTGCTCCCGGCGTACGTCGTCAGGAGTACGCGTGCTATCGGCTGCGCCGGAGCTGTTCCACCAGCCGACAGTAGTGTCGTTGTCATGGCCGCCGGTATAGGCCACCAGCTCGCGCTGGTAGTTGTGCGGCCGGAAGGACGGCCCCTGGGGATCGTTGCCGAAGGCGAACTGCAGCAAGCTCATGCCCGGAAAGCCGAACTGCTTGCGGATGGCTTCCACCTCAGGGGTGATGACGCCGAGATTTTCGGCCACAATCGGCAACTCGCCAAGCTCGGACTGGACCGTGCGGAACAGCTCCGCTCCGGGTCCTTTTATCCAGCGGCCGTTGATGGCGGTAGGCTCGCCGGCAGGGATTTGCCAGTAGGCTTCGAAGCCGCGGAAGTGGTCAATGCGCACGATGTCGAACAGACGGAGGGCAGCACGGAAGCGTTTAATCCACCATTGATAACCGGAAGCGGCAATTACATCCCAGCGGTAGATGGGATTGCCCCAGAGCTGGCCGGTGGCGCTGAAGTAATCAGGAGG
>DASYWT010000345.1:0-40142 GCA_035935775.1 Terriglobales bacterium
AGCTGCTCCTCAGACTGGCGGCCCACCTGTTTGAAGATGACGGCCGCGCTGCTCTCCACCTTTTCCTCGCACGCAGCGATGGCGGAATCGAGCACCGACTGCAGGGATTCCCGGCTGCGTTCGCCTTCTTCCAGCCGCTGCGAGAGGTTGCCCGCCTGCTTCGCCAACTCCGCCAGCTGTTCCTGAGCGGCTGTACCCAGGCGCTGCGCCTCCGCCGTTTTCTCGGCAAATTCCTTTTCCCACCGCTCAGCCTGCTGTTTCGCTTCGCTCGCGATGGTTTGCAGGGCTGTTCCTACATCTTCCTTGATCTGCTGGCAGGCAGCCTGGGTCAGCGACGCCACGACCGATTCCAGCGCCTCCCGGGCGCGACGCGCTTCCTCGGTGCTGGCGGTGAGCTCGCTCACCTGAGCCTGCAACCGGCTTGATTTTTCCTCCAACTGCGCGGCAGCCTGCTGCATTTGCTGCTTTTGCGCGTCCAGTTGTCCTTGCAGCGTGGACCGCAGTTCCGCGCGCAACTGTTCGCCGCTCACGTGTACTGTGTTGAACTCACTGATCTGTGCCTGCAGGCGGCTGGACTTCTCCTCCAACAGCGCCGTGGCGTGCTCGATCTGCTGCTTCTGGGCTAACAGTTGCCCCTGCAACGTGGCGCCTAATTGTTCGCCGTTCTCGCGCGCCGTGGTGAATTCACTGATTTGCGCCTGCAGGCGGCTGGACTTTTCCTCCAACGCCGCCGCGGCCTGCCCGATTTGCTGGTTCTGAGCTTCCAGCGCCGCCTGTAATGCAGCGCGCAGTTCCTTGCGCACCTGGTCACCCATCTCACGCACGGTGGTTTCGGCCGCCCTGAGCTGCTCGATCTTCTGCCCCGCTTCATCTGAGCGCTGGAGGGCGTGGGCCGCCGCTTCCTCCTGCAGCTTGTGCCGCCTCTCGGCTTCCTCCTGCGCTGCCTGCTGCGCCCGTCCCAGCTCCTGCTGCAGCTTTTCCGATTCCTCGCGCAGAGATTTCTGCAGCGATTCTTGGATCTCTTGGCTCGCTGCCCGCAACATGTCTTCCGATGCTTTGCGCCTTTCTTCTTCCGCGGCGCTCAGCTTATCGGGCAACGCTTGCGCCGCCGCTTCCGCGTCCAGGCGTTGCTGCAGCTCCGCCAGTTGCTTGCGCATACCCGCAAACTGTTCTTCAGCCTGGGTGTGAAGACGCTGTTCCGCGCTGCCAACGGCTTCATTGGCATGCTGTTCCACTGCCTGGGGAAGCAGGTGAATCAGCGACTGCATCCATTGCTGCAGTTGCCGTATCTCCTCCACCTGCGATGCGGTCGCCGCCACACTCTCCGCGGTTGCCGCCGCGTCCATCTTGGTTTCGCCGGCGCCTGATGGTCCTGCCGGAGCGCTGCCCTCCGCCTCCGGCTTGACCTTTTCCTTGACGATTTCGCTGAGCACGGTGATGTGCGCCTGCAGCCGGTCCTGCAGCTGGCATAGCGATTCCAGCCGCGCCTCGGCGTCCACCATCTGTTCTTTCCAGTGTTCCAGCTTGGTTTCAACCTGGTCGTCCACCTGCCACATCAGATCCTGCAGATGTTCTTCCATCTGGCGGCGCAGTTCTGCCCAGTCGCGATCGCGGACGTTATAGGTAAGTCTGGCAGCGGGTTGTTGCTCGCCTTGGCTGCGTCCCACATCGGTTGCGCGCTGCCCCGAAATCCCATTGCTGTTGCCGGCGCCAGCAGGCTTCGCGACCTCCACCTTGGGCTGGTCGGAGACCGCCGCCCTTTGCACGGCAACCGGAGGACTGGCGGGTGGCGCTGGAGTGACGACGGAAAATTCCGGCGCTGCCAGCGTGGCGGTGGCAACCGCCGTTCCTGAAGCGCCTGCGCCCGCAGCCGCGCTAGCTGCCCGCGGAGCATCTGCCGCTTTGCCTTCGAGCCCGGTATTTCCTTGGTCCCAATCGTGCGGTGGATTGCGCACGCCCCAAACATTGGCCGGAAGGTCCAGCTGCACTCCCAGCAGCCAGGCGCGCCCGTCCTCCCCCAACTTGACCACATCGGCGATGTGCGCCATCACTTCGCGATTGTCCGGCAGCAATCCCACCTTCACCGGAATGCCCTTATCCAGTGGAACATGGCAAATTACACCGCAGCCATGGGCATTGACCGCAACTGTTTCGCACGTCTCATTAAATGGGCAGCGCGCATCGAGACTCGTGATCTGGATCGGGATTTGCCACCTGATCCGGGTGGAGCGCCGCATTATGGTGTGCTTGGACAATCAACCTCATCCGCGGGGAATGGCAGTAAGTGTTTGGCACGGCGCGTATAAACAGGTCTGGCCAAAACACCTTCTTAGAGGAAATTGTATTTTCGCTTCGGAAACAGGCGAAAGTAACTGAAGTAATCGGCGGCCTGGAACGGATGGTGGGGCCAAGCGACGCGGATTCGGCCTCAAGTCCTCCATTAATAACATCATAGAGGCGATACTCTGAACGGCGGCCGCACTTTGAAACCAACACGGTCAATGCCGCTCGACCGCACTTTGGTCACCGGCCAGCACCTTCAGCCGTAATGGAGCGCCTTTTCTGAGCGCCCGCTCTTCGATTTTTGCAGAGCAAGCTTCGGATGGCAGTCGGCAAATCATTCACGTATGCTGGTGTTCAACCTGGAGTTCACTATGGCGACCTCCCTCGAACCCGTCCTGCGCGACCAACTGCTGAATCGGCGTGAGACCCTGCAAAGATCAGTTACCGCATCCACCCCCGGCGCCGAACTGGTGGATTTGCTGCAACAGGTGGACCAGGCATTGGAGCGCATAGACAAAGGCACCTATGGGCTTTGCCAGGTTTGTCACGAATCCATTGAACCGGAAAGGCTCGCGGCGGACCCGCTCACCTGCTTCTGCCTTGACCACCTCACTCCTGCAGATCAGCGCGCCCTGGAGCGCGACTTGGACTTGGCCCGCCAGATTCAAGCTGGACTTTTGCCCAAACCCGACGTCCTGTTCGCCGATTGGCAGATCTCCTACCACTACCAGCCTGCCGGCCTGGTCAGTGGCGACTATTGCGACGTTGTGGATTCAGGTGGGCGAGGTCTGTATTTCATGCTGGGCGACGTTTCCGGCAAGGGCATTGCCGCCGCCATGCTCATGTCCAACTTGCACGCTCTGTTCCGGGCCCTCATCTCCGCCGGACTGCCTCTGGCCGAGCTCGTGACCCAGGCCAGCCGTGCCTTCTGCGAAACCACTTTGGCGGCTCACTATGCCACCCTGGTGTGCGGCCTCGCACTCCCTGGAGGCGAAGTAGAGCTGTGCAACGCAGGTCACTTGCCTCCCCTGCACACCCACGACGGCAAGGTGGCGGAGGTGCCCTCTACCGGCTTGCCTCTGGGCATGTTCTGCGCCCAGGAATTCGCCATCTGCCGGGTGCACTTACAGGCAAACGATACTTTGCTGCTCTATACGGACGGATTCACCGAAAGCGAGGATGGTTCCGGGACGGCCTACGGGACGGAACGCCTAAGCAGGCTGGTTGCAGCTAATCGAGCCCTCGCCCCTAAAGCCCTGCTGCAAGCGTGCCGCAAAGATCTGGACACCTTCCGCGGCGCCACCACAATTCGCGACGATCTGACCTTGCTGGCCATACGCCGGTCGTCGTAGGCCTCGCCTCGTGACCAGGCTTGCTGCCTGAAGTTCACGGAAACCGAACTTTCCTGCACGCGCCTTCTGCCTTCGTCGCTCAGGCTGCGGAGGCGTATTTGGCCAGCTTGTTGAGCACTCCCTGGACCATTTCTTCCCGCCGGCGCAATGCGTCTTTGAACTCGCGGTGCTCGGTGCGGGAGATCTCCCGTAACAGTTCGCGATGATGTTCCTCCAGAATCTCGGCGAGCAATTCATGCTCTTCTGAGGTGAGCGTTACTTCCATGGCTTCTCCTCCACCGCCCTCGGCTTTGCTTCCGCTGCACGCAGCAGGGAGCGCCTCCGGCGGTTCACCCGCTCACAGGAAGCCGCCGGTCTTGATAGTCAGCGCGCTCAACGCGAGTTCCACCTTGGTGAGGGCCTCGTCCAGTTGCGCATGGTGCTCCGCATCTTTCAGCCTTTCGCGCAGATTTTTTAGGACGTGACGAGCGCGGCTGAGGTGCTCAATGGCTTGTTTGGCATCAGGACTTTCCTGCGGCTTCGCTGCCGGCTTCGCGGGCATTTCCTCCAACTCCCTTCCTAATCAGCTTAGCGCGAATTGATGGCGCTGAAGCACAAAAAACCACAAGCGCGGTCCAGGGAGAGCACACGCCCGTGTGCCAGCCAAATTGGTGTTCTAAGCTGGATTGCCCCACATCCGACTATCTAAACCGCAGCACGCCACGCCAGCCGTCAGCGTTTCCGCAAGCCGAACAACAGCCAGCCCACCAGCAGTCCGCCGGCAAAGGACAGTATGGAACTCGCGGCCACCGCCTGCAGAGGGTGACGCTTCACCTCATGAGCCGCGTCGTCCATGATCTCTTCGGCCACAGAGAGCCCATGCTTCATGGCGCGACGGGCGGCATGCACTCCATCCTCCAGGGCGTCGGCCACAGCGGTTTTCAAACGCTCAGTTTCGGTTTCAGCAGCATTGGCAAAGGCGGCATGTGCCATCCTCGTATCCTTTCACGCAACTACCGGACGCGACCCACGAACCGTCGGTTCATCCGAACCGCAAGCAGAGCAGGTTCGCTCGTCCTTGTGTTTCAGCGCGTGGCTCGCGCCCGGCTCTGCTTTTATCGTCGCGCCTTGTCTCAGGCCGCGCGGTGATGTGCGACACATTCGATCGTGAGCAGCAGCGCAGGTGCAAAGCCAACAACCCGGCTCGGTTTCCTAGCGAACCGGCGCCGGCACATCCACCGTGCTCGCCCAGACCAGTGCGATGATCCAGCCAACCAGGGTCCAGCCGAGAAATAGGTTCAACAGAAGGATCGAGAGAGTGTTCCGCTTGTGCCGCACGAGAGCCACAATCGTAGGCAGAAAGTAGATCAGAAACCCAAAACCAAAAAATGGCCCGAACAGGAAAGGAAACAAGAGAAAAGCGGCAAGCTCCATGCTGCGGCGCCTCCGTTTGACGCCAGTCTATCACCTATACGCAACTGCACTGCCGCTGGTTCCAGGCCAAGACGGGCTGGCGGCTAGCCGTGCCTGCTGATCTCCAGAGTGGCATACACCTCGCCCTGTGTGCCCCTCCGTTACCGGCGTGATTCCGTTGCCAACTCCAGCCGGTTTCGAGCAACTTTTCCCTGCCGCATGGGTTCAATTCGCCCAAGCCAGAAAACAACCAATCCGAGGAGAAATGAATTGAGCATGAAAAAAGTGAGCGCAACCTTAGCGGCCTTGCTTCTGCTTTTCACCTTGACGGTGAGCTCAGCCACGGTCGCCCAGGCTCAGGATCGTGACGATCGTCCGCAGGCAGAAAAGCGGGAGGGGCGGGAGGAACACCCGGTAATCCGTCAGGCTATCAAACAACTGCAGCAGACTAAGTACCTGCTCGAACACAAGGCCGCCCACGACTTTGGTGGTCATCGAGTCCAGGCGATTCAGTCCATTGACCAGGCCATCGAGCACCTCAATCAAGCTTTGCGGGCGGACAAGAGATAAGCATTGGGGCCGGGCTGGCGCGAGCGCAGCGCGGCCCCCGACCCACACTTCCCCTCATGACTGCCCAGTGATAATCTAACTAGGCTTGCCGAGCGGGAGTAGTTCAGCGGTAGAACGCCAGCTTCCCAAGTTGAGCCGGTTTGCGGGCGTCTGAGCCCGCAGGCGAAATCCCGAGCCCAGCGAGGGACCTGACGTCCGATATGCGGGAGTAGTTCAGCGGTAGAACGCCAGCTTCCCAAGCTGGATGTCGCGGGTTCGATCCCCGTCTCCCGCTCCATTAATTAACAACTTAACGGCGGCGACTTCCTCGGCTTCCTGTTCATCCACAAAACATCCACAGAGTTGCTGGAGTGGCGAATTTTGTCGAGCCGTTCCGCGAAAAATCACCTGACGAGTTGGTTCGGGTAAAGCTTATCTCTTTACTGAGGGCGGATAATGTTTCAAAAGCTTTCTTACTGCTTTCGCCAGGTTCTTCTGTTGCTTCTCTGGCTTGGCCTTCAGATCAAGTGTTTTGCTCACAACGCCCCGCCAGACCAAATCCTGACCTGCCGAATCGTACATGTTCAAGGTTAGCTGACCTGTATAGATTGTCGACGTCCATCCAGTGGTTGTGCTTGAACCCATCCAACCATAGTAAGCAGGCCCATACCCCCAACCGTACCTATACCCCCAACCAGGCCCATATCCCCAACCAGACCCAAACCCCGAATCTGTACTGAAAGAAGTGAACTGCTGCTCTGTGTTAATAGCGGACTCATAGCTTATGTCAAGATTGGCATCGTCTCCGTCAACTTTTATCAAACCTTTCGTGGCGAGTTCCGCATCTATTGCGCCCTTGATTTGCTTATCCACCATGTCGCTGACTGTGGAAGTGCCTTGGATCGGTGCCCATTTGTACGTTTTGAATTTAGAAAAATCGGTGCCTTTGTCGAAGTTATAGCGGACATCCTGAGCCAGGGAAATACCGGCAGTCAGCAGGAACATGATGATTGCGAGTACAAAGAATCTTTTCATGTCTAATCTCCATCCGGACCATACCGAGCCTTGGTGGCCTATTTTGATCCTCACAAACGGCAGTGCGGCTGAGTGCGATGGTTAATTGTCAGAACCGCTATTTTCTCCCTCTTAGAGTCACCCGACTTTCAGGTCAGAAACAACCAGCACTTTCACCAGAATCATGTGGCCCTTTCTCTGGGCCGGTCCATCTGGCCATCTGCTTTCTCTGATCGACATGCTGCCCTTCTTGGGGGGCTGCTGTGCTGACCTATCGAATAGGGAATCATCTCCCCGCCGGACCCTTTGGGTGCCCCGCAGTTTGAGCAACAGCGGGGCGTTCTTATCTCAGGCTGCTTCGGTTCGCTTTTGCTTTCTTCGCCCGCTTGCGCTGCATGTAGGCGCGGCTGCGGGCGTTGTGCTTTTCGCGATGGAACGCGCAGAAGCAGTGGCTGGGCGGCTCAACTGGCTGGGAACAATCCCGACAGATGCCCTGGGCCAACCGCTTGCGGTTATGGCGCTCCACTCGCTCCCGGTTGGCCAGACGATGACGGGCGCAGCGAGTCCTCGATTCCGGGCATACCGGCTGAGCGCATTCGATGCAGACTCCCTTTAGCTTCCTGTCGGCCCGGTCCTCGCGGTGCGATGCCACATGACACCCCCGGAGTCCTGCCTTTTGAGAATGAGGAAGGGCTTTCACACCCTTCGTTGCTCTCGGGCAATATTGCGCCGGTCTTGTAGAGAAGGTGAGACTTTCGCGGCCTGTAGGCTGGAAATCCTACTGCACCGCGTTTGCCGTCTTCTTGGCCCCTTTCTTCACTCCGTGCGCCGCGTGATTAACACCTTTCTTAGCGTGGTGGGTCGCTGTATTGGCTGCTTCTTGGGTGTGATGAGCCGTCGTCTTAGCTGCTTTCTGGGTGTCCTGAGCCGTCGTCTTGGCTGCTTTCTCGGTTGCTTGGCTCGTAGCCTTTGCGGCGCTGCTCACCTGGGACCCGAGACCTTGCGCAAACGCGATCACGCCCAGTACAAGAATTAACGCCAAGAGCATTGATGGCTTTGATCTCATGATGTCGCTCTCCTCAGTTTTGATCTCGCGGATAGGCACACTTCAACACTCGAGGGCTTTTTTGCTGCCTGTCAAAATTGCCAGTTGTTCCCGGCGTAAGTTGGCGTGAGATTTGACGCCGGCTCATCTGATCCAATCAGGTCGCAAGCGAGGGCCGCCTCTTTTTCATTTGGCGCTTGGGGAGAAGCGGCCTCTTCATGTGTACAGAATCGTGCTGGTGAAATGAGACATCCCATGCCCAAGAATCGAGTTAATCACGCGTGGTCACAAGGACCAGGTTCGCAGAGCCAACCAATAAGACCTACGGAGTTTGAACGGATTACTGCACGCCTGCAACTGAAGCCAGATCAGTACGCAAATTCAGTGAAGCTTCGCGATTGGGTAGAAAAGAACTGGCAACAGAAGTTCGTGCCGGAGAAACTACTTAGGGTCTGGCGATTAAGTGACTTGGGATTGCCCGATGCCGACTAACAACCCGCACCTATAGGCCGCTCTGAAGCCCGGCCCGACTCCGTGTGCCGACTCTAGACATCCACCCACTAGCTGCGATCGCGTTACGAAACGCTGTGGGAAGCGATGCCTGAATTCTTCGCTACTGTACGGGTTTTTTATGCCACTCTGCATCAACCGCAGGCGGCAGAGAATTCAGTCGACTCAGGAATGTCACCACCTTCCACATGCGATCATCAGAGGTTGTTTTGTCATGATGCCACTGACCATCCCAGGCTGACATGCCGGAATACCGTACTCCGTTTTTCACTATCCAGAATAACTGCCAATCGGGTAATGGCGGCGGGCGAGCAGCAAATTGAGGCACGCGGGGATAGAAGCTCACGCCGTAGTCACTGGTTCCGTTCGAATCCCCGTGGCAACCGGCACATGCATCCCGGAATACAGCGAGGCCGGCCAATAAATTCTGGTCTGTAGGGGCAATGGGGTTTCTAACATGAGGTGCGTGCCTCACGATGTAGGAGTTGAGCGCTAGTTGCGCAAAGGCCACTTCCCAACGCGGAGGATCCGTGATCGCGACCGTGGGTAGCAAGCCTAACCATGCTGTGACCACAGCTGCTATGGGCAGCACAAGAATGCCTGCGATGAATCCCAAAGCGCATTTGCGCATGGGCCCTCCTTGAGCACACAGCAGTAGCTCAGGTAGATAGACGATGCGCAACAGCTAAGGAAAGCCTGGACCTACTTCTTCAATTCGATTTGAATCAACTCGAAGGCTTCCCCGAGATTTTCCGGGTCGTGCTCGAAGGCATCCATGTGCAGGACCTGGCCGGCCTTCGCTTTGATGTGCTCGCTCTTGCCATCCGGATAGGTGAATTTAGCTTTGCAGTCGTTCAGGAACACCGCAATCGACTCGGGATGGCTGTGCATTACCGATTTCTCTCTGGCCCCATACCTGATGCGAATAACACGGACTTTCTCGTTCTCGAACTCCACGGAGTAGTGTTTGGAATCAGCTTTGACCGGGTCAACATGCGGATGTGGCATTCGTGCAGTTGCCATGAGTGTTCCTCCTTCGGCGCTTTTGTGGCAATGGCTGGTTACGCCTTGTCGTATACGGCGGTGCTCTTCACCTTTTTCCCGTTGGCGTCCTTTGTGGTTGCGGTAACAGTCCGGCTCTTGCCGTCGGGGGACAGCGCGATCGTGCCGGTAGCGGTGACCTTGCCACCCTTTTTGACCTTGAAACCTAAATGATGGGCGCTTCTGAATTCCACGGAACGGGCGTCGGAATTGGGATCGCCGGTGACCGGATAGTCGTTGCCGTCAAACTTCCCTGTCCACTCACTATGGATGGGATTGCCCGAGGCGTCCGTTCCCTCTATTGTGACTTTCACGCTCTCACCCGTGGCCTCGTAGACGACCGTGCCGTTCTTCGGAGCCCCAGGCGCGAGCTTTGACTTCGCCTCATTCAGTTTCCAGGTGCCCATGAATCCCTTTTGGGCGAAGCATGTGGTTCCAAGAAAACAAAGGGCCAGAGTAAATACGATTGTTCTTGGCTTCATGTCCTCTCCTGATTAAGAAGAAAGATTGGGGGCCTAGTTCGGTGCGGGTCATTGTAGTGCCGGTCAGAGCGTTCGGCAACTTAAGTTATGTCCCACGAATCCACGCCGCGCTCCCAGGAAACCGAGTTCTGCACTCGGGAGAGCGTACAGCCGCCGATACTGGAAAAACTGACAGTTGATCCTGGCAGTAGTACGGGCGAAAGTAAGCCAGTTGCAGTTAGCTCCAAGCTACGATTGGGGCCGCCTACCTGGGAGGGGCGGCCCCTTTTGTCAGCCAGGTTGGAACGCTCCCAGGTCCGGCGGGTGCCGCCTGCACACGCTCTTAGTGCCTCTTGCTCTACTGTCAAAAATGACAGTTGTTCCCGCCCGAACTACGGATAAGACTTAAGACCGCTTTAAGGATAGCCCTTAGCGCGTGAGGGAGGCTGCCTCTTCACCACGGTTCCGGAGCGGCCTCTCTCTGTGACCCGCACCACCCAGTTTGTCACGGTCGAAACGTGGCTCATACTTTCCACACCCAGCCTCGCCGTAAGCCTCCGACCTCAGAGACAATTGCCGCTTTTCACGACCTTGTGGACCAGATCCGCAACGAGCAGCAGAAGGCCATTTTGCTCACCGAGGTGGCCCGTTTGCGCGGCAAGGTCCGTTCCAAGGAGTTACGCCGGCAGATGATTAAATTGCTGACAGCCAGCCATGACCTGCGTCGGCGATCCAAAAATCTGCGGTACAAGAAGTCGGCTTGAGGCATCCACCTCCTCTGGCAGGGTCTGCACCTGTAAGAATTGACAGTTGTTCCAAGCCGCGATCGAGACAAGACTCAACGCTACTCTCTCACCTTGTTTTGGGCTCCCGCAGTTGGGGAGCCCGATTTTTTTGGCAACAGAGCCGAGGAACCGGGGCGTAGCTGAGTCCGCACGGCGGGATCGGCACGAGCAATGGCTACTGCTTCAGCGCCACGGCCACGCCATCGCGCAAGGGAATAATGGTGGTCATAAAATCGGGCGCGGCATAGAGCAGCCGGTTAAATTCCAGGATGGCCTTCGTTTCGGTATCAGCTTTATCCGCGGGCTGGCCGACTTTGCCGCTCCACAGCACGTTATCCGTGACGAACAACCCGCCCTTGCGCACCCGCTTGGCGGCGACGCGAAACACGCGCGGATAGTCCGCCTTGTCCACGTCGTTGAAAACAATGTCGAACGGCTCTTTTTGCTCGGACAGGATCTCCAGGGCGTCGCCCACCTTGATAGTCACCCGATCGAGCACGCCGGCGCGCTCCAGGTTGCGCCGAGCCTCATCGGCGTTCTTGCGGCTGCCGTCGGTGTAAATGACCCGCCCCGCCTCGCCTACCGCACGCGCCCACCAGATGGTGGAATAGCCGATGGCCGAACCCATCTCGAACACCGTCTGGGCCTTCATCATGCCAGCCAGTTGGTAAAGCAGCCGGCCCACAGCCGGCCCCACGATGGGGATGTTGCGGGCTGCCGCTTCCGCCTCCATGTCGCGCAAGGTTGCGTCGCGCTCCGGAAGGATGGAATAGAGATAGTCTTCAACGGCGCCATGGGTGATTCCACCCATGCGCCAGAAGGCGCGAACGTCAGTTTCGTTTGCCAAGATGCTCCAATCGTTAATCGTAAGTCTTAATCTTGAATCATAGTGTTTGGCCCGGCTTCATCTCTACCACCTCCACATCCTTTGCCAGCTGCTTGAGCTGCGCCGGAGTTCCGGTCAACACTGGGAAAGTACCGAAATGCATGGGAACCACGGCCTTGGGCCCAAGCAGCTTGCAGGCATACGCAGCCTCGCGCGGCGACATCACGTAGTGATCGCCGATGGGCAGCAGAGCGATATCGGGCGCATACAATTCGCGGATGATCTGCATGTCGCCGAAGACGGCGGTGTCGCCGGCGTGGTAAATCTTCAGCCCGTTCTGGAATTCAATCACAAAGCCGCACGCTTCGCCGCCGTAAATGATCTGGTCACCGTCAAGGATGCCGCAGGAGTGATCCGCATGCACCATGGTGACCCGGATATCGCCCACAGTCTGAGTGCCGCCCTTGTTCATGGGGGACGTTTTCCTTGCCCCCTTCTTCTCCAGCCACGAGCACAGCTCGAAAATGCCGACCACGGTGGGGTTGTGCTGTTTGGCAATTTGCACGGCGTCGCCGATGTGGTCGAAATGGCCGTGAGTGCACAGCATCAGGTCGAGCTTTTTAAGCTTCTTCTCGTTCTCCGGGCACAGGGGATTGCCCATGACCCAGGGATCCACCAGCAGAGTTTTCCCGCCAGGAGTCTCAATGCGGAAAGTGGCATGTCCCAGCCAGGTCAGCTTAATGCCCTTCAGGTCCATTGTTCCTCACTCCCCTTTTTTGTTTTGTGATTCGTTCCACCCGCGATAACCGCCGGCCAGGGAGATCACGTTCTGGAAGCCCATTTTCTTGAGCATCCAGGCGGCAAGGGCGGAGCGGCTGCCGCCCCCGCAGTAGAGCACAATCTTCTTGTCTTTGTCGGTCGTAACCTGGTCAATGTTGAGCTCCAGCACGCCGCGGGAGATGTGGACGGCGCCGGGAATCATGCCCTTGGCCGCATCCTCTTTTTCGCGCACATCAATCAAAGCGAAATCCGGCGCTGAGCTTTACATGCGCCGCAAATCTTCGGGGCCGATCTCCTGGATCTCCTTCTTTGCCTCACTCACCAGTTGCTTGAACTCCGGCATGGCCATAGGCGTTCTCCAGCAAAAAATCGAAACGTAGCATTTTATCGTTTATGCTATGCCCGTGTCAGAACTGCAGGTATTGCTCTCCCGCGAACAGATTGCCCAGCGCGTCAGCGAAATGGCGGCGCAGATCACCCGCGACTTTGCCGGACAGTCCGTCATTTTCGTAGGCGTGCTCAAAGGCGCCGCCATTTTCCTCGGCGACTTGGCTCGCCAGGTGCCGCTCGACTCCACCTTCGACTTCATCGGCGTCTGCAGTTACGGCCAGCAATCCTCAGCTTCGGCGGCCGCCCCCAATGGAAACTGGGATTCCACCGGCGAAGTTCGCCTTACCAAGGATGTAGAGCAGTCCATGGCAGGCAAGAACGTCCTGCTTGTGGAAGACATCCTGGACACGGGCCTGACGCTGACCTACATCAAGAAACTTTTGCTCAATCGTCAGCCCAAAAGCCTGCGCGTGGTGGCGCTGCTGGATAAGCCTTCCCGCCGAAAAAAGCCCATGCAGGCGGACTACGTGGGCTTTACCATTCCCGACAAGTTTGTGGTCGGCTACGGCATGGATTACGCCGAGCGCTACCGTAACCTGCCCGATATCTGCGTTCTGCCCAGCGGCGTGATAAGCTCAGAAAAATAGTCATTGCTCGGGCACGACCCGTTTTCATGCATCCGTTTATCAAATGGACCCTGGTGGTCCTGACTCCTTTCGCACTTTGGATCATCCTTTCGGCAGTCCGCTCCGGTCACCTTCGCCCGCTTTATGAACAGCACGTGCGGCAAACTCGCCGCGAGCGCATCTTCCTCGCTTCCCTTTCCTTCTTCCTTGGCTTTGCCGCCGTACGCCTGCTCACCCATGCCATTCGCGACGGCCTGGGCCCTTTTCACGATCTCTCGGTCCACGGACGCCACATTCACCATCTGGTTTGGGGAATCCTGCTGCTTCTGCTCGTCGGTTACAGCTGGCTAATGCAGGTGGGCACGGGCCAGGGCGGCTACACCTGGCTGGGAAGGTTTACCGCCATTCTTTACGGACTGGGGGCTGCCCTCACTTTGGACGAATACGCCCTGTGGCTCAACCTGCGCGACGTTTACTGGGCGCGCGAAGGACGGGCCAGCATTCACGCCGTCATCTTCTTCGGCGGGCTGCTTTCAGTCGGGATTTGGGGCGGGCCGTTCCTGCGCGCGCTCACTCGCGATGCCGTGCGGTTGCTGCGCGGCAGGGCGCGCGAGGTTACCGCCGAAAAATGAATTGAGCCCTGGTCCGTGCCCTGTTCTCCCCGCTTGGACCACTTCTCAGGAATCGCTCCCGGATTCGAAAGGGTGCGGCTTTAGCCGCACCGCAGCGGCGGCCTTTACCGTCCGGCTTTAGCCGCTGAGGTAACCCCGATTCAAGAAGCATCGGCTGGGCTTGGCTCATCGATGTTCCGTTTCGGGATCTACCCCTGGTTCGAGACGAAACGCTGAGCTCAGCTATACTCCTGCTGAGCCAGGTTGAGCAGGCTTAGCCGAGGCAAGACATTTAGCCGTCCCTACGGGGAGAAGGCCAGGAAGGCTTCCCGCACCAGCTACTAACTACCAGCTACTAACTACCAGCTACCAACGTACTGACTCAATGCGGATCGGGTTGCCCGTCCCCGACTCCGCCCTTGGGCAGGGGCGCGGTCTGATCGGGCTCTTCACCCGGACGCCGCAAGGAGGGTGCTCCCGGGGCGCGGGCCCCGGGTTCCTGCTCGGGTTGCTGCTGGGCTACGGTGGGATGCTGCTTGATATCTACCTGCTTCTGGGTATCCACCACCTTGGTGCCATCCACCTTCATGGTTTCCACCCGCACCACTTCGTCGCCTACGAAGCGTACAAATTCCACTTCCTGCGGCGGCTGCCCGTAGATCCACTCCTCATAGGCGACGGTGCCGTCCCGCTCACGCGTTTTTTCTGGTGGCCGTCCTTTGGCATAGGTCACCATCTCGCGATTCATACCCACCAGTACCTTGTGGTCCTTGATGGCATCGCGCACCTTGGGAGGCAAGGTAGCCATATAAGCTTCGGCGGCGGTGTGAGCGCTGAAGTCCAGCACCGGCCCCAGCATCTGCTTGACCTGCTGCGGCGTCAGCGAGGGAATGTAGTGGTCGAACGACAAATCCACGTACGAGCCGCGAGGATTGGTGTTGGGATTGGAAGGCGAAATGGGAGTCATCCCTCCCGTGCCACCGATTTCAATGCGCTGGTACCACTTTTGCTTCTTGATGGGGCCGCCGTTGATCTCAAAGCGGATGAAATTGCCCTTGATCGCAACGTTGGTGATTTGTGCTCTATCGCCGGGCTTGACCGCGGGCCCAAAATCCGCGAGCAACTGGCGCAATTCCTCAGGAGTGGGCGAAACCAGGTTGCCGTTCTTCAGCACCAGACCTTTTTTGCCCATCGGAAATAACACTCGCGCGAAGCACAACTCGGCGCTGAGACCGCGAATGATTTCCAGGCGCTGGTCCTTGGTGAGATGCTGGCTGGACTGGGAGCCCTGGTCACCGCTTTTAGCCCAGGCGTTTACCAGCAGGAGAGGCACAATGAGCAACAAAGCCGCGATACGCCGGGCAACCATGAGGAACCACTCCCACTCGGGTCTGATGCGATTATAGCCCCGGGGATGGCTGCTGGAAGCCTGTAAAAACGCCTTATGGGACGGACTGTACGGCGGAGACGGTGAGGCCCTCGCGGGCGACGCGGAATGGGAGAACACGGCCGCCGCAAGCGCGCAAAGCTTGGGCTACGCGCTCCTTAGCGCCCTTTTCCACAAAAAAGACCACGCAGCCACCGCCCCCCGCGCCACACACCTTGGCTGCCACCCCGCCATTGCGCAGGGTGGCGGCAATCAGCTTTTCGATCAACGGGGTAGAGATTCCCGGGGCGTTGGTACGCCGCAGCCTCCACTCCTCCGCCAGCAGGCGGCCGACCTCCCGCCAGTCTGGACGAGCCAGCGCCGCCCGCATGGCGCAGGCGATCTCTGTGATGCGGGCAAAGTTGCGGAACACCTTGGCCTCGCCATCAATGTGAGCTTTAAACACTTCCCAGTTGTTGATGCCGGACTGTCGGGGAGCGCCCGTGTATGCCAGCAGAAAACGTTCTTCAATCTCTTCCGGAGGAACGGGAATAGCACAGCGATGGATGCCATCCGGCGCCAGCTCGATGGCGTTCACGCCACCGTACAGTGCCGGGTAGTAGTCCTGGCAACCGGTGGGCACGTTGATGAGCTGGGCTTCCACGTTCTGCGCCAGCACCCGCATTTCTTCGCGCGACAGCTTGCGCCCGGTGAAGCGGGCCAGCGCCGCAGTAGTGGCAATCATCAGCGCCGAAGAGCCGGCAATGCCCGCCCCCGCCGGCGATTCTGAATTGGTTTCGATGGCCAGCCCTTGTTTTGGCTGAAAGAAAGTTACCAGGCGCGCCGCCAGAGGATGACGATATTTCTTTGCGCAGCATAGCTGGTCCAGGCTGGCAAAGCGCTCTTCCCTGCGCCCATCAAGAGAGCGCAGATGGATTTCTTTTCCCGGCAGGGGGGTAATGCGGCAGGTGGTCACAATGCTGACCGCGAAGTTTACCGTGACGGCGCCCGGGTGGAACAGGTAAAGCGGCCACAGATCCATGGTGCTGCCCGCCAGGTCCGCGCGGCACGGCGCCTGTGCCAGAATGCTGGTGGACTCGCCTTTTTCTCCCGGCCCCTTCACTTTTGCAGTTACGTCCTTGGCCATGCCTACGGCTGTGTTCGGCACCGTTAAGCCTCAGTTGGTGAATTAAGAGCACAGCGGGTTGCGCCGCATCCTTTCAAGTTATTGGACTTCAGCGGCTGCCGCCAGTACCTCCTGCACTACCGCATCTACATCCGCGTCGCTGGTGCGGTGATTAACGAAGCAGGCGCGCATGGCGAATTTGCCGCGAATAGAGGCATTCGAAATGTACACCCGTCCACGCTCAATCACCCGCTTCAGGATAGCCCGGTTCAGATGATCCAGGTCACCCTTTTGGCCGTCGCCGCGAAAACGGAAGCATACGGCGCTCAGTTCAATCCCAGCCAGGCGTTCGAGTTTAGGCATGGCATCTATCGCGTTGGCTAGCCTCTGCGCGTGGCTTAAGTCGGCGGCGATAGCTTCCCGGAATGCAGCCAGGCCGTGATAACGCAGCGAGAGCCACAGCTTGAGCGCGCGAAATCTCCGGGAAAGCTCGAGGGACTCTTCGAAAAACGAAAACGCCTCCACCGGATCCTGGTTGAGCGCCCGTGTGTATTCGCCGGTGTAGGCGAAGGCGGTGCGCGCCACTTGCGCCTCGCGGAATAGCAGGCAACCGCAGTCCAGGGGCTGATAGAGCCATTTGTGGGGATCAAGGGAAAGCGAATCGGCCTGGTTCAGGCCGGCGAATTTTTCCGGTACGGCAATCGCCGCCAGCGCGCCGTAGGCGCCGTCCACATGCAGCCAGAGCCCGTGACCGCGGGCAATTTCGGCGATCTGGAGCAGCGGGTCAATGGCCCCGGTATTCACCGTTCCTGCCGAGGCGACAATGGCAATCGCCCGCTTGCCTGTCCGACGGTCCTCGTGAATCGCGCGCTCCAGTCGCTGCGGGGACATGCGAAAGTTTTCGTCGGTAGGAATCAGCCGTAAATTCTCCCGGCCCAGGCCCAACAGCGCCAAAGCTTTGGGAATGGACATGTGTACTTCGTCAGAAGCGTAAATCACGCCGGGCTGCGCCCCGTGCTCGTTGGCCGGGGCTTTGGTTTCACGAGCCATGGCCAAGCCCATCAGGTTGGCGGAGGAGCCGCCGCCGGTCAGGCTGCCAGCAAATCCGGAACACCCGATGGCCTGCGCCAGCCACCCCACCACGGTGCGCTCGATGGTCACCGCGGCGGGAGAGGAACGCCATGCCGTCAAATTCTGGTTGAGCACGCTGGCCAGCAGATCGGCGGCAGCGGCAACCGGCTCGCCCGAGCCCAGCACATAGCCAAAAAAGCGCGAAGTGGGCGGGCGGGAGTGCCGGATCACGTCAGGGAGTACGTCCAGGGCGGATACCCCCAGCCCCTTTTCCGGCAGTACGCTGTGGAACAGGCGCTCTGTTTCTTCGCCGGAAGTTCTGGGAAAGGCCGCCAGGGAATGCGTCTCGGCAAGAATCTCCGATGCCAGCTCCACCATGCGCAGGGCCACCCGGCGGAATTCGTCCGGCGAAATTTCCAGGCGGGCCATGGGAAGGGACATTGTACGACTTGGGCAGGAGACGATTCGTCGTTCGTCCTTAGTCGTTAGTCGTTTGTTGTCGAGTCTTCGCCGGCCATTAGCCGGGTCGGCAAACGACAAACGACCAGCGGCTGGCAACGCTCTCAGGGCTGGATGAGGGCTTGTGACGGAGCCTGCAGGCCAGGGGTCGGCCCTGCCGGTTTCAGAATGAGCACTAGCGAGCGCCCTTCATGGCCGCTGGGCATGAGCAGCAGTTTGCCATCAGGATCAAAAACGATGCCGCGGCCGCGGACGGTAAGCAGCAATTGGTCTTCGGCCGAGAACTGGCCACCCTTGCTGCGAATCACGTCCACCTCGTTGCTGGACGCGACGTAGAGCTTGCCGCTGCCTGGGTCCAGCCACAAGCTGTCCACGCCCATAGGCGCCGCTACTCGCCCAATTTCGCGCCCGCTGTCAGCATCCAGGGAGACCACCGCATCGCGCACCGCCACAAACAGCCTGCGGCCTTGCTGATCTAACACCATGGCCGATGGCTGTGACGCTGCCAGCGGGTAGCGGCGCAGCAGCTTCAGGCTGGGATCCAGCACAGCCACTTGGGCCTGGTCTTCCAAAGTTGCATAAAGCAATTTGCGCGCCGGATCGTATACCAGCGCGTCCACGTGGCCCAGGAGAACCGTAGCCGCTTGCTTTCCATTGTCCACGTCAATGGCGGTGACGGATTGGTCGCGCGTGTTGCCCACAAAGAGCGTGCGGCCGTCGGATGAAAGCGCCAGCGGCCCGGGCGTCAGTTGAACGGAAATGCTCTTCTCCACCTTCCATGTCCTGGCGGAGATTACCGCGATGTTGTTGGCGCCGGCGTCGGCCACGTAAACCTTGCCACCGCCTTCGTCCACGGCTATGCCGCGCGGATTCTCAATCTTGAGCTGCGCATCCACCCGCCGCATCTTGACGTTGAAGATGTCCACCGTGCTGTCGCCGGAGTGGGAGATGATGAGGCGGCCATCCACCAAGCCCACGGCTTGAAATCCCGGGTTGCCGGGGATATACACCATGGCCAGTTGCCGTAGGCTGGAGGTCTTGCCAAAGGCCGCACCAAAAACCAGCGACGCCGCAGTCAAAACAAGGGCGGCAACGAATAGAGAGTTTTTCCAGTGTCTTCGGAACGACAGAACCTCGAACTGAGGCTGTTTGCCGTGTTTTCGCAAGGGCATGGCTTCGGATAAAGGCTGTCTCACGTGCTTTCGGAAGGGCATGGCTTCGAATAAAGACTGTCTCCCGTGCTTTCGGAAGGGCACGGCTTCAAACAGAAGCTTTTCCTGACGCTTTCGGAGGGGCACGGCTTCAGCCGTGCCACCCGAGGGCAGACAATTATGCGGCTTTAGCCGCTGAGGGGCGGCTTCGAGCGAACCGGTGAATATTTCTGAAACGACCTTTGACCGGTGTTTGCCAAAATCCATAGAAATCCCGCAGCAGTGCCGGGCTGCTTCTCGGGAGTGAGATGCGCCCAACGGAGCGTGCTGCTGCCTAAGGTCAAAGGTCAGCCAAAAGCCATGGCAGCAGCAGCAGAGGCCCCGAATGTCGCGTCTCGTAGAGACCGCCTGAAAGTAGCCCGCCACTTCAGTGGCGGGTCAGGTGAGCGGAATGTCAAGAGTCCCGTCGGGACGACTGAGATGTTGGCGTTCAGCCGTCCCTGCAGGACTGGAAACTGCGGAAAAGCATCTCCCGCCGGTAAACTGCCGGGGTACTTTCAACTGCCCCCCGGGGCAAAACGGGGCTGCTGTTGAACGCCCATTTAACACCCTTGCAGCGTTCGCGACTATGCAGTTAGTGAGCTAGACAGCCTGGTAGCGAGCTAGCCCAGGTTTAACGCCCGCTTGAAGGAGCCGTGGTCGTTCATGATCTTCTGCTGCAGGAGGGTAATGGCGTAGATGAGCTGCTCCGGACGCGGCGGGCAGCCGGGCACGTACACGTCCACGGGAATCACCTGGTTTACACCCTGAACCAGCGCGTAGTTATTGAACACGCCGCCGGAGGTAGCGCAGGCGCCCATGGAGATCACCCACTTCGGTTCCGGCATCTGCTCCCACAACTGGCGAATAACAGGAGCCATCTTCTGGGACACCCGTCCGGCGATGATCATCAGGTCGGATTGTCGCGGTGAGGGACGGAACACTTCGGCGCCAAAGCGGGCAATATCGAAGCGCGACGCCCCCATAGCCATCATTTCGATGGCGCAGCAGGCCAGCCCGAAAGTCATGGGCCAAATGGAGTTCTTGCGCACCCAGTTGACCGCATGGTCCAGGGTGGTCAGAATCAGGCCTTCGGGCTGGGCTTCGCCAAAAGCCACTTCCCGCACTCGCGCCTCATCGTGCTCGCTGCCGACCAGGTTCTCCAAACGCTCCTCACCGTTCATACTCTTTCCATTATAGGGGATGGCGGGGACCGCTAGGGTTTCAACACGATCTTCCCGAACATCTCGCTCTTCTCCATGCGCTCGTGGGCGGCGCGGGCATCCTTCAACGGAAAGGTGGAGTCAACCACCGGCTTCAGCTTTCCGCTGAACACATGCTGCAGCACCTTGTGAAGCTCCCCGATCGTCCCCATGTAGGAGCCGAGCACGGCCAGTTGGCGAGAGAAGAAGAAGCGCAGGTCCATCCCCACATCGCCGCCCGTGGTGGCGCCACAGGTTACGAGCGTGCCGGCTGGCTTCAACGATTTCAGGCTTTCCTGCCAGGTCGCCTTGCCCACGTGCTCCACGACGATGTCCACGCCTTCCCCACTAGTAATGCGCTTCACTTCTTCGGCTATTTTCTGCTTGTAGTGATCAACCACGTGATCGGCGCCCAGGCCGCGCGCCCGCTCCAGCTTCTTCTCATTGCCGGCGGTGGCGATCACAGTCGTGTTGAATAGCTTCGCAATTTGTATCGCGGCTATGCCCACGCCCGAATTGCCGCCCAGCACCAGCACTGTCATTCCCGGCCGAATGGCGGCTCGCCCCGTGAGCATGTGCCAGGCAGTCAGGAAGACCAGCGGCACGCTGGCCGCCTGTTCGAAGCTCAGGCTGTCGGGGATAGGAATCACGTTGACCTGCTGCACCGCGATCAGCTCGCAGTCACCGCCGTCATTTACGTTACCCAGCACGCTGAATTGTGAGCACTGGTTCTGCAGTCCGTGAGCGCACTTCGGGCAATGATTGCAGAAAGTCATGGGCGTGAGCAGCACCCGCTGGCCCGGCTTCAGCCCGGTCACATACTCGCCCACTTCCACGATCTCGCCCGCCACGTCGCTCCCGGGAATGTGGGGCAGCGGCGACTTGGTCACGCCCATGCGCACCCATAAGTCGAGGTGATTCATGGCGCAGGCCTTCACCCGCACCAGGACCTGGTCCTTGCGCGGCTTGGGGTCGGGGACCTCTTCGTATTTCAGAACTTCAGGACCACCATACTGATGAAAGCGGATAGCATGCATGAGGTCTTCCTCCACGATGCGAAAACTCATCAAGCTAACACAAAGCAGGAGTCAGGAGTCGGTAGTCAGGAGTCAGCGAAACGGTAGTTGGTAGTTAGTAGCTGGTAGCTAGAGCCAAGAGCAGGGGCGCCAATTGCGCTGTCCGGCTCTCGGTCGTCGCCTCTCGGCCATCAATCTTCGGCCACAATACGCTTGGAACAGAGTGAGATCGAGAGGTAACGGTCGATGGCAGCTAACTACTAGCTACCGCCTACCAACTACTCTTTCGCGGACTCCTGACTACTGACTCCCGACTCCTGGCGTCCGCTGACCCCCGACTCCTGACTCCTGACTCCCGGTAATTTGACTTGCCACCCTGCCGCATCCAATAATCAGGGCCGCGGATGGACATTTACGAGGAAATCGTCAAGCTGCGCCGGGAGGGCCGGCGGGGCGCCGTAGCCACCATTGTCAGCGTGCGCGGCTCCATCCCTTCCTTTCGCACCGCCAAAATGCTGGTGCGCGACGACGGCTCCATCGAGGGCACCATCGGCGGTGGCTGCGTCGAGGCTGACGTATGGCAGGCCGCCCGCGAGGTCATGGAAGAAGAAAAGCCCCGCACCCTGACCTTCAACCTCAATCAGAATCCCAAGTACGATACCGGCCTGGTCTGCGGCGGCACGCTCGACATCTTCATCGAGCCGGTGCTGCCCGTGCCCGTGCTCTACCTGTTTGGCGCCGGACACGTGGCCGTGAACCTCTACAAAGTGGCGCACAATGCGGGCTTCGATGTCATCGTGGTGGACGACCGCGAGACCTACGCCAATCGCGAGCGCTTCCCCGAGGCCCGCGAGATTCATGCCGAAGATTTTGACCAGACAATGGCCAAACTGGCGCCCAATGAGTCCGCCTACATCGTGATTGTCACCCGCGGGCACCGCGATGATATGCGCGTGCTGCGCTGGGCGGTGCAGACGCCGGCGCGTTACGTGGGCATGATCGGCTCCAAGCGCAAGGTAATCGCCATTTACCACGAACTGGAGAAGGAAGGCTTGCCGCCGGAATTATTCGAGCGCGTGCACGCGCCTGTGGGTCTGGATATTGGCGCGGTCACCCCGGAAGAGATCGCGGTGGCCATCACCGCCGAACTGATTGCCCGGCGCCGCCACAGCGACACTCCCCTCCCCCACCTGCGCTACGTACGCAAGGCTGCCGATCCTGATTCATCCACCGAGAACGCGGCCGACCTGCAGAAGAGCAAGCGAGATGCTTTCCAGTAGTAACGCTGCTTGCAACGTCTCGCCCGACCGGGAAACGTAAACGAGTTACGTCTCTACCGCCCTGAACTTGTGGCGCGGGCGCCCCCGCCCGCGAAAGCCTTCCGTCAGGAAGGCGTCATTCCGAGGGCCGTTGTGGCGCGGGCGCCCCCGCCCGCGAAAGCCTTATCAATTTACAAATTACACAGTTACTCAATCGCCTTGACTTTCGCTATTTGTTCGCCTATGATTCCTCCCCTGTCCCAACCCGTCGACAAGAAAGGAAGCACAATTTATGGCCCTCAGCGCAGCGCTTCTCCCCGAATTCGATCAGGAAATGGCCAGCACCCGCAAGACTCTGGAACGCGTGCCCGACAGCAAGTTCTCCTTTAAGCCGCACGAGAAATCCAGCCCCATGGGCGCGCTGGCGGGCCACGTGGCCAACATTGCCAGCTGGCTGACCTTCACGCTCAAGGCAGATTCCCTCGACCTCGCCCCCGGCGGCAAGCAGATGGAGCCGCCTCCCGTCCCCAAGAACAACAAGGAACTGCTCGCCGATTTCGACAAAAACGTGAAAGACGGCCGCGCCACCCTGGCCGCCGCCAGCGACGCGGAACTGATGAAACCCTGGTCGCTGCTCAACAACGGCAAAACCCTGATGACGATGCCCAAGGTTGCCGTGGTGCGCGGCTTCGTGATGAATCACATGATTCATCATCGCGCCCAGCTGGGCGTTTATTTGCGTCTGAACAACATTCCTGTGCCGGCCATCTACGGACCGTCGGCGGACGAGGGCAGCTTTTGATGGCTTAAGGGAGCCAGCATTACTCGGAATGGGTGGCGCAGGCCTTCAGGCCTGGATCCGGGAGGCAGGAACGAAGCGTGCTTTAGCCCCTGAGGTGCTTTGTGCCTTACAACCATCTACGAGGGCAGGATTTCGCGAGCCCTTGGCTCGTGATATCTTGCCCTCATGGCGCGTGCTCCCAGCTTCTGCGGAGTGATCCTGGCGGCAGGCGAATCCTCGCGCATGGGGCGCGATAAGGCGCTGCTTCCCTGGCCGCCACAGGGGCCTGATCCGCGCCTTGCCCGCTCGGAAACTTTTCTTTCCGCCAATATTCACCTGCTGGAAGCGCACACCGACCTGGTGCTGGTGGTGGCCGGCAAGAACGCCCACAACCTGGCGCCACTGATCTATGCCAGCAGCGCGTCGCTCGTCGTGAACCCCGCTCCCGAGCAGGGACAGTTCAGTTCCTTGCAGGCAGGCTTGCGCGAGGTTTTAAACCGTGGCCGCGATGCCGCCGTCATCACGTTGGTGGACCGCCCGCCGGTGCGCAGCGCTACACTCACCCAACTGCGGTCAGCTTTCATTGACGCCGCCTCGCAGGAGAAATGGGCAGTGATTCCCCAATATGACGACAAGCACGGCCATCCTGTGCTGATCGGCCGCGAGATGATCGAAGCTTTCCTGCGCGCCCCGGTCACCGCCAACGCGCGCGACATTGAGCACCAGCACCAGGGTCATATCCTCTACCTTGCCGTGGACGACCCGCACGCCACTCTGAACGTGGATACTCCCGAAGACTATGCCCGTCTCCAACATGCCTGAGCGGGCGACCGAGTTCCTGAATTCGGTGCTGCAACTCAACCCTCGGGTCGCGGTGTTCGACTGTGACGGCACGCTCTGGGCCCCGGATGCCGGTGAGGGCTTTCTTGACTGGGAACTGGAACGTGGCCTGGTTCCGCCCGATGTGGTTCGCTGGATGCGTGCCCGCTATGCCGATTACCGGGCGGGCAAGGTACCCGAAGATGTAATGTGCGGCGAGATGGTTACCATCCACGCCGGCCTGCGCGACGAAGTGGTGGAGCGCGCCGCCGAGGAATATTTTGCGCCCCATATCGAGCCCTGGATTTTTCCCGAAATGCGCGCCCTGGTGACACGCCTGCAACGACGGGGCTGCGCCGTGTGGGCTGTATCCTCGAGCAACCAGTGGATTATCCGGGTGGCCATGCGCCGCTTTGGCATTCCGCAGGAGCGCATCCTGGCGGCGGAAGTGGCGGTCACGGACGGCATAATCACCGACCGCCTGATTCGCATTCCGAGCGGCCCGGGCAAGGCAGAAGCGATACGCGAGAAGATCGGCTCCACTGTGGACGCCGCCTTCGGCAACACGCGCTGGGACGCGGAGATGCTGCAGCTCGCGCGCCATGCCTTTGCCATCAATCCGACCAAGGACTTCGAGCAGTTCGCGCGCAAGAACAAGTGGACTGTTTTTTTTCCCGACAGCGCGAAGAACTTGTAATGTCGCAATTTGTAATTGGTAACTTTCTCACCTGTCATCCTGAGCGAGCGCGAGTTGAGCGAAGCGAAATGAGCGCGAGTCGAAGGACCTTGCGCTTCCCGTCGTTGTATACTGTGCGCCCGTTCTGGCCCATGTCTTCGACCTCACGCATACAGGCTGCTTCTCCGGCGCTTCCCGTGGCCGATCGCGCCCGCCGCCGCATCGCCCGCCGACTGCTTCCCTTCCTGTTCGTCCTCTACATAGCCAACTACCTCGACCGCACCAACCTGGCCTATGCCGCGCTGGAGATGATTCGCGACCTGCATTTCACCGACAAAATTTTCGGCATCGGCGCCGGCATTTTCTTTATCGGCTACCTGGGCCTGCAGATTCCGGGCGCGCTTCTGGTGGAGCGCTGGAGCGCCCGCCGCTGGATCGCCGCCATTATGATCGTCTGGGGCGCCTTCACAGTGCTCACCGCCTCGGTGCATACTGCCGGGCAGCTCTATGGCGCGCGCTTTCTGCTGGGCGCGGCGGAGGCCGGCTTCTTTCCCGGCATCATCGTTTACGTCAGCCACTGGTTCGTGCGCGAAGACCGCGCCAAGGCTACCGGCAACTTCATGGCCGCCATTCCGCTCTCATTCGTGCTCGGCTCGCCTCTGGCCGGCTGGATCGTGGAGCAGCACTGGCTGCACACGGAAGGCTGGCGCTGGCTGTTTGTGTTGGAAGGCTTGCCCGCGATCATACTGGGCGCGGTCACATTTTTCTTTCTTTGCGACTGGCCGCGCGATGCCGCCTGGCTCGGCCCCGACGAGCGGAACTGGATCACCGGACAATTGCAAAAGGAGCGCGCTGCCAAAACCACGGTCAGCTCCTTCAGCATCTGGCAGGCGTTGCGCTACCGGCCCGTGGTCCTCTTGACCGTGGTGAATTTCCTCCAATACATCGGCTTCTACAGTTTCGTGTTCTGGTTTCCCACCATGCTCAAGCAGCTCTCGGGACTCTCCGATGTGCGAGTGGGCCTACTGGGGGCCCTGCCTTATCTGGCGGGCTTTGTGGCACTTCAACTCAACGGCTGGCATTCCGATCGCACGCTGGAGCGGCGCTGGCACGTGGCGGCTCCTTTGTTCTTGGGAGTTGGTGCGCTACTGGCGTTGGCCGTTCTGCATGCTTCCACTGCGGTTGCAGTAGGACTGTTCACGCTGGTGGGAATCAGCGTGATTGCTCTGCTCTCGCCCTTCTGGGCGATGCCTACCGAGTTGCTCAGCGAATCAGGCGCCGCGGCTTCGGTGGGCATGATCAACTGCCTGGGCAGCCTGGCCGGATTCCTCGGTCCCTTCGCGCTCGGCTACCTGCATACGCGCACCGGCTCTTTCACGCCCGGGCTGCTGGTGATGGTGGTGGCAATGGCTGCCGGCGGCATTCTGGTCTTGTTCGTCCCCCAGGCCGCTCGGCAGAGCTCGCAAGTGCCCCTTGTCTCTTCCGCGGGCTGACGCAATCAGTCGTTAAATCACTCAGTCATTCAGCCATTCAACGCATTCATGTCGCCCCTGAACCACTGAGTCATTGTTTTAGTGATTGAATGACCAAATGATTGAATCATCGCGGTCGTTCGCTGGTTAGAATTGGTGTTATGTATTCCGTCCAGGTGCTGGACCACTTCGAGCATCCCCGCAATGCCGGTGAAGTGCCTGACGCTGACGCCAGCGTGCAGCTGGAAAATCCCGCCTGTGGTGACATCCTGCGGCTCACCGCCAAAATGAGCGATGGCCGCATTGCCGACATTCGCTTTCGCGCCAAAGGCTGCGTGCCCTCCATGGCTTGCGCTTCCCTGCTCACCGAACTGGTGAAAGGACGTACCCTGGCCGAAGCCCGCCAGCTCCGGCGTGAAGAGCTTGTGGCGGCGGCCGGCAGCCTTCCTCCCGCATCCATGCACGCCAGCCACCTGGCTCTGGACGCGCTAGCCGCGCTGCTCAAACAATTGGCCACAGGCCACTGATTTTTACTGATGAACACAGATGCTCGCCGAATGGCGTCATGCTGAGAGCCTTCAGGCTCGAAGCATCTCGCGTGCAGCACCCACCTCATCTCACACGGAGAACTGCGCCCGATATTCACAATCCGTTCACATCCGTGTTAATCCGTGGCCAGGAATTTCCTCGGCGCAAGATATAATCCAGGCGTGGGGTTCAGCTATCTCAAGTACGCCAAGGGCGTCTTTCGCCCGCTGCAGCTTGAGGGCGTGTTTCTGTTCGTGACCTCAACCTGTAACTCCCTTTGCCGCACTTGCTTTTATTGGGAAGAGCTGAACCAGGGCCGTGATCTCAGTTTCGAGCAGCTCGCCCGCATCAGCCAGACCGCACCCCACTTTCACAAGCTCTGGATATCCGGCGGCGAGCCTTTCCTGCGCAAGGAACTGGCGGAAATTATCGAGCTCTTCTACCGCAACAACGGCGTGCGCGCCCTCAACCTGCCCACCAACGGCCTGCTGCCCGCGCAGGTGGCAGCGGTCATTGATTACCTGCTGGAGCATTGTCCGGAGCTGGTGATTGATCTGAATTTCTCGCTCGACGGTCTGGCCAACACTCACGATGCCATTCGCGGCGTGCCCAACAATTTCCAGAAGACACTCGCCACCATCAATATGGCTGCGGCCCGCTGGAAGGGCGTGCGCCGCCTGCGCCGCAACGTGGTTACCTGCATCACCACGGAAAACTACCGCGAGCTGGTTGAGCTGGGCCTGCAGATGATGCGCGACACCGACTCCGACGGCCAATACTTCGAAATCATTCGCGGCGATCCCATGGACCCGGCGCTGAAAAAGCTTGCGCCCGAGGAGCTCAGCCGCCTGCACCGGCGGCTGATGTGGTTCCATGAGCGCTACGCCGATCGTCTGTTCGCGGACATGCCCGCGCCCGCCCGCCAGCTGGCCCGAGCCTTCTTCCTGGGCAACATCAAGCTTCACTTTCAACTACACGAGCAAAACCATTACACCAACAAGGCTTGGCCCATGCGCTGCACAGCCGGCGAAACCACGATCGTGATTGACCACGATGGCCACTTTCGCGCCTGCGAGCTGCGCGGCAAGCTAGGCCGCCTGCAGGATTTCGACTTCGACCTGGGCGCGGCCCTGGCCTCGCCGCAGATGCAGCAGGAAATTGCCGCCATTCCGGGTGCCAACTGCTGGTGTACACACTCCTGTTGGATCCACAGCTCCACCAAGTTCAGCCCGCGCGTGCTGCTGTTTCACATTCCCTGGGCCTACCTGAAACACCGCTGGCAGCGCCTGCCGCAAACGGAAGCCGCCGAACTGGAGCGCTTTCTGGTGGCCGACGCGCCGCAGTTGCCGTCCCCGGTTCACTGAACTTCCCTGGCGCGGACGCACCGACTCTCCGGCTAAAGAAGAGTACTTCGGTAGGGACTTCGGCCGCGACGTCTTGCCTCTAGTCCTTTTTTGCCAAGATGATCACTTTGCGGTTGCCGATTTTTCCGCGGCGATAAAGGCGTCCACATTACTCTTGTCAATCAGGGTGGCGCCGGTGTCCACAAAGGCGGGTAGAGGCGAGAAGGGATCCTGGGCCCAATTCTGCTGCAGCGAGCGCAGCTTGTGATGATGCAGGTCATCCAGCATTTTGAGTCCCACGTAGGACATGGTGTAGGGCTTTTGCGCAACCGTGGCCGCGATGACTCCTTTCTTGATCCAGTCCAGTGTGTCCGGGTCGGTGTCCATGGCCACCACCGTCTTGCCGCTCACATGATAGCGGTCGAGCACGTTGGCCACTTCCTTGCCGGCCAGCGCTTCCAGGCAGACAAAACCGTCAACCTTTTCTTTCTTTTGTCCGATGATCTGCTCGGTGGTGTCGAAGGCAACACGCGGGTCGCCATGAATATCCACCAGACGCACGATTTTCATGGCCGGATAGGAAGCAAAAACGTCGCGATAGCCGCGCAAACGGTCGTCAAGATTGGCCTGGTTTGGCATGCTGAAGATGACGACATTGCCCTTCCCGCGCATCTGGCCGGCCGCCACCTTGGCTCCTAACACTCCGGCCTGGTAATTATTAGTGCCAATGAAGAGCAGTCGTTTGCTGTTGGGTGAGTCCGAATCAATGGTGATAACAGGAATCCCGGCAGCAATGGCTTGATCAATGTCGCCCCGCATCAGTTCCGGGCTGGCGGGAGAAACCAGAATGCCGGTTGGTTTGCCTTGCAGCAGCTTCTCGAATTCCAGTTGTTGCGCCTTGGGGTCGTAGGTGTCGGGGCCTACGAACTCAGCCTTCACTCTCATCTGTGCCGCGGCATGCAGAAATCCTGCGCCGGCTGCCTGCCAATACGGTATTTGTTTATTGGTGGCGACCAGGTAGTAGTTCTCATCGGCGCCGTGCTGCGAGCCACAGCCGCCCAGGGTAAAGATCAAGGCCAGCGCGACCAGCAGGCCGCGCCATTTGCTTACGATCATCATGTGTCTCCTTCAAGAAGCACCCGTGCCTGGGCATCGAGACAGCGGCCCGAGCACTTGCCAAAAACCAGCCGCTCTTGACGGCCCCATCGGAAAACTCAGCGCCCCGGCTGGGTCAGAGCGGTCAAGAACCGGCCCTGGCACTGACTGGCCAACCCTTGCAATTCTGAAAATTCCGGTTTTTCGCGCAGCCTGGCCCAAAGCGGGTCCACCTGCAAAGCGGAAGCTGCGCAGTAGTTCTGTTCGATGGCGCCCCGCAACAGGTCGAACGCCGCCTGGTCTTGCCCGCAGTAACTCAGCAGAGAAGCATGAAGGTATTTCATTTCCGGATCGCGCAGCAACATCAGCGCGGGCTCGGTCGCCTTCGTAGCCTGTGCCATCTCCGCAGGGTGCTGCAGGCAGGTTTGCAACAAGGCGCCATACCAGGGCGCATCGTTCGTCATCCGTTCCGCTGCCTGGCGCGCCTCCATGGTTTGCCCGGCGCGCAGCAGGATGGCGGGAGTTACATTGCGCGCCCACTGCGAGTGCGCGTCTAGTCGCACGTATTCCATGGCCTTTGGCGCCCGTCCCAGTTCCAGGAAGACAAACGCGCAGGAACGCAGGTTGAAGTCGCCGGGATCGAGATTCAGGGCGGCATCACATTCTTGCGCCGCCGCCTCCAGCAGGCCGGCGTAACGGTACACGTAGGCGACCGTGAAGTGGGCTTCAGCATTGTCTGGACGGCGCTTCACCAGAGCTTCCGCCTCGCCCGCTTTGTCCAATTCGCCCCACTCAATGCGGTTTTGGGTCAAGTCGGCGGCGGCGGAAATCAGATTGGGATCCAACTGCAGCGCGCGTTCCAAAGCGGCGGTGGAGCGCTGAAATGCCTCATCTCCCCCATCCGAATAAGCGGCGTCGTAGTAGTAGCGCTTGCCCAGCGCCTGCCATGCCGGAGCGTACTTGGGATCCAGCTTGACCACCTTCTCCAGCAGGGTAATGGCTTCTTTGTTGGGCGCCGGATCATGGGGCACGGCCGAACTGCGCAGGTAGAGATCGTAAGCCTGCGGGTTCTTAGGCTGCGAGCCTGCCCGCAGTGGAGCGTTCACCAGACCCAGGCGCGGTATGAATCCCTGTTGCACCTGGCGGGCGATTGCTTTCTGCATGGCGGTGAGGTCGCCGCCGGTCGCCGCCACTGTTCCCTGCCAGAATACGCGGTCGTTGCGGACCTCGACCGCCTCCAGGGTCACCCGTAAAGCTGAGCCCTGCTTCAGATAGTGACCCGAGACGACGACAGCCACGTGCAGCGTCCGGCCTACTTGCTGCGGATCCGTGTCGGTGAGCTTTCGCGAGTCTTCCAGGGGACGCACTTCCAGGGTGGGAACATAGGTAAGCTGGGTGGCAATTTCATCCGCCAGCGCGAAGCTGAGAAAGTCCATGTTCTTATCCCCGGTCATATTCCTGAAGGGGACGACGGCAATGGTGTTGGGCGCGCCGGAAGCATTGCGGGCATGCTTGAACCACCACGCGCCCACCGCCGTGAGCACCGCCACCAGCAATCCGGCCATGACCAGCAACAGGTAACGGTGATACCAGCTCGGCCCCTGAAAGGTTTTGCTGGGCAAGCGCGGCAGCAGCGCGGATTTGCGCAGGGCCGCCGGCTCCAGCCCCGATTCGGTTTCCTTTTTCAGCTGCTCCAGGTCGGTGCGCAATTGTGCGGCGGAACCGTAGCGGTCGTCGCGCTTTTTCTCCAGCGCCTTGCCCACAATTCGTTCAAACGCCGCCGGCAGATCGGCGTTCCTGGATAGCGGCGAAACCGGTTTCTGGTGCAGAATCGCTTCCAGCGTGAGCACCACGTTCTTGCCCACAAACGGCTTGTGTCCGGTGGCCAGTTCATAGAGCACCACGCCGAAAGAGAACAGGTCAGAGCGCGCATCCACTTCTTCGCTACGCACCTGCTCCGGCGACATGTACACGGCCGTGCCGGGCACCACGCCTTCGGCGGTCAGGCTGTCTTCGAGCGAAGTGCCGCTACCGTCGGGAGAAAACATCTGCTGTTCCGGGCTCAGTTTGGCCAGGCCGAAGTCCAATATCTTGGCCTGGCCCCGCGGCGAAACGTAGATGTTGGCCGGTTTGATGTCGCGGTGCACGATGCCCTTGTTGTGGGCGGCATCCAGCGCGTCCGCCACCTGGATGCCGATTTCCAGCACCTCTTCCAGCGGCAGGGGCTGGCCATGCAGGCGCTGTTTAAGGCTCTCGCCCTCCAGCATCTCCATGACGATAAATGGACGGCTGTCGTGCTCCTCCACTTCGTGAATGGTGCAGATGTTGGGATGGTTCAGGGCTGAAGCGGCGCGCGCTTCCCGCAAAAAGCGCTGCAGGGCCTTGGGGTCGCCGGCCAGATTTTCAGGGATGAACTTCAGGGCGACGCGGCGGCCCAGCTTGAGGTCTTCCGCCTCATAAACGATACCCATACCGCCGCCACCGAGTTTGCGCAGTATGCGGTAATGGGCAAGGACTTCGCCGATCATCGGGGAGGGTCTCCGCCCCGCTTGGCAAGCAGCCAATGGTATGCCGGACGGCGGGCGAGGTCAACGATGGGGTTCGGCCTGCCGGAACAATCCTCATGTTTCTCCGGCATCCATTCCTGCCGCCCGTATAATCACCGCAAACGATCGCCGAAGGAACCAATGTGAGCTCGGGATACACCAGTGTCCGCGATGTGGCCGTCCTGCAGCAGGCCACACAACTCATCCTCGCCAGCACCGACCTGGAAACCGTGCTCCACCAGGCCCTGCTGGTGGTACGAACTTATTTTGGCGCAGGCCGTTGTGCCGTCTTCCTGCTGGATGAACCGGCCCGCGAACTCTATCCCCAGACCCACCACGGCTATGAAGCGGGGACCACTCCTGGTCGCCTGCGCTTAGATGGTGAGGGAACTCCACAGCGGGCCGCACAAACCCGGTTCCTGGTTCATGTGCACGGGGAGGCCGCCAATGGCGGCACCGAACTGGCCCTGCCGCTCCTGGTCCGCGACCAGTTGCTGGGCGTGCTTTTGCTCGTGAGCGACAACCCCGACGCTTTTCCCGAAAGCACAGTTCCCCTGTTGTCGCTGTTCGCTGCTCAGACTGCGGTTGCGGTGGAGAATGCGCGCCTGCACTCCACCGCGCTGCGCCGCCGCCGCCAGATCGAATTGATCAACCTGATTGCCCGCACCGCCGCTTCTGCCAGCCATACCCAGCAGTTCTTTTTCACCCTCACCGATCTGCTGGGCGACGCCTTCGAAGGGGCCAGAGTGGCCATCGTCTTGCGCGGGCCTCAGGGCATTTTTGTCCCCGCGGTTTCCCCCAATGGCGAGCCCGACCTGGAACGCTTCCGGGCGTCGGCACGGGACGGCGTTCTGGCTAAAGCGTTGGAGCAACGTGCCGCCGTGCTCGAAGGCGACGTTGCGGCCAACCCGGGATGGCCGGCCTGCTTTGCCCACACCGGCTCGGAGTTGTGCGCTCCGCTGGTCTTCCTGGGAGAAGCGATGGGCGCGATGGTTTTGGCCCACGAGAGCGCCAATTTTTTCAGCGCCGATGATCGCACCCTGGCGCAAGCCGCAGCCGACGTTTGCGCCACGGCGACCAGGAACGTGCAACTGGCGGAAGAATTGCATCGCGTAGCCAACCAGGATTTCCTCACCGGCTGCCACAACCAGCGCTATTTCTACTTCGTGCTGGCGCAGGAAGTGGCGCGGGCTCGCCGCTACAACAAGCAATTTGCCGTGATCCTGCTCGACCTTCGTCATTTTCGCCAGGTGAACGCCACCTACGGATTTGAAGCCGGCGACCAGCTGCTGCATAAGGTGGCGCGCAGCCTGCAGATGCAGTTGCGCAGCAACGACGTTCTCTGCCGTTACATGAGCGACCGCTTCGCGGTGGTGCTGCCGGAGATTGACCGCCGGGGAGCGGAAGCGGTCATGGGCAAACTGCGGGCGGCGGTGGAAGGAATTAATCTGCCCCGCAGCAAGAAGGCGCTGGAAGCGGCTAGCGCATCAGTCATGTGCCCGCACGACGGAGTCAGCGAACTGGAGCTAGCGAATCTTCTGCTTGAAAGACTGGAAAAGCAGAAGAGCGGCGGTCAGGCGTCAGGAGTTGGGAGTCAGCGCTAGGGCATCACCCCAGTGGCGATTCGGCAGAATGTAAGTAGTGAGAAGTCCTGTTCACGGCAGTTGGAGCGTCGAGTTGTAAAATGTCGCACAGAATGAGTCGATTGAACACGTTACTACTACTACTTGCTATGTGCGGTGCGGTCTGTGCGCATGGACAGCAACGCGGTTCCACGGGTTTACCATTCGGCGGATGCTATGAAGTGACTTCATTATCGTGGTATCCACCAGATGACAGCATCAGACTCGTTCCACCCCGATTTGAATTGACCAGTGATAATCATGTCCGACCCCTGCCATTTAAGGGCAGCGAAATCCCGTGGGGAAATTGGACGCATAAGGGCAAGAAACTGAAGCTTTCGTTTGGATTCCTCGGCGGCTTTCGCGGCACGTTGAAGCCCTCCAAGTCTGGAGAACTTGTAGGCACGCTCAAGGAATGGTGCGACTCACGGTGTGAATGGAAGAAACGGGTAGCTCAGATTCGCATTCGCCGGACAGACTGCACAGAGTAATTGGTGATAAATCCGCTTCTCACTTTTCATTCGGCCCGGCAGGACAGAGTTTTTTAAAGTGTGATAACGCCTGATAGCGCCAACTGACGCCACAATCTCGTTGCAATTTCAGTTTGCCTAACGAGCCGGTTGACCCGCGTACTCGCAAGACCACCTGTCCTCAAGGAATTTTCTCTCTCGCCCTTTGGGAGAACTCCGCGAAAAATCTGAAACTTATTCCGCCGCGGGACCGTAACTGTTCCGTCGGAGGTTGACATGCACGACACAAAGGAGCGGTTGTCTCTATTGTGGATCTTTGCGTTACTCAACTACCTGTATGCGGACGTTGTTGCCCTGTTCGCTATTGTTGGCTCGCAAGATCCAGCCCCGCATCTCACACAATGGTCTCTTCTGGGTTCAGCGGTCTTGATGGAAATACCCATCGCCATGATTCTGGGGTGTCGACTGCTTCCGTTTAGAGCGAACCGGCTGGCGAATATCATCGCGGGTGGCGTGGTAACCCTTATCAACGCTTTCCTGACCTTCGTTCTGCCTTTTACCAACGGTGACTGGCACGAGCATATGTTCGCACCGTACATGTTCTTCGCAACCATCGAAACTGTAGCCACCTCGGTCATCATCTGGCAGGCGTGGACCTGGTCAGGAGTTGAAGGCGCAGCTAGTTCGCAGCGGATCGTCCGCAAACCGGAAGCTGGGATCAGTTATTCTTAACTACCGGATTGCTCAAAAATGTGCTCAAACGCTCCATGCCTTTGGAAGCTCTCGTGCCGCGAACGGCAGGATCCGATGAAGGGCGTTAATGGCCTGGTTTCGCCCAAATTGGAACCTTCTAACAAGGAGAATATCCAATGAAACACAACGTTACGTTAACCATCGCGTCCCTGCTCTCGATCCTTTTCGTGACGTTTCACCTGGCGGACGACATCGTCCGCGGGATGGAGCCAGGAACGCTTTCAAACCTCATTGCGGTGCCCATCCTGGTCGTTTGGCTGTACGGAACGCTGGTGCTGGCCGAAACGCGATCGGGGTACGTCATCATCCTCCTCGGGTCGCTCCTTGGGGTGCTCGTCCCTGTCATCCACATGAAAGGGGTGGGAGTCGGCGCAATCGCCAAGTCGAGCGGAGCCTTCTTCTTTATCTGGACACTCCTCGCGCTCGGCGTTACCGCGCTCTTCTCCGTCATTCTCTCGGCGCGCGGATTGTGGGAGCATCTGCCACGGCGGACCGCCGGGCAGCACAAACAAAGCACCGGTGCATGAGGCGCTGCTCGCCGAGTTAACACCTTTCATTGACATGGGCTGGCCCAGAGTTTTGCAGAGTGTGAGAAAGTCTGTTAGCGCCAGCCATAAAACAATAGCCGCAGGCTTCGTGGCTTGCACCGGGCGTGCACATTTTAGGGTTAGAACCTGTGACATTTCACAGTAGGCAAGCTCTTCCTCTGAGTGCATCCTGCAAAGCGAAGCACGAGGCATGCATGGCCATGCATCGCAAAGATGCGATAAACCACTCTTCGTTCACACAAGAGCAATGCTCTCTGGGGTGAGCCGTCAGCAACCATTCGGCTCCCGCGGGACAGAATCCAATCACGGTTTCAGGCGTCGAGTCCAGCGGGCAAGAAACGAGGGAAACAATGAGTAGCCAAGCTAGGGTGATAAGAACTGCAGGCTACAACCATAACGACCCCAGACTTAAAACTGGAGACGGCGGCCTTACCATTTGGACGCTTCAAAACATGGCCCAAGAGAAGCGCTTCGAGGAACTGGACGAACTGTTCGACAATGGAGTAAGTATGAACGCACTGCCCGTTGGCATGGCCGCGGGCGCTGCCGCCCGCGTCTTCAATACTGACAATAAGCTTATTTCCGAGCTGCTCGATTGTATTGCCAGTAAGAATTGGCGGGGCAAGGTATTCTTCATCTCGACAAACGGGAGAGTTTCCCAAGGCAGGAACCGAATCAGAGAGTCGTTGCTGCTTCCGAATTCGCGCATCGTCCCGATGGCCAAGTTCGATACGATGCTCCTGGACAGCCATCCTCTGGCGCTCAACGCAAACTCGAACGTCGTGATTCTAAGTTATTCTGATCCGCTAACCCGACCGTATTTGCAGGAACGGCTGGTGAGTAAGATCCCAGTTTACGACATACAAGTAGCAGTGCCAGGTAAATACGGACCGGTTTATATCGGAAAGACCTGGTTGGGAAAATACGATAAGAATGGGAAATTCACCGCTTCCGACCCGAATAAGCTAATTGCTCGTTACTTTCTGGATTTCAACCCCGACGCAGTCAAAGAACAAAAGGAAAAACATTGGGATGGTGGCGAAGAAGACCTGCTAGATCCCATTCCAGAGATTGACAACTGAATCAATTGCCGATCAAAGCAGAGAACGCCTAAGTGGTTACGTCAAACATCGAGCCTATTCTCATTATCACGGGAGTGCTTACCGCAACCATGCTCGCGCAGTTTCTGGCTCCGTCGTGGATGGTGCGTCATACTTACGGGGAAACACTGTCCGACGCCGTAAGTACGGGTTTGGCACGCCATTGGGGCTTGCTGCTCTTCTGTGTCGGCATGCTGCTGGTTTACTCCGCGTTCCACCCAGCATTACGTAGGCCGACGGTAGTGGCAGCGTCGGTGGAAAAAGCGGGGTTCGTCGCTTGTGTGTATGGCACTTCACTTCGTCATTCCCGGATTGCGTCCCTTTTAGCCGCTGGCGACGCCGCAATGGTGTTGGTCTATGCACTTTATCTCTTCGGGTTTTAGATGACTGGCGATAAATTGCCTTCTCACCACTTACCGCATGACAAGACAATCTTTATGATGCAGAAGCTGCTGTGATCAGGCTTACCGACTCCTGACTACCGACTCCTGACTACCGACTCCTGACTACTGACTCCTGACTACTGACTCCCGACTACTGCTTCTCCCGGTCGTCCCGATGCTGCAGGGTCGGCCGATCCTCTTCCCCGCTCTTGTCAGTTCTCTTGGACCGCCGCAGGCTGGGCTGATTTTCTTTGGCCGGGCCAATGGTCTTGCGGCGATTCTCAAGAGCCGCCAACTGTGCCTTGACGGTGTCGAACTCAGAGGTGCTGATCACGTACTGATCACGAGCCGGCAAAATGCGCGCCATCTCCTGCTGTGTCTTCTTGATCCGGTCAGGGGTTTGCGGGTGAGTGGAAAAAGCCTTGGAAAGCGTTCCCGGTTTTTTCTTTTCCTTAGCTTGAAGTTTCTCGAAAAACGTAACGTAGGCCTGCGGGTCGTAGCCCGTCTTGTACATGTACTGCAGGCCCAGGAAGTCCGCCTCCTCCTCGAAACCGCGGGAGAAGCGCAGAAAGGTTAGCGGCAAACCGAGACCGGCCGCCGAGCGTATGGCATAGCCCAACCCCCCGCCCACGAAGATGAGCGGGATGGAAGCCAGGTTCACAATGTTGGCGCGCGTCATCTGCCGGGTAGCATGGCGCGCCGCTACATGTGCGATCTCGTGCGCCATTACCCCGGCCAGCTCCGCTTCCTCGTCCGCCGCCAGCACCAGGCCTGAGTTCACATAGAAGAATCCTCCCGGCAGGGCGAAGGCGTTGACCTCGTCGGAATCAACCACCTTGATGGTAAAGGGCACCTTGGCATCGGAGTTGCGCACCAGGTTTTGCCCGATGCGATTGATGTATTCGCTGATGGTTGGGTCGGACACCATTTTCACGCTGGACTCGATCATGGCGGCATACTGCTTACCCATCGCCACTTCCTTTTCGATCGAGTACCAGTTGCCCAGGCCTTTGCCGCCCATGCCCCGGTCGCCGATGGCATTGACGTCATCCTTGCTGCCAGTCTTGACCTTGGGCTGCTCTTTTTGCTGGGGAGCAGGCGCCTGCGTAGCCGTTGGCGACGGCTGGGTTTGAGTGGCAGGCACCGGCGCGGATGGCTGTTGGGTCGCCGGTTGCTGTGTTGTTTGGGAAGCTCCGGAGGAGGAATCGGTCTGAGTCTGGGCTGGAGCTCCTGGTATGAAACACAGCGAGACCCCCAAGACAACCGTGCAGGATAAAGTGCGATATTTCATGGTCGGCTCCTGCGGGTGAACCTAACAACATTGTAGGTCTCCATTTTGCTGCCGACCTAGCACACTTTTCTGTGATGCAGATCACGAAAGGCAGATTGTGGCTGCGGGAAGCAGCTAAAGGGTTGAGTTCAGGCCCTGAGTCCTGTCTGCCGCGGGACGCACCTGCGGACGTTTGTGGTGACGGGCGGGTCGCACCTTGAGGATTTCCACGCGAGAGGCGCGCCATTCGCCATCTCCATCCTGGCTAGCCGTTACCCGCACCTCGACGCCTTCCTTCAGGCCACGCGCCGGGTTCTTCGCTCGCAAGCTCAGCGGCACGCTGTGGGCGTACAGGATTTGGGCGTGGGAAACCTCTGCCCGGCGCAGATTGCCGTTGCGGCCCTCTACGTAAATCCAACCATGAGTGGCTTCGCCCGCGGGTGCGTGGACGATCACACCCCGGAAGGTGCCGGAGATTTCCGCCGAAAGGGGCAGCAGGAAACCGACAAGGACAGCCGCCACCAGGAATGCCCGCCACTTCATGGCCAGATAAGATGCTGCTCTGCTTGCGGTAAGCCGCCTGCGACCCCCTCCACAACCCCATCCTCAGTCGTAGTATTCCAGCCCCAGGTGCGTGATCAATTCCTCGCCGCGCAGGTAGCGCAGAGTGTTCTTCAGCTTCATCAACTGGATGAACAGGTCATGCTCCGGGTACAGTCCGGGCACGGTCATGGGGGACTTGAAGTAGAAGCTGAGCCACTCCTGAATGCCGCGGCAGCGCAATTCTGAAGTGCGCTGCGCCAGGTCCAGGAACAGCACCAGGTCGAGTACAATGGGCGCCGCCAGGATGGAATCGCGGCATAGGAAATCAATCTTGATCTGCATCGGGTAACCGAGCCAGCCAAAGATATCTATGTTGTCCCAACCCTCTTTATTATCACCGCGTGGAGGGTAATAGTTAATGCGAACCTTATGATAAAGCTGGCCATAAAGTTCGGGATAAAGCTTGGGCTGCAGGATGTGCTCCAGCACCCCCAGCTTGGACTCTTCTTTGGTTTTGAAAGACCCGGGATCGTCCAGCACTTCGCCGTCGCGGTTGCCCAGGATGTTGGTGGAAAACCACCCGCCCAGCCCCAGCATGCGGGCCTTGAAACCGGGCGCGAGGATAGTTTTCAGCAGCGTCTGCCCGGTCTTGAAATCCTTGCCGCAAATGGGCGCTTCCTTGCGCCGGGAAAGCTCCAGCATCACCGGCAGGTCCACCGTGAGGTTGGGGGCGCCATTAGCGAAGGGCACACCCTCCGAGAGCGCCGCGTAGGCGTAGATCATGGAAGGCGCAATGGATTCGTCGTTCTTCACGAGCGCCTTCTCGAACGCCTCTACGGATTCGTGCGCGCGTCCCGGCTGCAGGAAAACCTCGGTCGAGCCGCACCAGATAACGATCAGCCTCTCCGCCCCGGAGCTCTTACGGAATTCGCGGATATCCTCGCGCACCTGCTCCGCCAGCTCCATTTTGTTCTTGCCCTTTTTCACATTGGGCCCGTCAAGCTTGCGCACGTAGTCGTGGCTGAACACGGCTTTGCGGGGCGTAACCGACTGCAGGAAGGGTTTGATCTGGTCGAGCAGGCTTTTTTCCAGCACGCCCGCTTTGCTGGCGGCGGCGTACATGTCGTCTTCAAAAATGTCCCAGCCGGTGAAGACCAGGTCGTTCAACCCGGCCAAAGGCACCAGTTCCTTGATTTTGGGCGAACGACCTTCCGTACGCTTGCCCAGCCGCACCGTGCCCCATTGTGTGAGCGAACCGACGGGCTGCGCCAGTCCGCGGCGCACTGCCTCCACCCCGGCCACAAATGTCGTGGCCACCGCCCCCATGCCGGGAATCATGACTCCTAATTTGCCTTTGGCCGGGCGGATTTCCCCGGGTTGCGCCTTTTTCTCTTGCCCACTTTTTGCATTACTTTGCCGCGTGGCCATCAATGCCGTCCTATAGAAATGAATTTTCGCTGGGAATCAAACCCACAATCTTCTCGTATTTGCGGGCGGGTTGGCAAATTAGCCTCTTGATACCTCGAGTGTGTTGTGGCGCCGCACCCTCTCTGGCAAACAAACAGTTCGCGATAAAGACATACGCCGTTACTTCTTCAGCCGGATGCGCCAGAGACGTTGCAAGTAACGTCTCTACAAATATGCAGCGGGAGTTGCAGAAGCCGACCCCGACAGTTCGGCTGTGATTTCAAAATTGTTGTCGCACGTGATACAAACGGCGAACGGAGAAAATGTGGCTGAAAAAATTGCTCTGGTTACCGGTTCCTCGAGCGGCATTGGTCTGCTCAGCACGGTGGAGCTGGCGCGCGCGGGGTTTCGCGTGGTGGCCAGCATGCGTGATCTCGGGCGTCGTAAGCGCCTGGACGACGCCGCGGCAGCTGCCGGCCTGGCCCCGCGCAT
>DASYWT010000346.1:0-24959 GCA_035935775.1 Terriglobales bacterium
ATTTATCTTGTGCGAGCGGCGCGGCGGCACGAATGGCCGTTTGGCACCGAAACCAGGGCACTGGTGGAAGAAGCGCCAGGGCAGAGTGGATGAAAAGCCAGATTTCTAAGTTCAAGGTTTTGGGTGGAGCGGGGCCTTGGCCCTGCATAGAGCGTTTATAGCAATCGGCTTTAGCCGCTGAGGTACTTCTTAAACCGCCTCAGGGGCTAAAGCCCGCAACATTGCTGTTCCTTTGTGATCTTCGTGTCCTTTGTGGTGAGTTTCTTGCCGAGTAAGTGATGGAGGGCGAACCGATGTCAGTGCGGGCGGAGGAGGGAGCGCGGTCACTCTCTCCCTGGGCGCCATTTCGCGAGCCGTTGTTCCGCTCCATCTGGATCGCCGCCGTCATTTCCTACATCGGCACCTGGATGCAGAACCTGGGCAGCGCCTGGCTGATGACCTCGCTGACCCGCTCGCCCCTTATGATCGCGCTGGTGCAGGCGGCATCCAGCCTGCCCGTGTTCCTGATCGCGTTGCCGGCGGGGGCGCTGGCCGACCTGGTGGACCGCCGCCGCCTGCTGCTGGTCACACAGAGCTGGATGGCCATCGCGGCCGCGGCCCTGGGCGTGATCACCATCCTGGGTGTAGTGACTCCCTGGACGCTGCTTCTGCTCACATTCCTGCTGGGACTGGGCGCGGTGATGAACGATCCGGCCTGGCAGGCCATCACCCCGGAGATTGTTTCCCCGGCACAGCACGCTTCCGGCGTGGCCCTGAATTCCGCCGGCTTCAACGTGGCGCGCGCAGTGGGTCCGGCACTGGGTGGAGCGGTGATTGCGGCCGCCGGTTCGGGCGTGGCTTTCCTGATCAACGCCGCTTCCTTCTTTGCGGTCATATTCGTTCTTTACCAGTGGAAGCGGACAGCGGTGAACGGCAACGGCAATGAGCGTTTGCTCAATGCCCTGAAAGTTGGCGTGCGCTACGTGCGGCACACCCCGGCGGTGCGCTCGGTGCTGGTGCGCACCCTGGCGTTCAGCATTGCGGCCAGCGCATTGCTGGCGCTTCTGCCGGTGATTGCCCGGCCCTTCGGTTCCCTCGGCTTCGGCCTGCTGCTGGGCTGTTTTGGTCTTGGCGCGCTGGCGGGAGCGGCGGTGCTGCCACGCTGGCGCAGCCAGATGTCAATGGATGCGGTGGTGGCGGTGGCCACGGTGGTGTTTGCCCTCGCCACGGTCGCCGCCGGACGTGTACACTCTTTCGCGCTGCTCGCCGGAGTGCTGTTTCTGGGCGGAATAGGCTGGATTGCGATATTAGCCTGCCTGAACGTGACCGCGCAGACCATGTCGCCGTCGTGGGTGCTGGCGCGCTCGCTCTCCATGTACGTGCTGGTGCTGCAAGGCGGACTGGCGGGTGGCAGCGCGCTGTTCGGGGCGCTGGCGGACCGCGAAGGCGTGCCTAACGCGTTGCTTTATTCCGCCATCGGTCTGGTGGTGGGCCTCATTACCATGCGCTGGCATCGGTTGCGTGCCCGCGAAGCCGACCTGGTGCGGTACGCCGATACCGGAATTACCCATGGATAGGAAACTCTTCGTGCATGTCATCCTGACCGAGGACGCGGGTTACAGACCCGCGTCCGAGTGGAAGGACCTTGTGCTTGACTTGGCATACTGACGCAAGGTCCTTCGATTCGGACGCGCTTTCAGGCGCGTCCTCACTCAGGATGACATTCAGGAAAGATGCGTTTGATTTCATTCTGCTCGGAGGAGAGGGTATGAAGACAAAATTCGGTTTGCTGTTGCTGTTTGTTTGTTGTTCCGGGATGGTGGTGGCGCAGGACAAACCAAAGGCGAAATCTGCGGCGGAGCACCTCACCGTTGCCCAGCAGATGGACTTCCTGCTTTCCGGCGTGGAAAAGGAATTTGTCAGCGCCGCCGACGCCATGCCCGAAGACAAATATAACTTTGCCCCCACCAATGGTGAATTCAAGGGCGTGCGCACCTTCTCCCAGCAGGTGAAGCATGTGGCTGCCGTCAATTACCTGGTCTTCTCCGACATGCTGGGCGAGAAACCGCCGGCCAACATCGGCGGCGAGAACGGCCCCGACTCCATGACCTCGAAAGCCGACATCATGAAGTTCCTGCGCGATTCTTTTGCCCTGGGCCATCGTACTTATGCGGCCATCACTCCTCAGAACGAAGTGGCGCCCATCAAGAACCCCTTTGGCGGCAAGCAGTCGTCCACGCGAATCGGCCTCGCGGCCCTCATTGTCGGCCACTGCTTCGACCACTACGGACAGATGGTGGAGTACCTGCGCAGTAATGGAATAGTTCCCCCGGCCAGCCGGCCACAGCAGAGGTAAGTGACAGTCGTCTGTCAGGCGCATTTTTGACATCTGCGGGAACTCTGGGCAGCGGCTCGGGAGGAGTGACCAAAGTCGTAGCTCTTCGGCTCAGAGTTCCCGTTAGTTTTCAACGGCTTACGCAAAATAATGCAAAAACCGCGCCACTAAACCCTGATTTACCCCTTTTCGTGCAATTCGGTTGGGGATTTGCCGCCCTTCCTCCTACGATCATGGTGCCTCTATCCGTGTGATTTTGGGGGCATTTGAGCAGTTTTGTGAAAACTGCTTAGCCCGCAAGTCGAGGCAACACACAAATTTGCGCCAGGGTGCCTGTGGGGCGGACAACGTGGCCCGGTTATGCAGGTTTCACACCTGGTGGGAGCAAAAAAACAATGCACAAACCGGTTAAGTACCTGGAGAAGGCTCTTAGCATCACGGCGAACGGGGCATGGTTGGTCTTTGAGAGACTGAACCGCATCCACCCGAACCCCTCGTTCACCCCCAAGTGGTCTGACAAGCCGCTCCTCAAGTCCTACGAAAAATCCAAGCCGCCACTGGGCTGGCCGCGGCAGACGGATTCCCTATGCCCGAAATGCGTGCCGGAAATCCGCCAGCAGATTCTGGATGGCAAGCTGCCCCAGGAGATCCTGCTCAACCAGAAGGTGGGCGAGATCAAGGCGCAGATTATCGAGCGCGACGGCAAGATCCTGATGGTGAAGGATTGCCCCAAGCACGGCCACTTTGAAGACGTGATGTCCATTGACGTGGACTTTTACCGCCACTTGGAGCAGACCTTCCCCGGGCGCGACATTCGCTCGCACAATGACGAGCACCTGCACCACCATGGCACCAGCACAGTGAAGTATGGGCGCGGCGCGGTGTTGACCATTGACCTGACCAACCGCTGCAACATGATGTGCGATCCCTGCTTCATGGACGCCAATCAGGTCGGGTTCGTCCACGAACTGACCTGGGAAGAGATCAAGACCCTGCTGGACAACGCCATTTCCATTAAACCCAAGCGGCAGATGTCGGTGCAGTTCTCAGGCGGCGAGCCGACGCTTTCACCCTACTTCCTGGACGCGGTGGCTTACGCGCGCAAGGTGGGCTACAACAGCGTGCAGGCCGCGACCAACGGCATTGAGTTCGCCAAGAGCAAGGAATTTTGCCGCCAGGCGGCGGACGCGGGCCTGCGCTATGCCTACCTGCAGTTTGACGGCATCGGCAACGCCGCCAACTCGCACCGCAAAGTCGGCAACCTGTTCGACGTAAAGCTGAAGGCCATTGAGAATTTGCACGAAGCGGGCGTGGAGCTGGTGCCCGTCACTACCATCGTGAACGGCATCAACAACGAGCAGGTGGGCCGCATCGTCCAGTTTGCTCTGGACAATCCCCGCATGATGTCGTTCTGCTCCTTCCAGCCGGTTTCGTTCACCGGCCGTGACGAGGCCATCACCGATGAGCGGCGGCAGGCACAACGCTACACGCTCTCGCACCTGGCGCACGACGTCAAGAAGCAGACAGGGTTGGGCGAGCCGGCGCGCGACTGGTTCCCGCTGTCTTTTGTCAGCACCTTCTCGGATTGGGCCGACCTGGTGCATGGACCGGATGCCACCTGGGGACAGGTAAGCTGCGGCTGCCATCCCAACTGCGGCGTCGGCATGGCCATCCTGATTGATAAGCAGACCAAGGATGCGGCGCCGGTCACCGCCTTCCTGAATGCCGACCGCCTGGCCAAGGACGTGGCCAAGATCAACGATGCCGCGCGGGGCAAGTTCCTCTCCTCGCTGGGCATGGCGTTGTCGGTGATGCGGAATTACGATCCCTTCAAGACCACGCCCCATTTCACCTTGTACGCCATGCTGAAGAAGTTCGATAAGAGCTTCGGCGTGAGTAAAAAGGCGCAAAGCGGCGGCTATGGCAAGGTTACCGGCGACCGCACCCTGGAAGACATCCAGAAGCGGCGCCAGGATCGCTGGAACATTCTGTTTATCGCCGGCATGTGGTTCCAGGACCTTTACAACTACGATTTCCGGCGCACCGAGCAGTGCATCATCCCCTATGCCACGCAGGAGGGCGAGATTTCCTTCTGCGCCTATAACACCGGCATAGGCTGGCGCAACATTGTGGAGAAGATGCACATGACGGCCACCCTCACCAAGTGGTATGACGAGCACGGGCGGCATGAAATCTTCGCCGGCGGAAAGAAAGTCAGCCTGGACGGCGTGGAGCTCAAGGCGCTGACGCTGAAGGACGAAATCGTCACTAAGGAAGAGCAGAAGGATCTCGACGCGCTGGGCATCGCCAAGAACGCTCGCGAGGAGAAGATCCGGGCGCGCAACCAGAAGATCAAGACGGATGCGGCCTACAACGAGAAGATGGCCCGGCTCTATCGCGAGGTCATCCTGAAGGAGGGGCCGGCGGCCAGTAAGGACGGCTTTATCCCTCTCGATGCGTTGCAAGCCAAGGCCAGCAAGAAGAACGAGCAGGTCGCCGAGGAAGTGCTCGGGGACTAATAGCCCGTACTAAGGGAAGTGAAGGCTGCCGGTTTTGCGCCGGCGGCCTTTTTACTGTAGCGCCCCCGTCCCGGCGGCTGGATGTTCAGCGCTCAGTTCAGCTTGGTTCCGTCGAAAAATGATTTCGATGGGCAGTAGAACAGGACGGTCGTATCAGGGCATGACTTTAGTCGTGCCGAACCGAGTGGCTGTGGCGAGCGGCTTTAGCCGCTGTGCTTTGTCCGCGGCGCCTGAAGGCGAATCTTTCAAACGGTCCGGAATCGGCACGGCTGAAGGCCGTGCCATGATACGAAGCCTGGCCAGACCAAGAAGCTCTGCGGCGGGCGAGCGTGCCCTGAGCGTAGGCGAAGGCCAGACTGCCGACGAGACGCCGGCGCTAGGTCGCGGGCGAGGGCGCCCGCGCCACAAATCTGCCGGCTTGGCGCTACTTTCTTGAGACCGGGGGGAAGCCCTTGGTTGCATCCTCAGGGCCTGAGCAGGATAATGAGGCGCCTGCCGTAGGACATTGATTACAATAAGGGTTTAGCCTGAGCAATTCCCGGAGCTCTGAGGAGACCCGCTTTGCAGGAATCGAGTAACAGGGAAGGGTCAGCCACGCCCGTTTTCTGGCGCGTGGAGGGCAGCCTGCTCAACCTGAGCACGGTGCGCCCGGTGGCCTTCTTTGCCTGGAATGCGCAGAGCTTCGCCGAGCGATGGATCAGGCGCGGCGCCATCTTCTTCCAAGCGGTGCTGCGTCCGCTGCTTTATGCCATCAACCGTGTGTTTGCCACCCGGGTGGTACATGCCGCGCTGCGGGACATCAGCCGCGACCGCCTGGATCTGCTGGGCGAGGAATACTTCCAATATCGCTTGCGGCCGATGCTGAAGCCTGCCGGTTTGCAGAAGTTGTGTGAGGCGCTGGCCAGCGGAGAGCGGGTTGTCCTGGTCAGCCAGGGCCTGGACCACATCGTGCGGCCCCTGGCACGCTACCTGGGAGTTGAAGAGCTGATCTGCAACCGGTTGGAGTTTCGCGACGGGTATGCCACCGGACGGCTGTTGGAGCCGGTGATTCGCCCGCGCGGAGCGCTGGCGTTGATTACCGCGGGCGGTGGGGACGGCAGCCGTAGCCTGGAAAGCCTGGCACGGGAGCTCAACTGCGCCCAGCAAACACTGGCAGCGGCCATTACTCCCGCCCGGCGGGGGGTGACGCCCCTGGAGCGTCCGCTGGTACGTTTTAACTCGGTGCAGACCTCAGAACGCCTCTCAGTCCGTCAGTCACTGGCCGGCAAGCAACTGTTGCTGATTGGCGTTACCGGATTTATCGGCAAGGTTTGGCTGGCGCACATTCTGCAAGACTTGTCGGAAATCGGCTGCGTGTTCCTTCTGGTCCGTAGCCAGAAATCAACTTCAGGGGCGCAGCGCTTCAAAAAGCTGGTGGAGGAATCGCCGGTTTTCGATGAGCTGCAGGAACGGTTGGGAACGCAATTTGCCGGATATCTGAACAGCCGCGTTGAAGTGCTGGAAGGCGACGCCAGCCAGCCCGGGCTGGGCTTGAATGCGGAAGTGACGGCCCGCCTGCAGGGTTCGCTGGACGTGGTGATTAACAGTTCGGGGCTCACCGACTTCAATCCCGACCTGCGGGACGCGCTGGCAGGCAACGTGGACGCGGTGGCCAACGTGCTCGACTTTGTGCGCGGGTGCCAGCATGCCGGCCTGCTGCATCTTTCCACCTGTTATGTTGCCGGCGCCCGCGATGGGCGTATCGCCGAACAGTTGCAATCCAACTACACCCCCATCGGCGATCCGAAATTCGACGCCGAACGCGAACTACAAAGCCTTCGGCAGATGATAGCTGGGGCAGTAGCGCGCTCGGAGAGCCCGGAGCTCGACGAGGAAATGCGCCGCCAGTCACTGGAAAAGAAGAGCAACGGCAATGGGCTGTCGGCAGTGGCGCTGGAGAACCAGGTGCGCAAGAACCGCATTCGCTGGTTGCGCACCACGCTGACTGAGGCGGGAACGAAGCGAGCCCAGGAGCTGGGCTGGCCTAACACCTATACTTTCAGCAAAAGCCTTGCGGAATCGCTGCTGCAGAAGCGTGGAGCTGGGCTGGCCATCGCTATTGTGAGGCCGGCGATCGTGGAGACTTCGCTGACCCGGCCCTTTCTGGGCTGGAACGAGGGCATCAACACCTCGGCTTCGCTTTCCTACCTGCTGGGAACATATTTTCGACAGCTGCCCAGCAACGCGCGCAAGAGCCTGGATATTATTCCGGTGGACACGGTGTGCCGGGGTATGACGCTGATCGCTGCCGCCGTCGTGCAGCGCTGCCATCAGCCGGTCTACCAGCTGGCCACGTCGGTGACCAATCCTTGCGACATGGGGCGGTCCATCGAACTCACCTGCCTGGCGCACCGCAAGTTCTACCGGGCGCAAAACGGGCTACACCACCAGCTGCGCATGCGTTTTGACACCATTCCGGTGTCCAAAGAACGCTACCAGCGGCTTTCCGCCCCGGCACAGAAGGCGGTAATCCGGTCGCTGCAGCGGCTGACCGCGCCGTTCCCTTTCCTGCAGCCGCCGCTGGTGCGCACGGAACGCGGACTGGAGCGGGTGGAGAAGCTGATTGAGCTGTTCGAGCCCTTCATACTGCACAACGAACAGGACTTCGAAGCCGAGCACGTGGCGTGGCTCTCGCAGGCCCTGCCGGAAGAAGAGAAGCCGTTATTCGCTTACGACACGCGCTCGCTGGACTGGTGGGAGTACTGGATCAATGTGCACATACCGGCCTTGCGCAAGTGGACGTATCCATTGATCGAGGGCCGCCCGGTGGAGACACTGCCGCGGCGCAGCTACCATTTGCCGCCCGGCCGCGGCGACAAAGCAGGTCCCGGCTGCAGCCCGGCTGCGGGCGAGAGCATAAGCACAGGCACGACCGGAGCAACGTGGCAATATTCCTGACCGGCTCAACCGGCTACATCGGCGCGCACGTCGCAGCCGGGTTGCTGGAAGGCCATCGCGATCATCTCAATTTGCTGGTGCGCGCCAAGGATGAGCGCGAGGCCGAGGTGCGCCTGTGGCGGGCCCTGCAACTGCACCTTAATTTCCCACGGTTTCACCAGCACCTGAACTCGCGGATCACGATTTTTCGCGGTGATCTGACGGGCAGCCGCTTCGGCTTGAGTGAAGACGATTACCGCCGGCTGGTGGATTCCACCGACTCGGTAATTCACTGTGCGGCTTCACTGAATCGCAAATCGGAGAAGGCCTGCCTCAACGTGAACCTGCGCGGCACCCTGGAGGTAATCAAGCTGGCGGCCGGAGCGCGCGACCGCCATGGGCTGCGACGATTCAGCCACGTCAGCACGGTGGCCGTGGCGGGGCAGCGCAGCAACGAGGTAGTAAAGGAAGACGAGGCGATTGACTGGGCGCGCTCGGACTATGATCCCTACGCCCGCACCAAGAAATTCTGCGAGCACATGATCCGGGACCTGTTGCCCAATGTGCCGCGCACCATTTTCCGGCCCAGCATCGTGCTGGGCGACAGCCGCTATGCCCAGACCACGCAGTTCGACATGGTGCGGGCCTTCGTATTTCTGGCCGGGCTGCCGGTGTTACCCTTCCGGCCGAACGACAAGATTGATATCGTCAACGTGGACTTTGTGGCCGATTCCATCGTCACCCTGCACCAGAAGGTCCGGCCGGATTATGACACCTATCATTTGTCGTCGGGTACGGCGTCGCAGACGTTTCGCGAGTTGACGAGCGCGCTGGCGCGGGCGCAGCATAAGCGGGCTCCGGCGTATATGCCCAGCCTGGGGCGGCCGTTCAGCGGGGTGGTGGAGCGGCTTTCGCGGCGGCGCGGCAACCTGGGATATGGCGCCTCGCTGATGAAGGTGTTTCTGCCGTACCTGGTGTGGAATACAGTGTTCGACAACACAAGGGTGGTGAGGGAGATGGGGCGGCAGCCTGCGCCATTTTCGCAGTACAGCTACCCCCTGCTGAAGTTCAGCCGCGACAACCACTTCAGCTATCGTTACCAGGACTGGCCCGCGCCGGCAGGAGGGACAGCGGCATGACCGACCTGATGCTGGAAGCCTGGGTAAGCGCCTCAATCGAGTTCACCAAGCTCAAGTGGATGCTGGGCGAGGGGCGGCCGTGGCGCCCGGGGGAAAAACTGAAGCTGCTGTTCGCAGGTTACAACGGCACGCGCAACACAGGCTCGGATGTCCGGGTCGAAGAGATGATGCGGCAGGTGCGGCACATCCTGGGTCCGGAAAACCTCAGCCTGAGTGTGATGACGCAGAATTTCGATTTTTCGCGCGGCTACTTCGGCGACGCCCGCCAGACCCACCTGCCGGACGTGTTTCCCGCCTACCTGCACCGCGAGGTGCCGCAACACCACGGAGTGGTGGCCTGCGAAGGCTCCATGTTCAAGAGCAAGTTCGCCAACGCGCTGACCACCATGATGATCGGCTCGCTGGCGCTGGCTTCGGCTCAGAACAAGTTGTCGGTTGGCTACGGAGCCGAGGCCGGGCACATGGATCCGCTGGTGGCCAAGATGTGCCGGCGCTACTGCCGCGATTCGCTGATCATTACCCGCAATGAGGAGTCGCGCGGCATCCTGCGCGGCCTGGGGGTTCCCACGGAACTGGGCACCGATACCGCGTGGACTTTTGAGCCGCTGCCGTCGGATTACGGGAAAGAGCAATTGCGCAAAAAAGGATGGGACGGCAGCACCCCGGTGCTGGTGGTGTGCCCCATTAACCCATTCTGGTGGCCGGTGAAGGCTTCCATTGCCAAGTACGCCCTCCGGGCTACCACTGGCGCCTACACGGACAGCCACTACCGCACAGTGTACTTTCACCGGTCGGGTGCGGAGGTGGAAGCCGCGTACCGGCGCTATCTGACAGCAATTGCCAACGCGGTGGACGCGTTCCGCAAGGTGCGGCGGGTGTTCGTGGTGCTGGCGGCAACGGAACGCCTGGACACCAGGGCATGCCACTGGATATCGGAGCGGCTGGGCGGATTGCCGGTGTGCAGCTCCGACGATTACGACATGTACCAACTGGTGAGTATTTTGCGCGCCTGCAACATCATGGTTTCGTCGCGCTACCACGGCATTGTGACCTCGATGCCGGGGCTGGTGGCCTCCGCCGGCATCACCATGGATGAGCGCATCCGCAACCTGATGCGCGAGCGCGGACAAAGCGACCTGCTTCTGGAGGTGGATGATCCGCAACTGGAAGGCAAGCTGATGGTGGTCCTGGACAGGCTGTGGAAAGAGCGGGAACGCATTGCGGAGGGGATCGGGCGCTCGGTGGTAAGGAATCTTCAGCTCATGGCGCGTATGGGCGTTTATTTTGAAGAACACGTGCAGCGCCGGTATCCGGAATTTCCCGTGCGAGCCGGGGTAAGGAGCTGGGAAGAATATCTGCCGCCGCTGAGTTCGGGATTGGAGAGGCTGGCGGAGGCCTATGAGGCGGTGAGCGCGTAGGGGGCGCCCGTTGTCGCTTCTCCGAACGCGGGCGTAGGTAAAGCGATCGGGGTTTTGGAACGGCTTCAGCCCTGGAAATTTTCAGAAGGACTGGGCTTGAGCCCGATTGGGATTTCGGAACGGTTCGGCAGCCCGATTGGGATTTCCGAACCGCTCGGCAGCCCGCTTGAAGATTTCGGAAGGGCTCGGCTTCAGCCGATGCGGGAGAGCCGGCTATTGGGTTGGGCTTTAGCCTCTGTGGGTAGTTTTCAAATACCACCCTCGGCGGCTAAAGCCGCTTCATCTCGAAATGCAGTTCGGCATGGCTGAAGCCATGCCCTTCCGAAAACACCGTCGCATGAAATTCCTAGTGACCATTTTCGAGCGGCTGAAGGCGGCGCCACAGACGTCTCTCCTGCAGGAATTAGCAGGAGGAGAAGCGGTCTCCGCCACGGGCACGGACCTGGCCGCTCTCATCCACACGGCGCGCGCTTTCCTGCAGGCGCAAGGATTGAAGAAGGGCGACCGCTGCGTCCTGCTGGCAGCCAACAGCATTCGCTGGGTGGCAATGGACCTGGCCATACTGGCGGAAGGACTAATTGCGGTGCCGCTTTACGCGCGCCAGGCGCCGAGCGAACTGGTTGCCATGATGAAGGACTGCTCGCCGATGCTTATAACCTGCGGCGATGCCGCTCTGCGTGACTCCATTGCCCGGCACTGGCCGGGCGCGCCGCGCATGGCCGTTTTCGACGAAATCTTCGCCACAGAAGCGCGGGGAGAACTGGAACCGCCGGTGGCCATTGCGGCCGGCGATGCAGTCGCGATTGTCTACACCTCGGGCACTTCCGGGGAAGCCAAGGGCGTGGTGCTAAGCGCGGGCGGTGTGGATTTTATTCTGGGCTCGACTTCCCAACGTCTGGATGTGCTGATGGCCGGCGGGCAACAGGACCAGGAACGCGTGTTCCACTATCCGCCCTTCTGCTTCGCCGCGTCGTGGATCATGCTGCTCACCTGCCTGCAGCGCGGCAACCTGCTGATGATGGCCATGGACCTGGGCACGCTGGCGGCTGACATGCGAAGCGCCGCGCCCCATTACTTCCTCAACGTGCCTATCCTGCTGGAGCGCATGCGGGCCGGAATTGATGAACAACTGCGCAAGACCGGAGGCCTGGCCAATTTGATCTACACGCGGGCGCGAGAGGCGTGGTTCGCGCGCGATCGCGGCGAGCGGGCGGCGCTCGGTGGAGTGTGGCTGGCGTTGGGCCGGGGAATGATTTTTCCCACCATCCGCAAGAAGATGATTGGCTCCAACCTGAAGGCGCTGATTTGCGGCTCGGCGCCCCTGGCCCGCGAAACGCAGCTCTTCTTCATGATGCTGGGCATTCCCGTGCTGCAGGTCTATGGCCTGACCGAGACTACGGCGATATGTACGATGGATGATCCGCGCGCGGTTGAACCGGGGCGAGTGGGCCCTGCGATCGCGGGGATCGAAATGAAGCTGGGCGAGAACGACGAGTTACTTGTGCGCGGCCCGAACCTGTTCCGCGGCTATTGGAACCGTGAGCAGGCCACGAACGAAGCCATGCGCGATGGCTGGTTCCACACCGGGGATCAGGGCGAGGTCAATGAGCGCGGACGCTGGCGAATTTCGGGGCGTATTAAGAACCTCATCGTCCTTAGCTCGGGGCACAATGTGGCGCCGGAGCCGATCGAGGATGAAATGCTGCGCCTGCTGCCTGACGCACAACAGGTGGTGGCGGTGGGGCATGGCCGGCCGTTTGTGGCGGCCATTGTGACCGGCGGTTCCACGCCCGAGCAGGCGCAGTTTGCCATAGATGAGGTGAACCGCACGCTTCCGCACTACAAGCGAGTGCGCGCGTTCTATGTTCATCCCGAGCCGTTCAAGGTCGAAGACGGTCTGGTGACCATAAATGGCAAGCTGAAGCGCGATGCGATCGCGGGGCGGTTGCGGGATGAGATAGAGAAGCTGTATGTCAAACAGGAAGTGCGGGCGGGTTGAGCCGTCCGGGTTGGGCTTTGAGCCCATGAGGTTAGAAGATCGCAGATAGATTCCAAGGCGAAGGTCTTTCCTGGGAGCTGAGCGACGGGGTAGTCGAGCTGGCGCTGCACCGCCAGCCGGCCAACGAGATCGGCACCCTCATGCTCAACGAGCTGGAAATGTTCATGGGCGCGCTCAAATGCCTGGAGGATCAGGCCTGCGCCCTCATCATTCACAGCCAGCTGCCTTCAGGATTCAGCGCGGGCGCGGACCTGCGCGAGCTGTACGAGAAGTCGCAGCCCTTATCGGCGGAGGAGCGGTCACGGCAGGTACGGCTGTTTTTGCAGCGCATTCACCGCGTGTTCAACTGCATTGACGGCTCGCCGCTGACCACCATCGCCGCGGTGCACGGCGTCACCTTCGGCGGCGGTTTCGAACTGGCGCTTACCTGCGACCTGATCATTGCCGACAAGATGGCGCGTTTCTGCTTTCCCGAGCTGCGGCTGGGGCTGATTCCCGGGTTCGGCGGAATTCCGCGCCTGAAGCGTGATTTGGGCAACGGCATAGTGCGCGACCTGCTGCTGACCGGGCGCAGCATCAATGCTCAGAAAGCGGCGGGGGTGGGCCTGGTGAGCCAACTGGCAGGTGAGGGCGAGGCGCTGCGGGTGGCGCGGGCCACGGCGGCGCAACTGCGCAAGTTCGACCGGCGCACCGCCATCGCCGCCAAAAAATTCATCAAGCCGGTTCCCTACGAAGAATTGCGCCGCGAGATTGACATCTTTTGCGAGCTGTTCTCCCAGCCCGCGGTGGAGGAGGGCCTGCGCCGCTTCGTGGAAAACACCAGCGCGCAGCCGTACTTGCCGTGAGGGCAAGAGCATACTTCGTTGCCGTGGTTGTAGTGCTGCTGGCCGGAACGGGTCTGGCCAAAAAGAAGAAACCGCGGGAGAACAACGGGTTTATTTATGACGTCCGCCTGGGCGTGGCCGAAGTCGAGCAGCAAGGCCAGGTCTGCCTGACTATCAGAAACGCGAAACTGAAGCCCGGGGATTCGGTGGCTGTGATCTCGACCGAGGGAGGAGTGGAGCAGGCGCGAGTGACAGCCAGGCTGGAGAAGAGCTGCTCGCGCGATCGTCACGCGGAACCCGACGACACTTTCTATACGCTACAGTTGGCCAAAAAACGTCTTTCCCCCAGCACGCTGGGTCTGGGCATCGCGGATTACACCGGGCCGTTCGAGAACAACCGCGAGTTTGTGGGTTTCAACACCGTGCGACTCGAAGGCAAAGCCGATTATTTCAGCAGTTGCGCCGGGAGCGAGGGCGTGAACCTGCTGGTTTGGAACGGCCTGCCCCATCAGGGCACACTGGAATGGCACCGCTACTACTATCTTGGTTATGATGTGGAAACAACCTGCACCGAGGCGGACACCACCGCCATGGAGAAACTGAAAGACTGATGCGCACTCGCGAGCAAACTCTCGACGAAATTCTGGCGCTGGCGGCTGCGCATTTCAAAGTGCCGCAGGAAAAGCTGGCGCCAGACGACGACTTCTTTCAGAAACTTGGCATTGACAGCCTGCAGGCGCTGGAATTGCTCACCCGGTTGGAGAACCACTTTCAGGTCGAATTGCCTGACTACGAGTTGCAGGGCGTGAGCGATTTTCGAACCCTGGCGGAGCGCATCCAGGCAAGACTCTAGTTCACCACAGAGACACAGAGACACAGAGAATTGAGGATTGTAGATTTACGATTGAAGATTGACTTGTGGCAGGCCCGACCGGGTCTCAATCGTCAATCGAAAATCATCCATCGTCAATTACTTTTCTCTGTGTCTCTGTGGTGAATAGGTGTTCATGCTCGATCTGACCCAATACACCTGCCTGGGAGCGGCGTTGCGCGACGCGCTGGAGCGCTTTGCCGGCGAGGTGTGTTTGATTGAGGCGGACCGCGAGCGGGAGAACTGCCGGCTCACCTACGCTGACTTCAAGCAGACGGCCTTGCCCCTGGCCGCGGCGCTGCAGGAGATGGCCCTGCGCGAAGATGATCGTGTTGCCATCATCATGACTAACCAGTCCAAGTGGCTGATTTCAGCCTATGCCATCTTCTACGTTGGCGGGGTGATTGTGCCTTTGGATTACAAGCTCACGGCGGCAGAACATCTGCAGTTGCTGGCCCACTCTCGCTCACGGTTTCTGATTGTTGAGTACCACCTGTGGCGGGCCATCATGGCCGCGCCCGGGTTTAAGGACCTGAAGGCGGAGTCTGTGCTGGTCACGGAAGCTCCGCCGAACGCGGAACTTGGCGGCGCGCGACGCTGGGAGGAGGCGAAGAGCACCGCCGAACCGCGCTTCATCATGCGCCGGCGTGAAGACACTGCCTGCATCGTCTATTCCTCGGGCACTGGGGGCCGGCCCAAGGGCTGTGTGCTCACCCACGAGAATTACCTGGAGCAGTGCCGCTCGCTTACGGCCTGGTATCCCTTCTGGCCGGGTGTGCGCTACCTGAGCATTCTGCCCACCAATCACGCCATTGATTTCATGGTTGGCTTCATCGGGCCCTTCGTGTGCGGCGCGTGTGTGGTGCACCTGCGCACCCTGCGCCCGGAATATATTCGCGAGGCATTTACCCGTTACCAGATCACCTACATGAGTCTGGTGCCGCTGGTGCTGAAAAACCTGGAAAAGGGATTGAAGGCGAAATTCGCGGAACTGCCGCCCTACCGCCGCGCTGCGCTCAACGGCCTGATCGCGATCAACCGCGCTCTCACCCGCCGGCGGCCCAACCTGACGCTCAGCCGCCAGGTGCTGCCCCAGATCCATAAGGCGTTTGGCGGGGAGCTACGGGCGCTGTTCGTGGGCGGTGCCTTCATGGAGCCGGCCACGCTGCAATTCTTCTACGATCTCGGCATCCAGGTGGCCAATGGCTATGGGCTCACCGAAGCGGGCACCGCGGTTACGCTTAATGACTTCAAGCCCTTCCGCGCCGACACCGTAGGCAAGCCGCTTCCCGGGATGGAGGTGAGGATCGTCAAGCCTGATGCCGAGCGGATCGGCGAAGTGGCGGTGCGCAGCCAGACCGTGATGTCCCATTACCTGGATGACCCGGAACTGACCGCAGAAACGATAGTGGAGGGTTGGCTGCTGACCGGCGACCTGGGGCGCATGGACGCCACGGGCCACCTGCAGCTCTTTGGGCGCAAGAAGAACATGATCGTGACCGAGGGCGGGAAGAACATTTATCCCGAGGACATCGAAAACGTGTTCGAGGGCCTGGTCGCCAAGGAATTCTGCATCTTCGCCTCGAATTACCTGTGGCCCAAAAGCGGGCTGGGCAAGGACGCACTGGTCATGGTGCTGCACCTCGATCCCGGCCAGCAGCTCACAGACGGCCTGCGCACCGAGCTGGTCAGCCGCAACCGGCGCCTGCCTGATTTCAAGCGGGTGAGCGGGTATGTGCTGTGGGAGCGCGATTTTCCGCGCACGGCATCTTTGAAAATCAAACGCACGGACCTGGCGGAAGCTGTCGCCGCCCGTTTGCCGGAGCGCGATTCCGCGGTGGTGCCGCTATGAGCCGGCGTTTTCTGGCGGTGGTGAATCGGGCGGCTGGCGGCGGACGCTGCGGCAAACTGGTAGACGAAGCCCTTGGCCGTCTGCGCGCCGGCGGAATCGAACTCGAACTGGCGGAAACCAGCGCTCCCGGCCACGCCAGCGAAATTGCCCGCCAGGCATATGGGCGCGGCCAGCGCAACTTTCTGGCGGTGGGCGGAGACGGCACCTCCTACGAAATCATCAACGGGTTATTTCCTCAGGCCGAGGGTGGCGAACGGCCGACGCTGGCCTTTCTCCCCCTGGGTACCGGCAATTCTTTTTTGCGCGACTTCAGCGAACGCGGACTGGAACACGCCACCCAGGCGTTGCTGGCGGGCCGGAGCCATGCCTGCGATGTCCTCCGCCTGACGCATCGCGAAGGCGTACTGCACTACATCAACTTGCTGAGCATGGGTTTTGCCGCCGATGTGGCCGCGGTGAGAATTCGGCGTTTCAAGAACATGGGCGAGGTGGGATATTTGCTAGCCCTGTTCGTGTGCCTGGCGCGCCTGGAGCGTCGTCCGTTTCCGCTAAGGTTGAATGGAGACGCGCAGGCTGACACGCGGCGGTGCCTTTTCCTTACCTTCAACAACAGCAAGTTTACCGGCGGCAAGATGATGATCGCGCCCAAAGCGCAGATTTCAGATGGGCTGATCGAATATGTGCGCTGGGGTCCGATTGGCCGGCTGGGGCTGCTCAGGAATCTGCCCGGGCTTTATGACGGGAGCCATATAAAACATCCGCTGTGCGAGCGGCACGAAGCAAAGCAAATTCAATTCGAATTGGGGGCGCCGGTAGACGTCATGGTGGACGGGGAAGTCCTGCGCCTGCATTGTGAAAAGCTGGATGTGCTGCCCGGAGCGCTGGAAGTAGTGGCGTAATAAACCGGGAGTCGGGAGTCAGGAGTCAGGGCAAACTGCGCGGTAGCCCGCCGTCAACCTTTCAAAATGGGCGTCATCCCGAGGACCTTCAGGGCGGAGGATCTCGCCAGCAGCGTATGCCGGGCAAAAGCGGAGGCGCGGGAGATATCCCGCGCCTTCTTTACCTGGTTCGCTCGGCCCAAAAAATCAAACTTGCTTGGCCTAAGAATTAGCAGGTGGGGCCGCCTTCGGCCGGCCGCCAACCACCAGCTACCAACTACCGGTTATCGGCTACCAAACAGGCTTGCCTTTCTCATCGCGGAACACGAACACGTCCTGCCCACGGGTGATTTCACGCGCCAGGATGGTATCCGCGCCGTTGAACTTTACCTTGGAGCCCAGCACTTCGATCTCATCGCCCTTGTTGAAGACCATTTCATAGCCCTTGACGTACTTGGTGGCGGCCAGATGCAGCTCAATTGTGCTGCCATCCTGCACCTTCAGCGTGAGATGGGCTCCCATGGTGCCGCTGATGGGGCAATTGTAGTCACGCACATCCGCCACCGTGCCCTTGAGTTTGACCTCGGTGGCCTTGTCATACTTAGGCGCATTTCCGTTGGTCGGGGCCTGATTGGCGGCCAACGCCACGCAGGCCAGCAAAGCAACCAGCACAGCCAATGCCCAGGCTCTCATAGTCGTTTCTCCTTGCAGCAGGCCGACTCACAGCCCTGGCATTTTCATTATGGAACTGGAGTGCACGCGGTACTGTGACAGTTGTCACAAGAGGGGGTGAGGCAGATTACAAAATTGGTCGCCGCCGGAGCAGTGCGGCGTGGGGAACGGGGGCACGGGCGAAGGCGCCCAGCCCCCGAAAAGCCTAGTGGCTGACGGCTTCCTTCACTTCCTTGGGTTTGTCCGTGTCCTTCAGCTTGTCGAGGATGCCGATGGCCACCTCGATTAAGTCCTGGTCTACCTTGCGGTTCTCGCCGATGGCCTCAGCCAGGGAAACCGAAACGATTTTATTGCCCCGCAGGGCGGCCATGCAGCCGAACTCGCCGCGGTGCACCATGTCAATGGCGCCGATGCCGTAGCGGGTGGCCAGCACGCGGTCGAAGGCGCTGGGCGAGCCGCCGCGCTGGATGTGGCCCAGCACCACGGCGCGGGTTTCAAAGCCGGTGAGGCGCTCGATTTCGCGGGCCAGGATGCCGCTGATGCCGCCCAGCCGCACATGGCCGAACTCATCGGCCCCCATGTTGTTGACCACCGGGGCGCCGTGCTGGCGGTCCATGTCGCTGGCGAATTTGGCGCCCTCGGCGACTACCACAATGCTGAAATAGCGCCCGCGGGCGTGGCGCAGGCGGATGGTTTCGGCGACTTCCTCAATGTCGAAGGGCTTTTCCGGGATGAGAATGACGTCGGCGCCGCCGGCAATGCCGCTGTACATGGCAATCCAGCCGGAATCGCGGCCCATCACCTCCACCACCATCACGCGATTATGAGCCTCCGCGGTGGTGTGCACGCGGTCAATAGCGCTAGTGGCAACATTGACAGCAGTGTCAAAGCCGAAGGTGAAGTCGGTCCCGCTCAGGTCGTTATCAATGGTCTTGGGCACGCCCACCACCTTGACGCCCATCTGATACAGGCGCAGGGCCACAGAAATGGTATCGTCGCCCCCAATGGCGACCAGTGCTTCTACGCCGTTCTTCTTCAGGTTTTCGATGCAGCGGGCAAGTCCGTTTTCGTGCTTGCCGGGGTTGGTGCGCGAAGTGCGAAGGATGGTACCGCCACGGGGCAGGATGCCGCCCACATTGGACAGGTCGAGAGGCTCGGTTTTGTTCTCCAGCACGCCCCGCCAACCTTCCAGGAAGCCGACGAACTCATCGTTGTAGTGGAAGACGCCCTTGCGCACGACCGCACGAATCACAGCATTCAGACCTGGGCAATCTCCACCGCCGGTAAGAATTCCAACCTTCATCTGCTGCTCCAGTCAACTCATGGTCTCGCCCTGGCAGTGGAGAACCGGCGCTGGCGATCCTTGCGGCTCGGCCCTGAAGCTGGCCTTGGGCGGGAAGAAAATAGACTACCACGTTTGCCGGGAGAAACCCGTGACGACGGGCAGTATTGTCAAGACAGCCAATGTTTTATGCCTGCAATGTCGGGGCGAGATGTCCGCGTCCGCATCCGGCGGGATGCCCGCGCCAGTAATCAGCGCCGCGGGCCGATGTTAAGGGCTTGTTGTCCGCGGGCCAGCGTACGGAAAGCATAAACCTGGGTGAAGGGAGCGCTGGATGGAGGCGGCTGGCTCGATTCCTCCGCCGATTGGTTGGGTTCAGGCAATTGTTGGGTCGGCTCAAGGGTGAAGTAGTAGTGCGTGTCAGGCTGCAACCCATGGAGCACAATCCGATGTGTAGTCGGAGTCCAGGGCGCGGTCGTGGGCTGGTTGAGGTCTCGCGGGTCGGTGCCGTAGTGGACCACGAAGGAAGCGGCCATATTGGCGGACCAGGCGAGGGTGGCGGAATCAGGCGTGATCTGTTCGAACAGCGGACCATTGGTGATGCGCACGTTACTGGACCGGCTGTAGCCGAGTGGTTGGGTCGTGAAGCGGCCGGCCGCGCTTCGGGCGCCGTCGGGGTGTAACACCGCGAGATAGTAGGTGGTGGCGGGCTCTAACTTCTTCACGCTGACTTCGTGGGTGCGCGTGCTCCAGGGCCTTTGCACGCGGTAGGGCTGATCATCGGGAGCGGTACCGTAAACCAGGATGCTCTCTTCCGGCGCCGTCGTCAGCCACCATACGACCGCGGAGGTGCTGGTAATTTTTTCCGGGATGGGCCCGGCTACCACCTGGGCGGAAGAGCTGCTCTGCTCCTGGTTTGGGCGCGACTTTGCCGCCAGGGACGGCCCCAGTCCCAGAGCCAGGAACGCGGTCAAGAGTGCGATGGTTTTCCTCATACCTCCAGGTGTGTCTTGAATAGCGCTACTGGCTTAGATGTGGACGAAACGGTGGCAACCAGTTGGATGTGCTCGAGCCAAAGCAGGGTGGCCTCTAACGGGAACTCAGAAGCTGACCTGGAGACGGCAGAGAGGCTCGCGTGAGTGGCGGTTTGGGGCAGCTGGAGTCAGCAGCCGTGTTCGGCTGTGGCCCCTGGCCGCTCCAGCGGCCCTCTGCCCCCTACCGGCTACTTGGCGCCGATGGTGTAAGATTTTTGACATGCGGGTCCTGGGCATCGACTGCGGCACAGAGTACACGGGGTATGGCGTGGTCGAGCAGGCCGACGACGGCCGCCTGAGTTGCCGGGCAGTGGGCGCGATCCGGCTGAACAGCCGTGAGCCGCTGCCGGCGCGGCTACACAGCATTTACTGTCGTCTGAACGAACTAATCCGGCAGCACCAGCCAGATGACGTGGCGATCGAAGATGTGTTTTACGCGGTGAACGTCAAGTCAGCGTTAAAGCTGGGGCAGGTGCGCGGGGTTGCCATGCTGGCGGCGGCTGCCGCCGGGCTGCCCGTTGCCGAGTACGCGCCGCTTGCCATCAAGTCGGCGGTGGTGGGCTACGGCCGGGCGGAAAAGTCGCAGGTGCAGCAAATGGTCAGCCGTCTGCTGTGCCTGAAATCTTTGCCCCAACCTTCTGATGCCGCGGACGCGCTGGCCATCGCAATCTGTCACCTGCACACGGCGGCGACGCTGGTTCGCCAAGCGGCAACACAAACTTAGGGAATGATCATGCAAGCCGGCCGATGGACGTTGGTTCCGATTCTGGTAATCTTGCCCCTGGCACTGCGAGCCCAGGTTCCGAACCTGCACCCGCAGCAAACCTTCACGCCTGAGCCTGTCGTCAGCTTCTCCCTGGAACTGACGGGATCGGTGCCGCCCTATTACTCCATTTCCGTGGGCAGCACGGGCAAGGCTGCTTATCGTTCCAGTCCCATACCTGGGGACATGGAAGGCGACCCCTACATCATCAAATTCGTGATCTCGCAGCCGGGCCGTACCCGGATTTTTGAACTGGCGAAGAAACTGCACTACTTCAAGGGGGATTTCGAATACCACAAGGGGCGCCTGGCCAACACCGGCGCGAAGACCCTGTATTATACCGACGAGAAGACCAACAACTCAACCACATATAACTATTCCAGCAACCAGGATATTCAGGAACTGACCCGTTTGTTCCAGGGCGTCTCCACCACTCTGGAATTTGGCCGCCGGCTGCAGTATTACTACGATCACCAGAAGCTGGGACTGGATGAGGAACTGAAGCGTATGGACCAGATGGCGCAGGAAGGCCAACTGGAGGAATTGCAGGCGGTGGCCCCAATCCTGCAAAAACTAATTGATGACCCGCAAGTGATGCACATTGACAAGCAGCACGCACAGCGCCTGCTGCAGATGGGCTCAGCCGGACCGCGCGGGCGCTGACCAAGCCTTCCAGAATTGAACCGAGAGCCGGAAGTTTCCTGCTTTCAGGCGGTTAAAGCCCCTCTTTCGCAACTCTGGTTGCATCCGGGGGTACAATAGTGGCGTCTAATAGGGGAGAGGATTTCCCCGGGAGTTCCCTATGACCCAGCGAGTGAGCCAGGCGCTTCTCCTGCTGGCAGTGTTCATCTGCGGGCTGTTCGCCATCTCCGCCCTCGCCGACAGCCAGGTGCGAATCGTTCGTCTGAGCGATCTGGATGGCAACGTGCAGGTTGACCACGGCACAGGTTACGAAAAAGCTCTGCGCAATATGCCGATCACGCAGGGCGTGAAGCTGTGGACGAAGGAAGGCGGGCTGGTGGAAGTGGAGTTCGAGGATGGCAGCGCCGTGCGCCTGACGCCGGATACCGTTGTCGAATTTCCGCAGTTGTCGTTGCGCGATTCCGGCGCCAAAGTGAGCTCGGTCGAGGTCAAGCAGGGAACGGCTTATTTCAATATCGGCAAGCAGAAGAACAATGAGTTCACCGTAGAGTTCGGCAACCAGCACGCGGCCGTTAAAGATGCCACCACCTTCCGGGTTGACCGGAATGATAGGCAGGTGAAGCTCTCCGTCACCAAAGGCGAACTCCAAGTGCAGGGGCCGGCGGGCGAAGTGAAGGTGGCGAAGAATCACACCCTGAACATCAATCTGGGCGAAAATGGGACCTATGAAGTCGCCAAGGGCGTGGAACCCGACCAGTACGATAAGTGGAATAAACAGGAAGGCCAGTTTCAGAATCAGTACAATTACAATAACGCGGTCACCAATTCCTGGCCTTACAGTTACGGCCTGGCGGACCTGAACTACTACGGCAACTACTTCTACCAGCCGGGCTGGGGATGGCTGTGGCAGCCCTATTACATGGGCGCGGGCTGGGATCCATTCATGAACGGCGCGTGGACCTGGTGTCCAGGGGTGGGCTATACGTTCGTCTCGGGCTACCCCTGGGGCTGGGTACCTTACCGCTACGGCAGTTGGGCTTTCGTGCCGGGCTGGGGATGGGCTTGGCAGCCGGGCGGCTTCTATGGCTGGAATGCGGCGCCCGTGATCGTGGATCCTCCAACCGGTTTCAAGACTCCTACGCCCCCGGTGAGTACGGCCGCAAATCATCCCACCGTACCGGTGAGGCCGATTTCGCGTAGTCCGATTGCAGTGCGCGAAGGCGCTACCGGTTCGGCGATGCTTGGTGGACGGCCGGGACGAATGGTCACCAACATTCCGGTGCATGGCGGCACGATGCAGGGCGGCCGTTCCATGACCACAGGCGCGATGGGTCCGCACGGTACGGCGTTGACTCCGCGCGGCTCCATTGCGCGTTCGCCGGCCATGAGCGCGCCCCGCATGGGCGGCTTTGGCGGGTTCGGTTCCATGGGCAGGACTTCCACCTCGGGAACTTCGTCCCGCTCTACCTCCACGTCTTCTACGTCGCACCACTGAAGCGAGTCTAAAATCGTCCGCCAGGGCGGACCATGTCTGAAACCCAGCGCAGCCCTGCGCAGAGGCAAGCGTCGCAGTCCGATCTAGGTTCTTGAGTTTCGCGAACCTCGCAGAAAATTGAACATGAGGCGTGGGAGTGGGACTATCATCTTGGCCAGTGACTGTGGCCGAGGCATCGGGCTGCCGTCGCTGTATCGCGCGAAAATCGGCGAGCCATGAAGACCGCAGTCGTCATCAGCTCTGTCGGGCGGCCAGAGATTCTGCACGAGACGGTTGTCTCCCTAGGGAAGCAAACATACTTGCCAATAATGATTGTGTTGTCGCTTTGCGATACCGCCAGTGTGGCGAACGAGACAGCGCAACTCCCCCTGATTCGGATCGTACTGGGAGCTCAGGGACTGACGAAGCAACGCAACACGGGTTTGACGGTCGTCCCTCGTGACGCCGACTGTGTGCTGTTCTTGGACGACGACATCGAACTATCTCCCAACTACATAGAAAGCATGCAGCAGTTGTTTGATCGCAGCCCGGATGTGGTGATGGCAAGCGGCATTAGTGCCGCAGATGGGTTGCGCATTGGACGCACACTGACCCGAGAAGAGGCCTCCGCCGCGGTGTTGAAGACTCGCTGCGAGAGCAGAACGGAAGCTGCGGAAGGCGCCTGCGGATGCAATATGTTTGTCCGGCATTCCCTTTTGAGAAAAGTACAGTTTGACGAACGCTTGCCGCTGGATTCCTGGTTGGAAGACTATGACTTCTCAGTACGAAGCAGGGCTTACGGTCAGGTGGTGTGGAATTACGAGACTTGTGTCGCTCACATTGGGGCGCGAGTGTACCGCGAACGTGGGTTCTTGGTGGGATACACGCAATTAGCGAATTCCCACTATCTATGGCGAAAAGGCACCATCCCTTCCTTCAGAAAGTTGCTGAGGACATTCTGGCTTCCGGCGCTCCGCGTTAGCCTGCAAGGGGCTGTGCATGGCAAGCCACCATGGCTGGATTACAAGGGCAGGGTGCGAGGTAACGCCCGGGCACTGGCGGACGCGGCAATGTTCAGGCTTAAGCCGGAGAGAGTCCTCGATTTCGTAGCCGTGGCTTCGCCTCGAGAATTACCCGAGGGTACACGGCATGCTTAAGATAAAGCACTTCGTTCATCCTTTGCGAACCGCGCGCATTGCCAGGGAGCGCCTGCGAGTCAACCTCCAGAGGAGGCACTTCGCATCGACAAGTTACAATCACTTTCGCGCGGACCCGCGCTACGACCTGCAAAATGTCACCAAAGGCTTTGTGCCCCGCTTCGCGGATTCGGGCAGCGAGGACACCCAACTACTCCAGCGCATCTGTACTGCCTACGGAAAGGCCCTTGCGGATCAGCGATTTGCACCGCGGTGTTATGAGCCTACCGAGTGGTGGAAGGAAATTCAGCGATGCGCCCTGGGACCCGTAATGCATGCGCTTAGGAACAGCAATATTGAGGCTCTCCGCGGAATGTACAGAAATTTCTTTCGTGATCCCTGCGGCGGCGGTTTGGTCGGTATACCATTTGGCACGTTGAAAGCCTACTTCCAGGCTTCCATGAAGGATGTTTATCGCCGTACTTACCTTGGGGACGCCCTGTATCGCATTGATTATTGGACTGCCCAGACGGGGGGTCGTTTCAACCTCTCTGATCTCAGAAGCCCCGCGATCGGAAATCCTTTCGGCGTGTTGATCGATGGCACGTTAGTGAGAAGCGCCTCGGAATTCCAACACTATTGCGCCCATCAAATACTAAAACTCCGCTCCGGGCGAGGTGTCGTCGCTGAGATCGGTGGCGGTTATGGCGGCCTAGCTTACTACCTTCTTCGAGACTCCGAAGCCGTGACGTACGTCGATTTCGACGTTCCGGAGAGCATTGCGCTCGCATCCTATTATCTGTTGAAGGCCTTCCCGTCGATGAGATTCGTGCTATACGGAGAGAAAGCGCTTACGCCGGAAACGCTGTCGACATCGGATGTGGTGCTTATGCCCCTCTTTGAGTTGCCGAAACTGCCCATTTCAAGCGTCCAAGTGACATTTAGTTCTCACGCGTTGTCCGATTTGACGCCCGGCGCTCTCGCCGACTACATGAAGGTTACCGTCCACTCGACTAAGAACTATTTCTTGTATCTCGGAGGTGACGTCGTGGCGGGCACCATTTCCGCCGTATTACGCGAAATCCATAATGCCCCCGTTCCTTCAGAAATGCGCCCTTCTAACTGGAATCGTCATATTGCTCCGGACGTGCGCGAAGTGGAGTGCACTTACGGGCTTGCTCGCGTTTGAGTCTGACGTGCATGTCCTTGCTAAGGCAGTGCCGCAA